>NZ_JBHXSA010000014.1:19387-146912 GCF_042716475.1 Streptomyces sp. NPDC058671 | reverse complement strand
ATTCCACCCCCGTTCTACCCGGGCCAGGTTTACCACCCGCACCCGAACCTCGGGGGCCCTGGCTTGGAACCCCCCGAACCCCCACCCGTCGGGGTGGGGCGGGGCCGGTGGCCCCCGCCCCCCGCCCCTCCCGTCGTACCCGGCCACTACGGTCGAGCCATGCCCTCGACCCCACCTGACTGCACCCGCTGGTTCACGCCGGAAGGCGCCGGCCCGCCCCAGGACGGACGGAACGCCGTCGCCACCGTGACGGAGCTGGGTGAGCTCGGCCTGCCCACCGGACGGCTCGTGGCCTGCGACCCCATCGTCCACCTCGGGGACGACGACGCGAGGCCCGACCCCTTCACCGTCACGGTCCCGCCCGGCCGCTATCCGGTCCAGACCGCCGTGGTCGACGTCGAGCACCCCTTTCCGCACCGCGTGATCGCCGCCGCACGTCTGATCATCCGGGACACCCCGGTGGTCCGCTGGGAGCCCGCCGCGGTCCCCGGCCAGGACCCCGCCGACCTCGCCGGCTACGGCGTGGACGCCGGCGTGGGCTGCTTCTACGACGCGGCCGCCCACCACTCCTTCCCCGGCACCCAGGACGAGGAGGGCGTCGTCTGGGAGACGATGGACAGCAGCCCGCCCGGGCCGACGGCCTTCCTCGCCGAGGGTGAGGACGGCCACACCGTCGCCGTCTTCGACTCCGGCTGGGGCGACGGCTCCTATCCGACCTGGATCGGGCGTGACGCCGACGGCGAGGCCGCCTGCTTCGTCACCGACTTCCGCGTCTTCCGCTTCGCCCCCGCCTGACCCGCCCCGGCGGTACGGTCGAGCCATGACCATCCGCGCGATCCTCTGGGACGTCGACGACACGATCTTCGACTACGCCCGCGCCGACCACATCGGCATGAGCGCGCACCTGACGGCCGAGGGCCTGGCGGACGGATTCGACTCCGTCGACCAGGCCCTCCACCGCTGGCGGGAGCTGACCGCGATCCACTGGCGCCGCTTCGAAGCCGGCGGTGTCGACTTCCAGGAGCAGCGCAGGGAGCGGGTCCGGGACTTCCTGACGGCGCCCGCGCTCACCGCCGCCGAGGCCGACGACTGGTTCGAGCGGTACGTCTCCCACTACGAGGCGGCCTGGGAGCTCTTCCCCGACGCCGTGCCCGTCCTCGACCTCCTTGCCGATGACTACCGTCACGGCATCCTGTCGAACAGCAGCCTCCACAACCAGGACCGCAAGCTCCGGGTCCTGGGCGTACGCGACCGTTTCGAGGCCGTCCTGTGCGCGGCCGAACTGGGCGTGGCCAAGCCGTCCCCGGAGGCCTTCCACGCCGCCTGCACCGCCCTTGACCTGCGTCCTGGCGAGGTGGCGTACGTGGGGGACCAGCCCGACATCGACGCGCGCGGTGCGGTGGAGGCGGGGCTGCGGGGCATCTGGCTGGACCGCGCGGGCACCGGCGGCCGACCCGAGCTGAACCGGATCACCGACCTCCGCCAGCTCCCGGGCCTGCTCCGCGGGGATACCCGTTTTGGAGCGCAGTCCACCTTCGGGTAATGTTCTTCCTGCGCCGAGGGGAACAAGCCGAAAGGCAAGAACCCGGAAAGCGCAAGCCGAGCAAGATCCCCTGGTGGGGACTTTGCCCCGGTGGCCTATGGTGTAATTGGCAGCACGACGGTTTCTGGTTCCGTTAGTCTTGGTTCGAGTCCAGGTAGGCCAGCTCGCAGAGCTCATCTGCACATCGTGGATCACATCCACAAAGCCCCCGTTGTGTAGCGGCCTAGCACGCCGCCCTCTCAAGGCGGTAGCGCCGGTTCGAATCCGGTCGGGGGTACAGATCCATCCTGTAGATCACCTGGGTAGCTCCCGGTGGATCTGTGGTGACATCACCCGGTTCCGGCCGGGTGGGATCGCTAGGGCCCCCGTTGTGTAGCGGCCTAGCACGCCGCCCTCTCAAGGCGGTAGCGCCGGTTCGAATCCGGTCGGGGGTACGGTGTAACCACCATGGCCTATGGTGTAATTGGCAACACTACGGTTTCTGGTACCGTCATTCTTGGTTCGAGTCCAGGTAGGCCAGCTCGCAGAGCTCATCTGCATCGCGGATCTGATCCGCAGGGCCCCCGTTGTGTAGCGGCCTAGCACGCCGCCCTCTCAAGGCGGTAGCGCCGGTTCGAATCCGGTCGGGGGTACAAGACGAAGAAGCCCTTCCCTTCGGGGGAGGGCTTTTCGCTGTTCGGCGCGGGAACGCACAACTCCGGCCCACCGCTGCGGCGTTGAAGCGGTGGGCCGGGACGAACGGAACAGAGGGAGAAGGAGCGTCAGCCGGTGCGGCGGAGGGCCTCGGAGAGGCGGGCGGCCGCGTCGATGACCGCCTGGGCGTGCATGCGCCCCGGGTGGCGCGTCAGACGCTCGATGGGACCGGACACCGACACGGCGGCCACCACGCGGTTCGACGGGCCGCGCACGGGCGCGGAGACGGACGCGACACCGGGCTCCCGCTCGCCGATCGACTGGGCCCAGCCGCGGCGCCGCACGCCCGAGAGGGCCGTCGCCGTGAAGCGGGCGCCCTGGAGGCCGCGGTGCAGCCGCTCGGGCTCCTCCCAGGCCATCAGGATCTGCGCGGACGAGCCGGCCTTCATCGTCAGCGTCGAGCCGACCGGGACGGTGTCCCGCAGACCCGAGAGCCGCTCGGCGGCCGCCACGCAGATGCGCATGTCACCCTGACGCCGGTAGAGCTGGGCGCTCTCGCCGGTGACGTCGCGCAGATGCGTCAGAACCGGGCCCGCGGTCGCGAGCAGGCGGTCCTCGCCGGCCGCGGCGGCGAGCTCCGCCAGGCGCGGTCCGAGGATGAACCGGCCCTGCATGTCACGCGCCACCATCCGGTGGTGTTCCAGTGCCACGGCGAGACGATGTGCCGTGGGTCGTGCGAGTCCCGTCGCCGCGACCAGTCCTGCGAGGGTGGCCGGACCGGACTCCAGGGCGCTCAGGACAAGGGCTGCCTTGTCGAGAACGCCTACGCCGCTAGAGTTGTCCATGCAACGATATTCACGTCTCACTCTGTGAAACGCAAGTTCAATTTCCTGCGGAACTTGTCACTCTGGTGAGGCGGCCGCACAACGGCCCGCGAAACGGGTCTCTAGTTGTGCCGGCGTAGACGTCGGCCGGAGGGAAAGCGATGGGTAGGACACTGGCGGAGAAGGTCTGGGACGACCACGTCGTCCGGCGCGCCGAGGGCGAGCCCGACCTCCTCTTCATCGATCTGCACCTGCTGCACGAGGTGACCAGCCCCCAGGCCTTCGACGGCCTGCGCCAGAACGGCCGGCCGGTACGGCGCCTCGACCTCACCATCGCCACCGAGGACCACAACACCCCGACCCTCGACATCGACAAGCCCATCGCGGACCCCGTCTCCCGCGCGCAGCTGGAGACCCTGCGTAAGAACTGTGCCGAGTTCGGCGTCCGGCTGCACCCGCTGGGCGACGTCGAGCAGGGCGTCGTCCACGTCGTGGGGCCGCAGCTGGGCCTGACCCAGCCCGGCACCACCGTGGTCTGCGGCGACTCGCACACCTCCACGCACGGCGCCTTCGGCGCTCTCGCGTTCGGCATCGGCACCAGCCAGGTCGAGCACGTGCTCGCCACCCAGACGCTGCCGCTGGCCCGCCCGAAGACCATGGCCATCACGATCGACGGCGAGCTGCCCGAGGACGTCACCGCCAAGGACCTGATCCTGGCGATCATCGCCAAGATCGGCACCGGCGGCGGTCAGGGCTACATCCTGGAGTACCGCGGCTCCGCCATCGAGAAGCTCTCGATGGAGGCCCGGATGACCATCTGCAACATGTCGATCGAGGCCGGCGCCCGCGCGGGCATGATCGCCCCCGACGAGACCACCTTCGCCTACCTCAAGGGCCGTGACCACGCCCCCGAGGGCGAGGACTGGGACGCCGCCGTCGCGTACTGGAGCACCCTGAAGTCCGACGAGGACGCGGTCTTCGACGCCGAGGTCGTCATCGACGCCTCCGCGCTGGCCCCGTTCGTCACCTGGGGCACCAACCCGGCCCAGGGCGCGCCGCTTTCGGCGAGCGTCCCCGACCCCGCTTCGTACGAAGACGCTTCGGAGCGCCTCGCCGCCGAAAAGGCCCTGGAGTACATGGGGTTGACCGCCGGGCAGCCGCTGCGCGACATCAAGGTCGACACCGTCTTCGTAGGCTCCTGCACCAACGGCCGCATCGAGGACCTGCGCAACGCGGCCGGTCTGCTGGACGGCCGCAAGGTCGCCGACGGGGTCCGCATGCTGGTGGTCCCCGGCTCGGTCCGGGTCGCCCTGCAGGCCGTCGAGGAGGGCCTGGACAAGGTCTTCAAGGAGGCCGGGGCCGAATGGCGGCACGCGGGATGCTCGATGTGTCTGGGCATGAACCCCGACCAACTGGCGCCGGGTGAGCGCTCCGCGTCCACCTCCAACCGCAACTTCGAGGGTCGGCAGGGCAAGGGCGGCCGGACTCACCTGGTCTCGCCCCAGGTCGCCGCCGCCACCGCCGTCCTGGGCCATCTGGCCTCCCCGGCCGATCTGTCCGACGTCGCCACCACCGCGGGGGTCTGAGGAACCATGGAAGCTTTCACCACGCACACCGGCCGGGCCGTCCCGCTGCGCCGCAGCAACGTCGACACCGACCAGATCATCCCGGCGCACTGGCTGAAGAAGGTCACCCGCGACGGCTTCGAGGACGGCCTCTTCGAGGCCTGGCGCAAGGACCCGGAGTTCGTCCTCAACCGCCCCGAGCGGCAGGGCGCCTCGGTCCTGGTCGCCGGCCCCGACTTCGGTACCGGATCCTCCCGTGAGCACGCCGTCTGGGCGCTCCAGAACTACGGTTTCCAGGCGGTCGTCTCCGCCCGCTTCGCCGACATCTTCCGCGGCAACTCGCTGAAGAACGGCCTGCTCACCGTCGTCCTGCCGCAGGAGACGGTGGACAGGCTCTGGGAGCTGACCGAGGCGGACCCGACCGCCGAGGTCACCGTCGACCTGGAGCGGCGCAAGGTCCTGGCCGCCGGGATCGACGCCGACTTCGAGCTCGACGAGAACGCCCGCTGGCGGCTCCTGAACGGCCTCGACGACATCAGCCTCACCCTTCAGAACGAAGGCGACATCGCGGCGTACGAGAGGGCCCGACCGGCCCACAAGCCCCGTACAATTACGGCCTGAGCAGCGCTTTTCCACGACTGCGCCCCCCACCGCCCGGTGGGGGGCGCAGTCGCTTGTTGAGACCCCGTCGGGCGACAACTCGCCCTAGATGGCACAATCGGTGCATGGAACGCGACAGCCAACTCGACCTCTACGAGTCAGTCGCCGCCCGATTGAAGGAAGCGCACACAAGAGTGCGCTCACTGCAAGTCCCGGAGGGCGTAAGGATGGCGCTGTCCCGGAAGCTGCTGGTCGTGACGGCCGCGGCGAAGCACGATCTCAAGGACGCGGCAGCGCGTCTGGACCGGTTGATGAAGGACCTCGACGAGGGCCGATTCCCAGAGGACGACTGACACCGAGAACTCCGCAGCGGATCTTCCGCGTTGCGGCACTAGGGTGATTAGACCGTTTCGTGTTTGATTTGCGGTATATACATGCCTAACGTGCGAAAAAGCTTGAACACTTTCGTTCTGGCAATGTCTCCGAAGGGGAAGACGTGAACAAGGCGCAGCTCGTAGAAGCGATTGCCGACAAGATGGGCGGTCGCCAGCAGGCCGCCGAAGCCGTCGACCACGTGCTCGACGCCATCGTGCGTGCCGTGGTCGGTGGCGACCGGGTCTCTGTGACGGGTTTCGGCTCGTTCGAGAAGGTCGACCGCCCGGCCCGCTACGCCCGCAACCCGCAGACGGGTGAGCGGGTGCGGGTCAAGAAGACCTCGGTTCCCCGCTTCCGTGCCGGTCAGGGCTTCAAGGACCTGGTCAGCGGCTCGAAGAAGCTCCCCAAGGGAGGCGAGGTCTCCGTCAAGAAGGCGCCCAAGGGCTCCCTCACCGGTGGTGCCGCCTCCGCGACGGTGAAGAAGGCCGCCGCGAAGAAGGCCACCACCGCCAAGAAGGCCGCCGCGAAGAAGGCGACCCCGGCGCGGAAGACCACCACGGCGACCGCCACCAAGGCGACCCCCGCGAAGAAGACCACCACCACGTCGGCCGCCAAGAAGGCGAGCACCGCCAAGAAGACGACCACGACCCCCGCGAAGAAGACCGCGAACGGGGCCGCCAAGAAGGCCACCACGGCCGCCGCCGCCAAGAAGGCGACCAAGGCCACGGCCAAGAAGACCGCCCCGGCCGCGAAGAAGGCCACGGCGACGAAGGCGCCCGCCAAGAAGACGACGGCGCGCAAGACGACCGCCAAGAAGACCGCCGCCAAGAAGTAGGACCAGCGGACGGCACCCGCCGGGCCGGGCTCCCCCCAGGGAGCCCGGCCCGCGGCGCGTCCGGACCCGTGACGAAGGGCCGCTAGAAGGTCTGGAGCGTCACCAGGGTGATCCGCGCGCCGGCCCCGGACGTGCCGGGCTCCACCTCGATCCGCACCCGCTGCCCCGGCCGCAGCAGCCGCAGCCCGCCCGCCTCGAAGGCCTCCGCCCCGAACTCCACGGGGGTGCCGTCGTCGAGCAGCACACTGCCGCTGCGGGTCTCGGGGTCGTACGTGAACGCGGTCGCCTGCATGGACCGCACCCTATCCGGCCGCCGACAGCCACCGGGCGGCCGTCCGCGGGCCGAGCCCCAGCGCCTCCGCAGCCACGAGATCCTCGCCGGTGTCGACGTCCCGGCGTACGGAATCCACCCCGGCGAGCATGATTTCCACCGCCCCCGAAGACAAATGCCGGAGCCTCGACGCGCCCCCGAATGCCGGTTCCAATTCCACCCCCGGAGCCGCCGAGAGGAATGTCGTACCTATTTCGGCGGCATCCGCGAGAAATGCTCGCGGAAATTTCCGGGCCGTGTCGAGGACCCGGCCCAGCTCCTCGGGCCGCAGCGCCGGCAGATCCGCGTTGAGCGCCGCCACGCGCGCGTACGGCCGGCCGGCCCGCACGGCGCGGACCCCGTGCGCGAGCGCCGCGTTGAGCCCCGCCGCCGGGGCGTCCGGCACGATGCGCGCCCCCAGGGCGGCCAGGACCGAGGCGGCCGTGGGGTCGTCGGTGACGACCACCACATCCCGTACCCGCGCGCAGTTCAGCACCGCCCCCACGGTGTCCTCGGCGAACGCCAGCGCGAGCCGGGGGCGCAGCCGGGCGCCGGCGGCGGCGGCCAGTCGGCTCTTCGCCAGGGCGAGGGGCTTCAGGGGAACGACCAGGGACCAGTCGTCATCCATGTCCGTACGCATCGGGTGCCTCTGGTGCCTCGGGTTCGTCGGGGGGCCATTCTGTCCCGCCCACGCGTTCTGCCGGAGGGCCCGGGGCGTACGGTGTCACTCGACAGACCAGGAGCACGGGGCGACACTTGACCCTCTGCCAGCCAGTCCCGGAGAAAGGTGTCCGAGTGCCCCGCCGCAGAATCGGCTTCTGGTACCGCCTCGCGGCGGTCATCGCCAAACCCCCCCTGGTGGTTCTGTTCAGGCGGGACTGGCGCGGTATGGAGCACATTCCGGCTGACGGCGGATTCATCACCGCGGTCAACCACAACTCCTACCTGGACCCCCTGTCGTACGCGCACTACCAGTACAACACCGGCCGCGTCCCGCGGCTCCTCGCCAAGGCGGCCCTCTTCAAGGCCCCCTTCGTCGGCATGATGCTGCGCGGCACCGGCCAGATCCCCGTCTACCGCGAGACGACGAACGCGCTCGACGCGTTCCGCGCCGCCGTCGACGCCATCGAGCGCGGCGAGTGCGTCGCCTTCTACCCCGAGGGCACCCTGACCCGGGACCCCGACATGTGGCCCATGGCGGGCAAGACCGGTGCCGCGCGCGTCGCGCTGCTCACCAAGGTCCCCGTCATCCCGGTGGCCCAGTGGGGCGCCAACCTGGCGATGCCGCCGTACGCCAAGGAGAAGAAGCTCAGGCTGTTCCCCCGCAAGACGCTGATCGTGCAGGCCGGTCCGCCCGTCGACCTCTCCCGCTTCCACGGCCTCGAGCCGACGCCCGAGGTGCTCCGCGAGGCGACCGAGGCCATCATGGCCGCCATCACCGTCCTCCTGGAGCAGATCCGCGGCGAGCAGGCGCCCGCCGAACCGTACGACCACCGCAAGGCCCGTCTCCAGCAGCGGCGCAAGGCGGCAGAGGGGGGCACGAAGTGACCAGGGCAGCGGTCTTCGGCAACGGATCCTGGGGCACCGCCTTCGCGATGGTGCTCGCCGACGCGGGGTGCGAGGTGAGCCTCTGGGGCCGCCGCGCCGAACTCGCCAAGGAGATCAACGCCACCCGGACCAACCCCGACTACCTGCCGGGGGTCGAACTCCCCGCCGCGGTCACGGCCACCGCCGACCCGGCGGAGGCCGCCCACGACGCGGACTTCACCGTCCTCGTCGTGCCCTCGCAGACCCTCCGCGGCAACCTCGCCGCCTGGGCTCCGATGCTGGCGCCCGACACCGTGCTCGTCTCCCTCATGAAGGGCGTCGAACTCGGCACCGCCAAGCGGATGAGCGAGGTCATCACCGAGGTCGCCGACGTGCCCGCCGAGCGCGTGGCCGTCCTCACCGGCCCCAACCTGGCCAAGGAGATCGCCGCCCGGCAGCCCGCCGCCGCCGTCGTCGCCTGCGTCGACGAGACGGTCGCCCAGCGGATCCAGACGGCCTGCCTGACCCCGTACTTCCGCCCGTACACCAACACCGACGTGGTGGGCTGCGAGCTCGGCGGCGCGGTCAAGAACGTCATCGGGCTCGCCGTCGGCATCGCCAACGGCATGGGCCTCGGCGACAACTCCAAGGCCACGCTCATCACCCGAGGCCTCGCCGAGACCACCCGGCTCGGCCTCGCCATGGGCGCCGACCCGCTCACCTTCTCCGGCCTCGCCGGCCTCGGCGACCTCGTCGCCACCTGCACCTCACCGCTCTCCAGGAACAACACCTTCGGCACCAACCTCGGCCGCGGGATGACCCTCCAGGAGACCATCGCGGCCACCAAGCAGACCGCCGAGGGCGTCAAGTCCTGCGAGTCGGTGCTGGATCTGGGCCGCCGCCACGGTGTCGACATGCCCATCACCGAGACGGTCGTCTCGATCGTCCACGAGGGCAAGCCGCCGATCGTCGCCCTCAAGGAGCTGATGTCGCGCAGCGCGAAGCCCGAGCGCCACTGAGCGGCCCCTCGGCGCTGGGCCGTACGCGCGCGGCGGCAGCGGGGCGCACGGCCGTTCGGGACGCGCAAGGTACGCTCATCGCGATATGAGCGAGAACACCCAGAGCCCCCGCAAGCCGCGCGTGGCCGTCGTCTTCGGCGGACGCAGCTCCGAGCACGCCATCTCCGTCGTCACGGCGGGCGCCGTCCTGAGCGCCATCGACCGGGACAAGTACGACGTGCTGCCCATCGGCATCACGACGGACGGGCGCTGGGCGCTCACCGCCGACGCCCCCGAGCGCATGGCCATCACCGACCGCGCCCTCCCGAACGTCGCCGACCTGGCCGAGTCCGCGGAGGGCGGCGTCGTCCTCTCCGTCGACCCCGCCAACCGCGAGGTCGTCCTCACCGAGCCCGGCGCCGTGCCCAAGGCCCTGGGTGAGGTCGACGTGGTCTTCCCGATGCTCCACGGCCCGTACGGCGAGGACGGCACCCTCCAGGGCCTCCTGGAGCTCTCCGGCGTCCCCTACGTCGGCGCGGGCGTCCTCGCCTCCGCCGTCGGCCAGGACAAGGAGTACATGAAGCGGGTCTTCGAATCCTTCGGTCTTCCGGTCGGCCCGTACGTCGTCATCCGGCCGGGCGAGTGGGGGCGGACCCCCGGTGGGGACGGAGGCGTCGCCGCCCGCAAGAAGATCGTCGAGTTCGCCGCCGACCACGGCTGGCCGCTCTTCGTGAAGCCGGCCCGCGGCGGTTCGTCGATGGGCATCACCAAGGTCGACGACCTCTCCGGCCTGGACGAGGCCATCGAGGAGGCACGCCGCCACGACCCCAAGATCCTGGTCGAGTCGCTGCTGCGCGGCCGTGAGATCGAGTGCGGCGTCCTGGAGTTCGAGGACGGCCCCCGCGCCAGCGTGCCGGCCGAGATCCCGCCGGTCACCGACCACGACTTCTACGACTTCGAGGCCAAGTACATCGACTCGGCCTCCGGCATCGTGCCCGCCCCGATCGGAGACGAGGCCACCGCCGAGGTGCAGCGCCTCGCCGTCGCCGCCTACGAGGCCGTCTCCTGCGAGGGCCTGGTCCGCGCCGACTTCTTCCTCACCGAGGACGGCGACTTCGTCATCAACGAGATCAACACCATGCCGGGCTTCACGCCCATCTCCATGTACCCGCGGATGTGGCAGGAGAGCGGCGTCGGCTACTCCGAGCTCGTCGACCGGCTCATCCAGGCCGCGCTGAACCGCTCCACGGGCCTGCGCTGACCGGAGCCGACCCGGGAAGACCGTGCCCCGCCTCTCAGAGGCTCGGCGGCACGGTCTTCCGCACGGAGGCGGCGAGATCGGCGAGGGGCGTCACATCGTGCGCGTACCGCTCGTCGAGCGTCACCTCGATGTACGCCTTGCGGTACGTGGAGGTGAGACGGGGCCCGCTGCCCTGCGGGCGTTCCACCATCCAGTTCACCCCGTCCGCCTCGATGCCCTGGGTCTTCGGATCGCTCATCTTTCCGGGCCGGGGCACTCCGCAGCGCAGTACGATCGCACCGTCACCCCATCCGGCGGTCAGCTCGGAGCCGGGCTCCGGGTCACTGCGTTCCCACCCCGCCACGGTGTCGGGAAGCTCCTTCGCCAAGGCCTGGCAGAAGGCGGCCTCCGCCGCCGGGGGAGTGGGAACCTCGACGGACGCCGCGGCGTCCGTCGAGGAACAGCCGGCGGCGGCCAGCAGGAGGACGGCGGCCGCCACGGCGGCGGGCAGGCCGAGGGGCCGGTGCGAAGACATCACCGGCCAAGCGTAGACGGGGGCTACAGATGAACGACCGGGCAGGTGAGGGTGCGCGTGATGCCGTCCACTTGCTGGACCTTGGCGACCACCATGCGGCCGAGGTCGTCGACCGTGTCCGCCTGCGCGCGCACGATCACGTCGTACGGGCCGGTCACGTCCTCGGCCTGGAGCACCCCCGGGATCTTGGAGATGGTGTCGGCGACGATCGACGCCTTGCCCACCTCGGTCTGGATGAGGATGTACGCCTGAACCACGGAACCTCCAGGGCGACCACGAGGATCTTGTGGGAGAAAGGGACGCCACGGTACCGCGTCGCCGCGGGCCACGGGGAGACCCGCGCGTCCCGGGGTGCTGCCGGGGTGGCGTACGCAGGACAGAAGTTGACGGTCTACTTGACGGTACCCAGCACGGTGACGGCCCGCGACCCGCGGCGCGCGACGACGCGCACCCGCCCGCCGGCCGGCACGAAGACACGAGGTGAGGCGCGGTGAAGGGCACAGTCGGAGAGCTGGGCGAGTTCGGGCTCATCAGAGAGCTCACGTCCCGGCTCACCTCCACCCCGGCGGTACGGGTCGGGCCCGGTGACGACGCCGCGGTCGTCTCCGCCCCCGACCGGCGCGTGGTGGCCAGCACGGACATCCTCCTCGAAGGACGTCACTTCCGGCGCGACTGGTCGACGGCGTACGACGTCGGCCGCAAGGCCGCGGCGCAGAACCTCGCCGACATCGCCGCCATGGGCGCGGTCCCGACCGCGCTCCTCCTCGGCCTCGTCGTCCCCGCCGAACTCCCCGTCACCTGGGCCACCGAACTCATGGACGGCCTCCGCGACGAATGTCAGGTCGCGGGCGCAGCGGTCGTCGGCGGCGACGTCGTCCGCGGCGACACGATCATGGTCTCCATCACCGCCCTCGGCGACCTCCGCAACCACGACCCGGTCACCCGGGGCGGCGCCCAGCCCGGCGACGTCGTCGCCTACACCGGCTGGCTCGGCTGGTCCGCCGCCGGGTACGCGGTCCTCTCCCGCGGCTTCCGCTCCCCGCGCGCCTTCGTCGAGGCCCACCGCAGGCCCGAACCGCCGTACCACGCGGGTCCCGCCGCCGCCGGACTCGGCGCCACCGCCATGTGCGACGTCAGCGACGGCCTCATCGCCGACCTCGGCCACATCGCGGAGGCCAGCAAGGTCCGCATCGACCTGCGCTCCGGGCTCATCGACATCCCCACCCAGATGAACGACATCGGCCAGGCCGTCGGCGTCGACCCCATGCAGTGGGTGCTCACCGGGGGAGAGGACCACGCCATCGTGGCCACCTTCCCGCCGGACGTGAAGCTCCCCGCCCGCTGGAAGGTCATCGGGGAGGTCCTCCACCCCTCGGCGCTGCCGCAGGTCACCGTGGACGGCGCCCCCTGGCACACCGTGGGCGGCTGGGACCACTTCGGGGAGACCGAGTGACCTCCCGGCCCCCGCTGGTGCTCACCGTCGCCGGATCCGACTCCGGCGGCGGCGCCGGCGTCCAGGCCGACCTGAAGACGATGCTCGCGCTCGGCGTCCACGGCATGAGCGTGCTCACCGCCGTCACCGCCCAGAACTCGCGCGGTGTCCAGGGCGTCTGGGAGCTGCCGGTGGAGGCCGTCCGCGCCCAGTACCGGGCCGTCGTCGACGACATCGGCGTCCAGGCCGTGAAGACCGGCATGCTCGCCACGGCGGCGCTCGTGGAGACCGTCGCCGACCTGCTCGCCGACACCGACGCCCCGGTGGTCGTCGACCCGGTCGGCGTCTCCAAGCACGGGGACCCGCTGCTCGCCGAGAGCGCGCTCGGCTCCGTAAGGGAGAGGCTGCTGCCCCGGGCGACCGTCGCCACGCCCAACCTGGACGAGGTGGCGCAGCTCACAGGCGTCCACGTCGTCCACGAGAGCGACATGCGGACGGCGGCCGAGGCGATCCTGTCGTACGGGCCGCGCTGGGCCCTGATCAAGGGCGGGCACCTGCCCACCGGCGCCGAGGCCGTCGACCTGCTCACGGACGGCGCCGAGGAGCACTGGCTGCGCGCCCCGCGCCACGACAACCGGCACACCCACGGGACGGGCTGCACGCTCGCCTCGGCGATCGCGGCCGGGCTCGCCGGGGGACTCGCGGTACCGGAGGCCGTACGGCAGGCCAAGACGTACGTGACCGGGGCCATCGGAGCCGGGTTCGCCCTGGGCGCGGGCATCGGCCCGGTCGACCACGGCTGGCGGTTCAGGACCTGACGGCCCCGGGGCCGCCGGGGGCCGCTCCGGGTCCGGGCACGGCAAAAGGCCGGTTCACCTAGGTGAACCGGCCTTTCAAGGCAACCGCAGGGGCTGCGCTACGACAGAACGTCGCGATTAGCGCGAGACCTTGCCGGCCTTGATGCACGAGGTGCAGACGTTGAGCCGCTTCGGCGTCCGACCGACCACGGCACGCACGCGCTGGATGTTCGGGTTCCAGCGACGGGACGTACGGCGGTGCGAGTGCGAAATGTTGTTGCCGAAGCCCGGCCCCTTGCCGCAGACGTCGCAGTTGGCAGCCACGGGTCACTCCAAAAGCTTCAGGATTTACAGTGAATTCCGGCGCACCGGAATCAGGAGTCTGAAGTGGCTTGCCGGGGGACGGCCCGGTGTGAACCGGGCAACCGAAGCAGCATACAACGCCTGCCTCGGTGGAACGAAACTACCACGATCCGCTCGGCCCCCCTCCCGGGCCCTGGTCACGGGCGGGACACGCCGGGTCTACCCTGCGGTGAGCTCACCGCCCAAGGAGGACCCCGTTGTCGCGAGCCCTTCAGCCGTTCGAGGAACTCGTCGAGCTCGACGCGGAAGCGGTCAGGTCCTGGTGCGCGCGGACCCTGGTCGCGCTCGGCCGGGAACGCGAGGAGATCGACGCGATCAACGTCTACCCCGTGGCCGACGGGGACACCGGCACCAATCTGTACCTGACGGCGGAAGCCGCCCACCAGGCCGTCGAGGCCGTCTTCGCCGCCTCCGCGCCCGACACCGCCGAGACCGTACGGGCCATGGCGCACGGCGCCCTCCTCGGAGCCCGTGGCAACTCCGGGACCATCCTCTCCCAGCTCCTGCGCGGCATGGCCGGGGTGCTCGCCGAGGGCTGTGACGGTGATCACCTCGCCCGCGCCCTCGCCGAGGCCGCGAGCGCGGCCCGACGAGCCGTCGCCCACCCCGTGGAGGGCACCATCCTCACGGTGGCCACGGCCGCGGCCGTGGCCTGCGCGGCCGGCGGGGGACTCGTGGAGGTGGCCGGGAAGGCCCACGACGGTGCCAGGACCGCCCTCGCCGCCACCTCGGGGCAGCTCGCCGTCCTCGAACGCGCCGGAGTCGTCGACGCGGGCGGCCGGGGCCTGGTCACCGTCCTCGGCGCCCTCCTGGAGACCGTCACCGGCCAGGCCCCGCCCCCGCCGGACACCGCCGCCGTCCCGTACGCCCCCCGCGAGGAGTGCCCCACCGAGGGCGGGCCCGCCTACGAGGTCATCTACCTCCTGGAGGCCGGGGAAGCCGCCGTGGAACTGCTGCGCGGCCGGCTCGACGCCCTGGGGGAGTCCCTCGTCGTCGTCGGCGGCGACGGACTGTGGAACGTCCATGTGCACGTCGACGACGCGGGCGCCGCCGTCGAGGCCGGCGTCGAGGCCGGCCGGCCGCACCGCATCCGGATCACCCACTTCGCGGCCGACACGGCCGCCACCGACGGCCGCGGCGAGCGCGCCCAACGCGCCGTCGTCGCCGTCGTCCCCGGCGAGGGACTCGCCGGGCTCTGCGCCGAGGCCGGCGCGACCACCGTACGGACCAAGCCCGGCGAACCGCCCGCGGGCGACGAACTCCTCGACGCGATCCGACGGGCCCACGCCCGCGAGGTCGTCCTCCTGCCCAACGACAGCGACCTGCGCCGGACGGCCGTCGCCGCCGCCGAACGCGCGAGGGCCGAAGGCATCCGCGTCGCCCTCATCCCGACCCGGGCCGCCGTCCAGGGCATCGCCGCCCTCGCCGTCCACGAACCCGACCGGCGCTTCGACGAGGACGTCGTCGCCATGACGGCCGCCGCCGGCGCCACCCGCTACGCCGAACTCGCCGTCGCCGAGCACCAGTCCTTCACCTCCGCCGGCGTCTGCCAGGCGGGCGACGTCCTCGGCCTCATCGAGGGCGACGTCGCCGTCATCGGCCAGGACCTCACCGAGACGGCCCGCACGGTCCTCGACCGGATGCTGTCCGCCGGCGGCGAACTCGTCACCCTCGTCGTCGCCGACGACGCCCCGCCCGGACTCGCCCCCGACCTGGAACGGCACGTCAGGCGCGGCTACCTGGCCGTCGACACCACCACGTACCACGCGGGCGCGGGGGCCCCACCGCTGCTCATCGGCGTCGAATGACCCCGACTGTCGGTCCCGTGGTGTGCAATGGAACGCGTGCCCGCGCTCGACGAACCACTCAAGAAGTCCCTCGGCCCCGCCACCGCCAAGGTCATGGCCGAGGCCCTCGACCTGCACACGGTCGGTGACCTGCTCCACCACTACCCCCGCCGGTACGCCGAGCGGGGGGAACTGACCACCCTCTCCGACCTGCCGCTCGACGAGCACGTCACCGTGGTCGCCCAGGTCGCCGACGCCCGCGTGCTCACCTTCAACGGCTCCAAGGGACGCGGTCAGCGCCTCGAAGTGACCATCACCGACGGCAGCGGCCGCCTCCAGCTGGTCTTCTTCGGCAAGGGCGTGCACAAGCCGCACAAGGACCTGCTGCCGGGCACCCGGGCGATGTTCGCCGGCAAGGTCTCGCTCTTCAACCGGCGCCTCCAGCTCGCCCACCCGTCGTACGAACTCCTCCGCGGCGACAGCGAGGAGGCGGTGGACACCTGGGCCGGTGCCCTCATCCCGATCTACCCGGCCACCACCAAACTGGAGTCCTGGAAGCTCGCCAAGGCCGTCGACGCCGTCCTGCCCAGCGTCGTCGACGCCGTCGACCCGCTCCCCGACGCCCTCCGCGAAGGACGCGGCCTGGCCGAACTCCCCGAAGCCCTGCGGCTGATCCACCGGCCCCGCACCAAGGCCGACGTCGCCACCGCGCGCGAGCGGCTCAAGTGGGACGAGGCCTTCGTCCTCCAGGTCGCCCTCGCCCGCCGTAGGCACGCCGACACCCAACTCCCCGCCGTCGCCCGGCGCCCCGCCCCCGACGGCATCCTCGACGCCTTCGACGCCAAGCTCCCCTTCACCCTCACCGACGGCCAGCAGAAGGTCTCCAAGGAGATCTTCGACGATCTCGCCACCGACCACCCCATGCACCGCCTCCTCCAGGGCGAGGTCGGCAGCGGCAAGACCATGGTCGCCCTGCGCGCCATGCTCGCCGTCGTCGACTCCGGGGGACAGGCCGCCATGCTCGCCCCCACCGAGGTCCTCGCCCAGCAGCACCACCGCTCCATCACCGAGATGATGGGCGAACTCGCCGAAGGGGGGATGCTCGGCGGCGCCGAGCGGGCCACCAAGGTCGTGCTGCTCACCGGCTCCATGGGCGCCGCCGCCCGCCGGCAGGCCCTTCTCGACCTGGTCACCGGGGAGGCCGGCCTCGTCATCGGCACGCACGCCCTGATCGAGGACAAGGTCCAGTTCCACGACCTGGGCCTGGTCGTGGTCGACGAGCAGCACCGCTTCGGCGTCGAGCAGCGCGACGCCCTCCGAGGCAAGGGCAGGCAGCCCCCGCACCTCCTCGTGATGACCGCCACGCCCATCCCGCGCACGGTCGCCATGACGGTCTTCGGCGACCTGGAGACCTCCGTGCTCGACCAGCTGCCCGCCGGCCGCTCCCCGATCGCCAGCCATGTCGTCCCCGCCGCCGACAAACCGCACTTCCTCGCGCGCGCGTGGGAGCGGGTCCGCGAGGAGGTCGAGAAGGGACACCAGGCGTACGTGGTCTGCCCGCGCATCGGTGACGAGGAGGACCAGAAGAAGAAGTCCGGGGCGTCCGCCGAGGACCAGGCCGAGAAGCGCCCTCCCCTCGCCGTCCTGGACGTCGCCGAGAAGCTCCGCACGGGTCCCCTCACCGGGCTCCGGATCGCCGTCCTGCACGGCAGGATGCACCCCGACGACAAGGACGACGTGATGCGCCGCTTCGCCGCGGGCGAGCTCGACGTCCTCGTCGCCACCACCGTCATCGAGGTCGGCGTCAACGTCCCCAACGCCACCGCCATGGTGATCATGGATGCCGACCGCTTCGGCGTCTCCCAGCTCCACCAGCTCCGCGGCCGCGTCGGCCGGGGCTCCGCCCCCGGCCTCTGCCTCCTCGTCAGCGAGATGCCGGAGGCGACCCCCGCCCGCCAGCGCCTCGCCGCCGTCGCCGCCACCCTCGACGGCTTCGAACTCTCCCGCATCGACCTCGAACAGCGGCGGGAGGGCGACGTCCTCGGCCAGGCCCAGTCCGGCGTCCGCTCCTCCCTGCGGGTACTCACCGTCATCGACGACGAGGAGGTCATCACCGCCGCCCGCGAGGAGGCCACCGCCGTCGTCCTCGCCGACCCCGACCTCACCGCCCACCCCGGACTGCGCACCGCGCTCGACGCGCTGCTCGACAAGGACCGGGAGGAGTACCTGGAGAAGGGCTGACCGACACGGCGGGGACGCCGGTCATATCCTGAGACGTACGCACTGGACGACCGCAGGACGAGGACACCGATGACCCGCGTGATCGCCGGCACCGCCGGCGGGCGCCGCCTGGCCGTGCCGCCCGGCAACGGCACCCGCCCCACATCCGACCGCGCGCGCGAGGGCCTCTTCTCCACCTGGGAGGCGTTCCACGGCCTCGCCGGGGCGCGCGTCGCCGACCTGTACGCGGGCTCCGGGGCCGTAGGCCTCGAAGCGCTCTCCCGCGGCGCCGCCCACGCCCTGCTCGTCGAGGCGGACCCGCGCGCCGCGAAGACGATCCGGGACAACGTCCGGTCGATCGGCCTGCCCGGCGCCGAACTCCGTACCGGCAAAGCGGAGCAGATCGTGACGGGACCGGCGCCGGCCGACCCGTACGACCTGGTCTTCCTCGATCCACCGTACGCCGTCGGGGACGACGATCTTCGCGAGATACTCCTCACACTCCGCTCAGGGGGCTGGCTCACGGACGACGCTCTCGTCACCGTGGAGCGCAGCACCAGAGGCGGGGAATTCGGCTGGCCGGCCGGTTTCGCACCATTGCGGGCCCGTCGTTACGGCGAGGGAACGTTTTGGTACGGTCGCGCCGCCTCTACGTGCGAAGACGCACGATGACCGGACCGGAGAGCGAGGGACCCACGTTGCGCCGCGCCGTCTGTCCGGGGTCATTCGACCCCATCACCAACGGACACCTCGACATCATCGCCCGCGCCTCCAAGCTGTACGACGTCGTACACGTCGCGGTGATGATCAACCAGTCGAAGAAGGGCCTCTTCACGGTCGACGAGCGGATCGAGCTGATCCGCGAGGTGACCGCCGACCTCGGCAACGTCCAGGTGGAGTCGTTCCACGGGCTGCTCGTCGACTTCTGCAAGCAGCGTGACATCCCCGCCATCGTCAAGGGGCTGCGCGCGGTCAGCGACTTCGACTACGAACTGCAGATGGCCCAGATGAACAACGGCCTCACGGGCGTGGAGACCCTGTTCGTCCCCACCAACCCGACGTACAGCTTCCTCTCCTCCTCGCTGGTCAAGGAGGTCGCCGCCTGGGGCGGCGACGTCTCGCACCTCGTGCCCCCGACCGTCCTTCCCCGGCTGGCCGAGCGGCTGGCGCGGAAGTGACGCGTGGCCACCCCCGCTGACGCTCCGTCATCAGGTGTCGGACGGGCGCCGACTGCCCTTACAGTCGTCCCGTCCGTCTCCATCCAGCTGTAGAGAGTGGCGAGCACCCGGTGGACGTACAGAAGAAGCTCGACGAGATCGTCGCGACCGTGCAGGGCGCCCGCTCCATGCCCATGTCGGCATCCTGCGTGGTCAACCGGGCCGAGCTGCTCGCCCTGCTCGAAGAGGTACGGGAGGCCCTGCCCGGCTCCCTCGCCCAGGCGCAGGAGCTGATCGGCGGCCGCGAGCAGCTGGTCGAGCAGGCCCGCCACGAGGCGGAGCGGATCATCGAGGCCGCCCACGCCGAGCGGGGCTCGATCGTCTCCGACACCCAGGTCGCCCGGCAGTCGCAGGAGGAGGCCGACCGCATCCTCGCCGAGGCCCGCCGGGAGGCCGAGGAGGTCCGCGCGGAGGCCGACGACTACGTCGACTCCAAGCTCGCCAACTTCGAGGTCGTCCTCAACAAGACGATCGGCTCCGTCGACCGGGGCCGCGAGAAGCTCCTCGGCCGCGGTCCCGGACTCGACCAGGACGGGTACGCCGACCCGGACGCCCCGGAGTACAGCTCCGACCCGGGCACCCTGATCCACCGGGCCGACGAGTACGTCGACGCCAAGCTCGGCGCCTTCGAGGCCGTGCTGAGCAAGACCCTGGAGGCCGTGGGGCGGGGCCGGCAGAAGCTGCACGGCCGGATCGCCTCCGACGCCCTGGGCGAGCACATGGCCGCCCAGGACGGCCTCGGCGGCACCGTGCACACCAGCGACGCCGACTACCTGGCCGGGCTCGCGGAGCTCTCCGACCCCGAGCCGGTCCAGATCCCGGTCCAGCAGCAGCCCCAGCAGCCCCAGGCCGACCCGTACGCGGCGTACCAGCAGGTCCAGCAGCAGCCCGACCCGTACGCCGCCTACCAGCAGGTCCAGCAGCAGGACCCCTACGCGTACCAGCAGCCGCAGCAGGCCGATCCGTACGGCTACCAGCAGCAGGACCCCTACGCGTACCAGCAGCAGCCCGTCCCGCCGCAGCAACAGCCCGTCCAGCCGCAGACCGCCGCGCTCGACGAGACCAGTTTCTTCGACACCGGCATGATCGACCTGGAGCAGCTGCGCCGGTACGAACAGGGGCACTAGGCCCGGATTGGGTCCTGGGCGAAGCGTCCAGTATCCTGGCTCTTCGGTCGCGCGTATCTCCGCGATCCCCGCTGCCCACGTTCCGGCAGCCTCCTCACGATGCGAAACGATCCGAAAGCAGGAAGAGCCCTGAGCACGCGCCTCGACCACCGCAACCCCCTCGTGTTCGACACACACGAGCTGGGGCGGCGTCCTGGTGCCCTCCAGAAGCTCTCCCGCTCGGTCGAGGCCCCCAGGGACCTGGGCGTCGAAGGAGTGATCGGAGTGCCCGAGGGCGCTCCGGTGGACATCGATCTCCGTCTTGAGTCGGTCATGGAAGGGGTGCTCGTCACAGGCACCGCCCGTGCATCGGCCGAGGGGGAGTGCGTAAGGTGTCTGGAGCCCGTCGAGCTGGAGCTCGACGTGGACTTCCAGGAGATGTTCTCGTACCCCGACTCCGACGACCGGAGCCGCTCCAGGGCGGCCGCGGACGACGAAGCCGAGGAAGACGAGGACATGATCCCCCTCGAGGACGGCATGTTCGACCTCGAACCCGTGCTGCGTGATGCGGTGGTGCTCGCACTGCCGATGCAGCCGGTGTGCCGGGAGGACTGTGCAGGCCTGTGTTCCCAGTGCGGAACCAACCTGAACGAGAACCCGGACCACCACCACGACGTCGCCGACATTCGGTGGGCGGCACTGCAGGGACTCGCCGGTTCGCTGGGAACCGATGAGAAGGACAACATGAGCGGCAAGGCCTCTGACGGGGACGTCCGAAGCGCCGCCGAGAAGCAGGAGAAGTAGCCGTGGCTGTTCCGAAGCGGAAGATGTCGCGCAGCAACACGCGCCACCGCCGGTCGCAGTGGAAGGCTGCGGTCCCCACCCTGGTTTCGTGTGAGCGTTGCCAGGAGCCGAAGCTCCAGCACATCGCGTGCCCGAGCTGCGGCACCTACAACAAGCGCCAGGTCCTCTCGGTCTGATTGGGCTGGTGAGAGGCGCAATGTCTGAGTCCCGCAAGACGGACGACAAGACGGACCATGCCTCGTCCCACACGCTTCTGGAAGGGCGGCTCGGCTACAAGCTCGAGTCCGCCCTTCTGGTGCGTGCGCTGACCCACCGTTCGTACGCGTACGAGAACGGCGGTCTGCCCACCAACGAGCGGCTGGAGTTCCTCGGGGACTCCGTGCTCGGCCTGGTGGTCACGGACACGCTGTACCGGACCCACCCCGACCTGCCGGAAGGCCAGCTGGCCAAACTGCGGGCCGCGGTGGTCAACTCGCGTGCGCTGGCGGACGTGGGGCGCGAACTCGAACTCGGCTCCTTCGTCCGGCTCGGCCGGGGCGAAGAGGGCACGGGCGGCCGGGACAAGGCGTCCATCCTCGCCGACACCCTTGAAGCGGTGATCGGCGCGGTCTATCTCGACCAGGGCCTCGACGCGGCGTCCGAGCTGGTGCACCGGCTCTTCGACCCGCTGATCGAGAAGTCCTCGAACCTCGGTGCGGGCCTGGACTGGAAGACCAGTCTCCAGGAGCTCACCGCGGCCGAGGGTCTGGGCGTGCCGGAGTACCTCGTCTCCGAAGAGGGCCCCGACCACGAGAAGACCTTCACTGCTGCCGCCCGCGTCGGTGGTGTCTCGTACGGCACCGGCACCGGCCGCAGCAAGAAGGAAGCGGAACAGCAGGCGGCGGAGTCCGCGTGGCGCGAGATTCGCGCCGCAGCGGACGAACGCGCGGCGGTGGCGAAGGCCGCGGCCGAGGCGGGCACGGGAGAGGTCGCCGACCCCTCTCCCACCGTCCACGGGGCGCCGGCCTGACGGCCCGCACCCCGACCGCTTCCCGAGAACCCCGCCCCCGGGCGGGGTTCTCGCATGTCCGGAGGGCCCGTACGTCCGTAGGGCCCGCATGTCCGGAGGGCCCCTACGTTTGGTGATGGGCGGCCGGTAGGGTTGAGGCGCTGTCGAAGACGTCCGTCCGGAGGAGTCCCGTGCCCGAGCTGCCCGAGGTCGAGGTCGTACGGCGCGGTCTCGAACGCTGGATCGCCGGACGGACCGTGACCGAGGTCGAGGTGCTCCACCCGAGGGCCGTACGGCGACACCTCGCGGGCGGCGCCGACTTCGCGGCCCGGCTGGAGGGGCAGCGGTTCGAGGTGGCGCGGCGACGCGGCAAGTACCTCTGGCTGCCGCTGGCCGGCACGGTCACGTCCGTTCTCGGACACCTCGGTATGAGCGGGCAGCTGCTCGTCCAGCCGGAGAAGGCCCTCGACGAGAAGCACCTCCGGATCCGGATCCGCTTCGACGACGCCGCAGGCACCGAACTCCGCTTCGTCGACCAGCGCACCTTCGGCGGGCTCTCCGTCCACGACCAGACCCCCGACGGGCTGCCGGACGTCATCGGGCACATCGCCCGCGACCCGTTGGACCCCGAGTTCGACGACGCCGTCTTCCACAGCGCGCTGCGCCTGCGCCGTACGACCGTCAAGCGTGCGCTCCTCGACCAGTCCCTGATCAGCGGCGTCGGGAACATCTACGCGGACGAGGCGCTCTGGCGGTCCCGGCTGCACTACGACCGGCCGGCCGGGACGCTGACGCGACCGCGTTCGGCCGAGCTCCTCGGGCACGTCAGGGACGTGATGAACGAGGCGCTCGCGGTCGGCGGCACCAGCTTCGACAGCCTGTACGTGAACGTCAACGGCGAGTCCGGCTACTTCGACCGCTCCCTCGACGCCTACGGGCGCGAGGACGAGCCCTGCCGACGCTGCGGTACGCCGATGCGGCGCCGGCCGTGGATGAACCGGTCCAGCTACTTCTGCCCGCGCTGCCAGCGGGCGCCACGCGTGACGCCGTAACGGCGGGGGGCGGTGTCGAGGCTCGGGTCAGCGCTCGGGGTCCGGCTCAGCCTCATGCCCAGCGTCAGGCTCGGGCCGGGGCTCAGGCGGTGACCGGAGCGGCGCGCTCCGCGTCGTACCTCTCCCGGGCCGCCTCGACCTGAGGCATCCGCCCCTCCACCAGCTCGATCAGGCCGATCAGGCGTTCCGCGACCTCACGGCCGAGCGGGGTGAGCCGGTAGTCGACCCGGGGCGGGTTGGTGGGCTGGGCCTCACGATGGACGAGGCCGTCGCGCTCCAGGGCGTGCAGGGTCTGCGACAGCATCTTCTCGCTCACGCCGTCAATCCGCCGCCGCAGCTCGTTGAAGCGGAACGTCCCGTCGTGCAGCGCTCCGAGGGTCAGGCTGCCCCAGCGGCCCGTCACGTGCTCGAGCGTCCCGCGCGACGGACAGGCCCGCGCGAACACGTCATAGGCGAGGTCGTCGGTCATGCCTTCCACCGTACTCGCCCACAGTGCTTACTTCCAGGATGCGCTGTCGACCAGTAAGCGCTATCGACGAGTGGGGGTGGCCGGGGTCGTACGGGCTCAGTAGCCGAAGTTCTGGGTCCACCAGGGGCCGCCGTCGCCGAAGTGGACGCCGACGCCCAGGGTCGTGAAGTCGCAGTTCAGGATGTTGGCGCGGTGACCGTCGCTGTTCATCCAGGACTCCATCACGGCGGCCGCGTCCGCCTGGCCGCGGGCTATGTTCTCGCCGCCCAGACCCGAGACGCCCGCCTTCTGCGCGCGCGCCCACGGCGTGGCGCCGTCGGGGTCGGTGTGGTCGAAGAAGCCGCGGGCGGCCATGTCGGAGCTGTACGACCCCGCCAGTGCCGCCAGCTGGGCACTCGCGCTCATGGCGGAACAGCCCACCTTGGCGCGTTCGGCATTGACCAGGCGGAGCACCTCGGCCTCGGCGGCATCGGCCCGGTCGGCGGTGGACGGGGCCGAGGTCTTCTCGACCGGGGCCTCGGTCGTCGGGACCGGCTTCGGCGCGGGCGCCTTCGTGGAGGGCGCGGTGGTGACCCTCGGCGTCGCGGGCGCGGTCCGCGCGGGCTTGGGGGCCTTGGTGACCTTCGGGGTCACCGGCTTCGTGCGGGTCGCCTTCGTCGGGGTCGGCTTCGGTGTGACCTTCGGCGTCGCTTCGGGGGTCGGCTTCGTGGGCGGGGTGGCCGACGGCGTGGCCGCCCTGCCACTGGCCGTACCCGCGCTCGTTCCCGTACGCGGGCCCGTGCCGCTGCCCGTCGACGACTCGCCCGCCGGGGTCTGGGTGGCTCCGCCCTGCGTGGTCAGCTCCGGGGCCTGCCGCGACTGGCTCGGCCGCTCGGTCGTGCCGGCGCTGCCGACCGTGAACGTGTCCCCGCCGGGGAGCAGGCCGGTGGCGACGGCGACCGCGCCCATGGCGACGGCGGCGGAGGCGCCGAGCAGACCGGTGCGCACGGGCCCGCGCCGCTTGCGGCGGGCACCCCGGTGCGGGCGATCCGTGCCGGCCGCGTACTCTTCTGCGGCGGGCGCGGCTCCGGCGCGACGGTGGCGTCCCATCTGCTCTGCCTTCCTCTGCTGGTCCTGTTCCGGTCCTGCTTGCGCTGGTGGATCTTTGCTGATCTTTGCTGTCGGTACCGTTTCGGACCGGCAGTCGAACAGCGCGCGTCCGAACGGGTGAGGCGTGTTCGGTCGGGACTGTAGTCCATGGGCGACCGAGGCGACGTGCTTCTCCGGCGATCCGCCCGCTAGCGTGCAGCCATGAACGACGACGTACGGATGACCGCCTGGGTGCGCGGCCGGGTACAGGGAGTGGGCTTCCGCTGGTTCACCAGGGCAAACGCTTTGGAGATCGGCGGCCTGGTGGGCTTCGCCCTGAACCTCGACGACGGCCGTGTGCAGGTGGTGGCCGAGGGGGCGCGTGAGAATTGCCACCGTCTCCTCGCCTGGCTGCACTCCGACGACACACCCGGGCGCGTGGACGGTGTCACTGAGATCTGGGCCACGCCGCGCGGCGGCTACGACGGCTTCGCCATCCGCTGAGGGATCTGCGCGGCGACTCCGCCCGGTGACCGACAGGGGCCCTGGGCGGACGCGCGGTAACGGGCGTCGGACGAGGAAAGCGCCTGGTGGTTGCCAAGAAGCGCCTGTCGTGGAAGGGTTCCCGGTAAGGATGATCGCGACGCCCTGAGGCACCGAGTCTGCGAGGCCCCGCCGCCCCCTGAGCGGCCCCGGTCTCCTCGGCCGCCCCTGCGAACGGGGCGTGATCGTGTTGACCGTCAAACTTTTTGGTGAGACTCTGGAAGCCCCGCGCACCTTAGCTGTTCGGCAGTGGAACCGGCACCACAAGTAGTACTGCCGATCACCGCGGGTGCGAATCCCTCACGACCCAACCGCATTCGGTCGGTCACTCATTGTGGAGGACCATCCATCATGGCAAAGGCGCTTCTCGGTTACGTCGGCGGCTCCGACCCGCGACTCCTCGCCGAGATGCGACGGCTTCAGCAGCGCGTCCAGGACCTCGAATCCGAGCTGGTACGGATCCAGTCCGAGAACGACTCGCTCGCTGCGGCCGCCGCTCATCACCAGGGAGAGTCGCTGCTGAACAGCATCGACCTCGACGTACCCCAGGCGGAGCCTGCGCTCACCTGACAACCCAGCCCCGAGGGGCCAGGTGGGAAACACTCACGCCGGCACGGCGGACTGGGACAACCCAGCCCGGCACAGCTGGATCTGCAAGGGGCGCTTCGGCGTCCCTTCATTCTTTCACCCGTCGTTCCCCCCACGTCCCACCCCTCTCCACCGAGGATCTGCCCTGCACCTTCCCGGGTGAAACGCACGGGCCCCGGTAGAGTCCTCGGAGTGCACCTCAAGGCCCTGACCCTCCGCGGATTCAAGTCGTTCGCATCGGCCACCACCCTGCGGTTCGAACCGGGAATCACCTGTGTCGTGGGCCCCAACGGATCGGGCAAGTCCAACGTCGTGGACGCCCTCTCCTGGGTCATGGGGGAGCAGGGCGCCAAGTCGCTGCGCGGCGGCAAGATGGAGGACGTCATCTTCGCCGGCACGACCGGGCGCCCGCCGCTCGGCCGCGCCGAGGTCTCCCTCACCATCGACAACTCCGACGGCGCGCTGCCCATCGACTACGCCGAGGTCACCCTCACCCGGATCATGTTCCGCGGCGGCAGCAGCGAGTACCAGATCAACGGCGACACCTGTCGGCTGCTCGACTTCCAGGATCTGCTCTCCGACTCCGGCATCGGACGCGAGATGCACGTCATCGTCGGACAGGGGCAGCTCGACTCCGTGCTGCACGCCGACCCGATGGGCCGCCGCGCCTTCATCGAGGAGGCCGCCGGCGTCCTCAAGCACCGCAAGCGCAAGGAGAAGGCGCTGCGGAAGCTCGACGCGATGCAGGCCAACCTCGCGCGCGTGCAGGACCTCGCGGACGAACTCCGCCGGCAGCTCAAACCCCTCGGCCGACAGGCCGCCGTCGCCCGCCGTGCCGTCGTCATCCAGGCCGACCTGCGCGACGCACGGCTCCGCCTCCTCGCCGACGACCTCGTCCACCTCCAGCGGGCCCTCACCGCCGAGGTCGCCGACGAAGCGGCCCTCCTCGCCCGCAAGGAGGCCACCGAGACCGAGCTGCGCGCCGCACTCGCCCGGGAGGCGGAACTCGAAGCGGAGGCCCGCACCCTCGTGCCCCGCCTGGAGCGCGCCCAGCAGACCTGGTACGACCTGTCCCAGCTCGCCGAACGTGTCCGCGGCACCGTCTCCCTCGCCGACGCGCGCGTGAGGAGCGCCACCGCCGCGCCCACCGACGAGCGCCGCGGCCGCGACCCGGAGGACCTGGAACGGGAGGCGGCCCGCGTCCGCGAGCAGGAGGCGGAGTTGGAAGCCGCCCTGGAAGCGGCCGAGCGCGCCCTTGAGGACACCGTCGCCCACCGCGCCCGGCTCGAACAGGAGCTGGCGGCCGAGGAGCGCCGTCTCAAGGACCTCGCTCGCGCCCTCGCCGACCGGCGCGAGGGTCTCGCCCGCCTCCACGGCCAGGTCAACGCGGCCCGCTCGCGCGCCGCCTCCGCCCGGGCCGAGATCGACCGGCTCGCCGCCACCCGCGACGAGGCGGGGGAGCGGGCGGCCACCGCCCAGGAGGAGTACGAACGGCTCCGGACGGAGGTCGAGGCACTCGACGCGGCCGACACCGCCGAGGCGGAGCGCCACGAGGCCGCCCGTCGCGAGCTGGCCGAGGCCGAGGCCGCGCTGAGCGCCGCCCGCGAGGCCGCCGACACGGCCGAGCGCAGCCGCGCCGCGACCCGCGCCCGGCACGACACCCTCGCCCTCGGACTGCGCCGCAAGGACGGCACGGGCGCGCTGCTCGGCGCGGGACTCGGCGGACTCCTCGGCCCGGCGGCCGACCTCCTCACCATCACCCCCGGGTACGAGATCCCCGTCGCCGCCGCCCTCGGCGCCGCCGCCGACGCGGTCGCCGCCACCGGACCCTCCGCCGCCGTCGAAGCCCTCCGGCTGCTGCGCAAGCAGGACGCGGGCCGCGCCTCCCTGCTCCTGACCGGAGCCCCCGAACCGGAACCCCGCCCGGCGGCCGCAGGACATCCGTACGCGGCCGACCTCGTGCGGGGACCCGCCGAACTCATGGGGGCCGTCAGCAGGTTGCTCGCCGGAGTCGTGGTGGTCGGAGACCTGGACGAGGCCGCCGAGCTGGTCAGGGGCCGGCCCGCGCTGACCGCCGTCACCGCCGAGGGCGACCTGCTCGGGGCGCACTTCGCGCGAGGAGGCTCCGCGGGGGCCCCGAGCCTCCTCGAAGTCCAGGCCTCGGTGGCCGAGGCCGCCGCCGAGCTCGACGAACTGACCGTGCGGTGCGACGCGTTGGCGACGGCCAGGCGCGAGGCCGACGAGCGCCGCCGTACCGCCGCCGCACTCGTCGAGGAACTCGACACCCGCCGCCGTACCGCCGAGCGCGAGAAGTCGGCCGTCGCCAAGGAACTCGGACGGCTCGGCGGGCAGTCCAGGGCGGCCGCGGGGGAGGCCGAGCGGACCGCGGCCGCGGCCGCCCGCGCCCAGGAGGCCCTGGAGAAGGCGACCGCCGAGGCGGAGGAGCTCGCCGAACGGCTCCTCGTGGCCCAGGAGGCCGCCGACTTCGGGGACGGCGGGGACGAGGAACCCGACACCGCCGCCCGCGACCGCCTCGCGATCGACGGCTCCCACGCCCGCCAGGCCGAGATGGAGGCGCGGCTCCAGGTCCGTACCCACGAGGAGCGGGTCAAGGCACTCGCCGGGCGGGCCGACTCGCTCGACCGGGCTGCCCGCGCCGAACGGGACGCACGCGCGCGTGCCGAGCAGCGACGAGCCCGGCTGCGCCACGAGGAGCGGGTCGCGGGCGCGGTCGCCGCCGGCGCCCGGAGCCTGCTGGCCCATGTGGAGGTCTCACTGGTCCGCGCCGAGCGGGAGCGGGTGGCGGCCCAGGCGGCCCGCGCCGACCGCGAGGAGGGCCTGACGGCCGCCCGGACCCGGGGCCGGGACCTCAAGGCCGAGCTCGACAAGCTGACCGACTCCGTCCACCGGGGCGAGGTGCTCGGCGCCGAGAAGCGGCTGCGGATCGAACAGCTCCAGGCGAAGGCTCTGGAGGAGTTCGGTGTGGAGACCGGTGACCTGGTCGCCGAGTACGGCCCGGAGCAGCCCGTACCCCCGTCGCCCACCGTCGAGGGGGCCGAGGAGACGGACGGCACGGATGCCCGGCCGCGCCCCTTCATCCGTTCGGAGCAGGAGAAGCGGCTCAGGGCAGCCGAACGGGCCTACCACCAGCTCGGCAAGGTCAATCCGCTGGCCCTGGAGGAGTTCGCGGCCCTGGAGGAGCGCCACCGCTTCCTGTCCGAGCAGCTGGAGGACCTGAAGAAGACCCGTACCGATCTGCTTCAGGTCGTGAAGGAGGTCGACCTCCGGGTCGAGCAGGTCTTCACCGAGGCGTACCGGGACACGGCCCGTGAGTTCGAGGGTGTCTTCTCGCGGCTCTTCCCGGGCGGCGAGGGCCGGCTGGTCCTCACCGATCCGGACAACATGCTCACCACGGGCGTCGAGGTGGAGGCCCGGCCGCCGGGCAAGAAGGTCAAGCGGCTCTCGCTGCTCTCGGGCGGAGAGCGCTCCCTCACGGCCGTGGCGCTGCTCGTGTCGATCTTCAAGGCGCGGCCGAGCCCGTTCTACGTGATGGACGAGGTCGAGGCGGCGCTCGACGACACCAACCTCCAGCGGCTGATCCGGATCATGCGGGAACTCCAGGAGTCCTCGCAGCTGATCGTGATCACGCACCAGAAGCGGACGATGGAGGTCGCGGACGCGCTCTACGGCGTTTCCATGCAGGGCGACGGGGTATCCAAGGTCATCAGCCAGCGACTGCGCTAAGACTGTTCGTTCAAGTATTGAACCCAATGGGCTCTCTCGTGCTCTTAAAGTCACACGACATCGCCTATTGACTTCGGAACTTGAAGGCATAGTCTCTGCAACGTTGCTTTTGCCTTCGGTGGTGGGCGGCGTGATGTTGTGCGCCACTGGAAGGGCTTTCCCCCCACCGAGGAGTCCATGTGACCAGCACCGCGCAGGCGCCCACGCCGCCGCCTTCCGAAGGCCGAGCCGCCCACCCGGACCACCTCGGCCACGTCATCTTCATCACGGCCTCCGCCGCGATGGGCGGTTTCCTCTTCGGCTACGACAGCTCCGTCATCAACGGCGCCGTCGAGGCGATCCGGGACCGCTACGACATCGGCTCCGGCACCCTGGCCCAGGTCATCGCCGTCGCCCTGATCGGCTGCGCCATCGGCGCCGCCACCGCCGGCCGGATCGCCGACCGCATCGGCCGCATCCGCTGCATGCAGATCTCCGCCGTGCTGTTCGCGGTCAGCGCCGTGGGCTCCGCCCTCCCCTTCGCCCTCTGGGACCTGGCGCTGTGGCGGGTCATCGGCGGGTTCGCCATCGGCATGGCCTCCGTGATCGGCCCCGCCTACATCGCCGAGGTCGCCCCCGCCGCGTACCGCGGCCGCCTCGGCTCCTTCCAGCAGGCCGCGATCGTCATCGGCATCGCCATCTCCCAGCTGGTCAACTACGGCATCCTCCAGCTCGCCGACGGCGACCAGCGCGGTGAGATCGGCGGCCTGGAGGCCTGGCAGTGGATGCTCGGCGTCATGGTCGTGCCCGCCGTCCTGTACGGCATGCTCTCCTTCGCCATCCCCGAGTCCCCGCGCTTCCTGATCTCCGTCGGGAAGACCGACCGGGCCAAGGAGGTGCTCGCCGAGGTCGAGGGCAAGGGCGTCGACCTCGACCGCCGCGTCGCCGAGATCGACCGCGCCATGCGCAGCGAGCACAAGTCCACCTTCAAGGACCTCCTCGCCACCGGCGCCCGCTTCAGGCTGCTGCCCATCGTCTGGGTCGGCATCGGACTCTCCGTCTTCCAGCAGCTCGTGGGCATCAACGTCGCCTTCTACTACTCGGCGACGCTCTGGCAGTCCGTCGGCATCGACCCGTCGAGCTCGTTCTTCTACTCGTTCACCACGTCGATCATCAACATCATCGGCACCGTCATCGCGATGGTCCTGGTCGACCGGGTCGGCCGCAAGCCGCTCGCCCTCGTCGGCTCCATCGGTATGGCGATCGCCCTGGCGTTCGAGGCCTGGGCCTTCTCCGCCGACCTCGTCGACGGCAAGCTCCCCGAGACCCAGGGCGTCGTGGCGCTCGTCGCCGCCCATGTCTTCGTGCTCTTCTTCGCCCTCTCGTGGGGCGTGGTGGTCTGGGTCTTCCTCGGTGAGATGTTCCCCAACCGGATCCGCGCCGCCGCCCTCGGCGTCGCCGCCTCCGCCCAGTGGATCGCCAACTGGGCCATCACCGCCAGCTTCCCGTCCCTCGCGGACTGGAACCTGTCCGGCACCTACATCATCTACACGGTCTTCGCCGTGCTCTCGATCCCCTTCGTGCTGAAGTACGTCAAGGAGACCAAGGGCAAGGCGTTGGAGGAGATGGGCTGACCCCCGCTGCCCCGCTCCTCGTCCACGGAACTGCCCCGGCCCGAGGCCCACGCCTCGCGCCGGGGCAGTACGCCGTCACCCCTGGCGTCCCGTCGGTAGCTGGTGACGCGTCAGACGGGTACGGTCTCGCGCGCCCCGGTGCCCTCCACCGGAGCCGCCGTCGCGGGCGTGCGGGGCAGTACGGCGTACAGCACGCCGGCCAGCACGATCGTCGCCGCCCAGCCCAGACCGTTCTCGCCGATCCAGGAGGAGGCGAGCGGACCGGCGAACCAGTCGACCTTCGTGAACAACAGACCCACGAGCAGGGCCACCGCCCACGCCGTCATCGCCTGCCAGGCGAAACCGCCCCGGTACCAGTAGGCGCTGGTCCTCGTCGTGTCCATGAGCGCCACCGCGTCGTACGAGCGACGCCGCAGCATGTCCACGCCGAAGACGCCGATCCAGGCCGAGAACGCCACCGCCAGCAGCGTCAGGAAGGAGATGAACGAACCGATGAAGCTGGTCGCCACGACCATGAGCAGGAAGCCGAAGACCAGGCTGATCACCGCGTTCACACTGACCGCCGCCGCCCGCGACACCTTGATGCCCAGGGTCTGCGCCGTGAACCCGGCCGAGTACATCGACATCGAATTGATGAGCAGCATCCCGATCAGGGCGATCACCAGGTACGGCACCGAGATCCACATCGGCAGCAGCTCGCCGATGAAGGAGACCGGGTCCTGCGCCGAGGCCAGGTCCGGCGTCGACACCGCCATCACCGCGCCCATCAGCACCATCGGCAGGACGACGATCCCGGCGCCGCCGACCGTCGAGCCGACCATCGCCTTCGAGGAGGCCGTGCGGGGCAGATAGCGGGTGAAGTCGGGACCCGAGGGGACCCAGCTGATGCCACCGGCCGCGATCGTGCCGATGCCCGCGATCATCATCGCCGTCGAACCGGCCGGCTTGTCGAAGACCGCCGACCACTCGGTGTTCGCCACCAGGTAGACGAGGACGAGCACCGAGAAGCCGCCGAAGAGGTAGGTGGACCACTTGCTGCACACGCGCAGCGCGTGGATCCCGAGCCCCGAGACCAGGAAGGTGCAGGTGACGAAGAGCAGCAGCGTCACCACGATGAGAAGCGTGTTCGACTTCACGCCGAAGAGCAGGTCGAGCACGGTCAGCACCGCGTAGGCGCCGGTCACCGCGTTGATGGTCTCCCAGCCCCAGCGCGCGACCCAGATCAACGCGCCCGGGAAGAGGTTCCCGCGCTGGCCGAACACGGCCCGCGACAGCGCCATCCCCGGCGCCCCGCCCCTCTTCCCCGCGATCGAGATCAGGCCGACGATCCCGTACGAGAGGACCGGCGCGGCGACCGCCACGGCGAGGACCTGCCAGAAGTTCAGGCCGTTGAAGACGATCAGCCCGGCGCCCATCGTGAGCAGCAGCACACTGATGTTCGCGGCGACCCAGGTGGGGAGGAGCTCGCGGACCCGGCCGGTCCGCTCGGCGTCGGGGACGGGTTCGAGACCGCGGGTCTCCATCGCGCCGTCGTGGGTCGCGCCTGCGGCTTCGGAGGCGTCGTGGGGCATGGGGGTACTCCGTACAGATGTGGGGGGACCCACCCAGCGTACGTGCTCCGTCCCCGGCCCCTCCGTGGCCGATACTGAGGGGGTTATGGAACTCATCCTTGCTGTAGTCATCGCTCTGGTCGTCGCGGTCGCCGTGACGAGCGGGCTCGTGATCAGCGGTCGCAAGAAGAAGCAGCTGCCGCCGGCCGAGCCGCCGTCCACCCCGCCGACCATCACCGCTCCGCCCGCCGAGCCGCACGTCGGCGACGAGGCGGAGACGCCGCGGGAGGAGCCGCGCCGGACGATCGACGAGGTCGGCCTCCCGAAGGCCGAGGAGGCCGTCGAGACGCCGGTCGCCGTCGAGGACCCGGTCGTCGCCGAACCGCCGGCCCCTGAGATCGAGATCCCGGAGCCCACCGCCGGCCGTCTCGTACGCCTCCGGGCCCGGCTCGCCCGCTCCCAGAACTCGCTCGGCAAGGGGCTGCTCACGCTCCTGTCCCGCGAGCACCTCGACGAGGACACGTGGGAGGAGATCGAGGACACCCTCCTCACCGCCGACGTCGGCGTCGCTCCCACCCAGGAGCTCGTCGAGCGGCTCCGCGAGCGGGTCAGGGTGCTCGGCACCCGCACCCCGGAGGAGCTGCGCGCCCTGCTCCGCGAGGAGCTGATCGCCCTCCTCGGCCCCGACCTCGACCGCACGGTGCGGACCGACAGCCCGACGGACGTCCCCGGCGTGGTCATGGTCGTCGGCGTCAACGGCACCGGCAAGACCACCACCACCGGCAAGCTGGCCCGCGTCCTCGTCGCCGACGGCAAGTCCGTCGTCCTCGGCGCCGCCGACACCTTCCGCGCCGCCGCCGCCGACCAGCTCCAGACCTGGGGCGAGCGCGTCGGCGCCCGGACCATCCGCGGCCCGGAGGGCGGGGACCCGGCGTCGATCGCCTTCGACGCCGTCAAGGAGGGCATCGCGGAGGGTGCGGACGTCGTCCTCATCGACACCGCGGGACGCCTCCACACCAAGACCGGCCTCATGGACGAGCTCGGCAAGGTCAAGCGCGTCGTCGAGAAGCACGGCCCGCTCGACGAGATCCTCCTCGTCCTCGACGCCACCACCGGCCAGAACGGTCTGATCCAGGCCCGTGTCTTCGCCGAGGTCGTCGACATCACCGGCATCGTGCTGACCAAGCTCGACGGCACCGCCAAGGGCGGCATCGTCGTCGCGGTCCAGCGCGAGCTGGGCGTCCCGGTCAAGCTGATCGGCCTCGGCGAGGGCCCGGACGACCTGGCCCCCTTCGAGCCGGGTGCCTTCGTCGACGCCCTGATCGGCGACTGACCACGGTCCACGCGCACGCGTGAGGGCCCCCGCCGAGGATGGCGGGGGCCCTCACGCGTGCGCGTGGACTAGCGGGACGAGATGGGCGTGCGGTGGCAGATGTACGCCAGGGTGCCGAGCAGCAGCCGCGCCTGCGGCGGCGCGCCCGCCGTGTCCAGGGTCGGCGGCCGCAGCCAGCGCACCGGACCGAGCCCCCCCAGGTCCGACGGGGGAGCGGTGATGTGACCGCCGGGGCCCAGACAGTGCAGGTCCAGATCGGCGTCGTCCCAGCCCATCCGGTACAGCAGCTGCGGCAGCTCCGCCGCGGCACCCGGGGCCACGAAGAACCGCGCCCGCCCGGTCGGCGTCGCGCAGACCGGGCCCAGCGGCAGCCCCATGCGCTCCAGCCGCACCAGCGCCAGGCGGCCCGCCGCCTCCGCGACCTCGATCACGTCGAAGGCCTTGCCCACCGGCAGCATCAGGGCCGCGCCCGGGTACTCCGACCACCCCTTGGCCGCGTCGTCGAGGCCGGCGCCCGCCGGGACCGGCTCCGCGAAGGAGAGGGGGTGCGCGCCCGGGGCCGTACACGCCGGATCCCCGCAGGAGCACTGGCCGGAGAGGGCCCGCGCGCCGGGGACCACGTCCCAGCCCCACAGTCCCGTGTACTCGGCCACCGCTGTGCACTCCGTGGTGCGTACGCGGCGGCGTGCGCCGGACCGCATCTCACGAATGCCGCCGATCGTGAAACCCATGTCCCCTCCAACGGGTCGAGCGCGCCGGTGGTTACGACCGGGAGCACCGTCGTCACCCTTCGTCACGCTCTGTCGCCGCGTGGCGTAGCGCGGTCGTGCGAGGGGTGGTGCGGGCCGGTGCGCGCGCCTCTCCGTGCATCCGTCCGCCGACTCCGGTTCGTCGCATGTCAAGTGAATCGCGTTCCACGGGCGGCGAGTTCATTCGAAGGGGTGGCGAATGGTGGCGTTTCTTGAAACACCCTCGTGGAGCGGTGATCGTGGGATTACTTTCGGTACTCGAAGCCCGGGACCGCTTGCGCACGCGGGTATGCCGGAGGCAACCCGGTTTCCAGTTCGAAGGAGTGCAAACGCCGGACGGGTGCCGCAGGACGCGGCATTCTGATAGGGGTTCGCAGGACAGGCAATCAGGTGGATGGGGGCGTTCCAGTGGGCGGCAACGGCACGGACGGTACGACTGCCGGGAAGCGCCCGAACGAGCAGCTGGGCTCGTGGTTCGTGCGCAGCGGCTGGTCCAAGGGCGAACTGGCGCGGCAGGTGAACCGCAGGGCGCGCCAGATGGGCGCGCACCACATCTCCACCGACACCTCGCGGGTGCGCCGCTGGCTCGACGGCGAGCAGCCGCGCGAACCCATCCCGCGCATCCTCTCCGAGCTGTTCTCCGAGCGCTTCGGCTCCGTCGTCGCCGTCGAGGACCTGGGCCTGCGCACCGCGCACCAGTCGCCCTCCGTCTCCGGCGTCGACCTGCCCTGGGCCGGCCCGCAGACCGTCGCTCTGCTCAGCGAGTTCTCCCGCAGCGACCTCATGCTCGCCCGCCGGGGCTTCCTCGGCTCCTCCCTGTCGCTCGCCGCGGGACCGGCCCTCATCGAACCGATGCAGCGCTGGCTCGTCCCCACGCCCGTCGGCGAGGTCCAGCGGCCCGACGCCCCCGGCGACTCCCGCCGCCCCAACCGGCTCTCCGAGATGGAGCTCGACCTCCTGGAGTCCACCACCGCCATGTTCCGCAAGTGGGACGCCCAGTGCGGCGGCGGACTGCGCCGCAAGGCCGTCGTCGGCCAGCTCCACGAGGTCACCGACCTCCTCCAGGAGCACCAGCCCGCCGCGACCGCCAAGCGCCTCTTCACCTGCGCCGCCGAACTCGCCGAGCTCGCCGGCTGGATGAGCTACGACGTGGGCCTCCAGCCCACCGCGCAGAAGTACTTCGTGCTCGCCCTGCACGCCGCCAAGGAAGCCGGCGACAAGCCCCTCGGCTCGTACATCCTGTCCTCGATGAGCCGCCAGATGATCCACCTCGGCCGGCCCGACGACGCGCTCGAACTCATCCACCTCGCCCAGTACGGCAGTCGCGACTGCGCCACCGCGCGGACCCAGGCCATGCTGTATGCGATGGAGGCCCGCGCCTACGCCAACATGGGGCAGCCCTCCAAGTGCAAGCGGGCCGTCCGGATGGCTGAGGACACCTTCGCGGACGTCGGCCTCGACGGCGAGCCCGAGCCCGACTGGATCGGCTTCTTCTCCGAGGCCGAGCTCAACGGCGAGAACTCCCACTCCTACCGCGACCTCGCCTACGTCGCCGGGCGCTCCCCGACGTACGCCTCGCTCGCCGAGCCCGTCATGGAGCGGGCCGTCCAGCTCTTCGAGAAGGACCCCGACCACCAGCGGTCGTATGCGCTCAATCTCATCGGCATGGCCACCGTTCACCTCCTCAAGCGCGAGCCCGAGCAGTCCGTCGTCCTCGCGGAGAAGGCCCTCGGGGTCGCCCGCAGCATCCGCTCCGAGCGGGTCAACACCCGGCTCCGCAAGACCGTCGACCACGCCGCCCGCGACTACAGCGACGTGGCCGAGGTCGTCCAGCTCACCGACCGGCTCACCCAGCTGCTGCCCGAGGCCGCCGAAGCGGTCTGACCCCCCCGGCCCGACACCCACGGCCCCCCGAACCCCGGCCGCGCCGGACGTCCCGTACTGCCCGACTCGGCTCCCCCGCCGCAAGGTCACACGGACGGCCGACGCGGCCGGTCCGCCGTCCGGCGGGAGGGTACGCCCGTTACCTTCCCGTGACCGTGCCGTTCACGGTCACGTAACACGCCCCACCCCTTCGTCACCGCTCCGAAACATCGAGCGGCATCGGCGGAAACCGCGCTGCGCGAATCTCTGGGCCATAACCGGCCACCCTCACGGCCGGCCGCTCTCTCCGGCCCCGCCCCGCACGGCCGTACCGACGACGAGGAGACGCCGATGGCACCAGCCATCATGACCCTGGCAGCAGACGCCCCCGAGCTGTCCGCCGCCAACACCGGGTTCATGCTCATCTGCTCCGCCCTGGTCATGCTGATGACCCCGGCACTCGCCTTCTTCTACGGAGGCATGGTCCGCGTCAAGTCCACCCTCAACATGTTGATGATGAGCTTCATCAGCCTGGGGATCGTCACGATCCTGTGGGTGCTCTTCGGGTTCAGCCTCGCCTTCGGCACCGACATCGGCTCCATCGTCGGCTGGTCCTCCGAGTACGTCGGCCTCAGCGGCATCGGCGTCACCGAACTGTGGGACGGCTACACCATCCCGGTGTACGTCTTCGCCGTCTTCCAGCTGATGTTCGCGATCCTCACCCCGGCCCTCATCAGCGGCGCCCTCGCCGACCGCGTCAAGTTCACCGCCTGGGCCCTCTTCATCACCCTCTGGGTCACCGTCGTCTACTTCCCCGTCGCCCACTGGGTCTGGGGCGCCGGCGGCTGGCTCTTCGAGATGGGCGTCATCGACTTCGCCGGCGGCACGGCGGTCCACATCAACGCCGGCGCGGCCGCCCTCGGCGTGATCCTCGTCATCGGCAAGCGCGTCGGCTTCAAGAAGGACCCGATGCGCCCGCACAGCCTCCCGCTGGTCATGCTCGGCGCCGGTCTCCTCTGGTTCGGCTGGTTCGGCTTCAACGCCGGCTCCTGGCTCGGCAACGACGACGGCGTCGGCGCCGTGATGTTCGTCAACACCCAGGTCGCCACCGCCGCCGCCATGCTCGCCTGGCTCGCGTACGAGAAGATCCGCCACGGCTCCTTCACCACCCTCGGCGCCGCCTCCGGCGCGGTCGCCGGCCTCGTCGCCATCACCCCGGCCGGCGGAGCCGTCAGCCCGCTCGGCGCCATCGCCGTCGGCGCCATCGCCGGCCTCGTCTGCGCCATGGCCGTCGGCCTCAAGTACAAGTTCGGCTACGACGACTCCCTCGACGTCATCGGCGTCCACCTCGTCGGCGGTGTCATCGGCTCCCTCCTCGTCGGCCTCTTCGCCACCGGCGGCGTCCAGTCCGACGTCAAGGGCCTCTTCTACGGCGGCGGCCTCGACCAGCTCGGCAAGCAGGCGATCGGTGTCTTCGCGGTCCTCGCCTACTCTCTGATCGCCTCCGCGATCCTCGCCCTCGTCATCGACAAGACGATGGGGATGCGGGTCAGCGAGGACGACGAGGTCTCCGGCATCGACCAGGTCGAGCACGCCGAGACCGCGTACGACTTCAGCGGAGCCGGCGGCGGAACGTCCTCGCGCTCCACCGCCCCCGCCCCGGCCGTCACGGAGAACAAGAAGGTGGACGCATGAAGCTCATCACCGCGGTCGTGAAGCCGCACCGGCTCGACGAGATCAAGGAGGCCCTCCAGGCGTTCGGCGTCCACGGCCTCACCGTCACCGAGGCCAGCGGCTACGGCCGCCAGCGCGGCCACACCGAGGTCTACCGGGGCGCCGAGTACACCGTCGACCTGGTCCCCAAGATCCGCATCGAGGTCCTCGTCGAGGACGAGGACGCCGAACAGCTCATCGACGTCGTCGTCAAGGCCGCCCGAACCGGCAAGATCGGTGACGGCAAGGTGTGGAGCGTGCCGGTCGAGACCGCCGTACGGGTCCGCACCGGCGAGCGCGGTCCGGACGCACTGTAAGCACACGAAGGAGCCGCCGGGTGACGAGCCTCGAAGTCAGCGAAGAGACCGAAGATTCGGGACCCGGCGGTTACGCGGCGGCCCGGCTGCTCCTCCTCCAGGAGAAGGAGCGGTCCGGGCCGCCGCGCCGTACCGCCCTCGCCCGGCTCACCGACGACTGGCTGACCGGACTCTTCACGTCCGCCGCCCCGCCCCGGGGAGTCGCCCTCGTCGCCGTCGGCGGCTACGGCCGGGCCGAGCTCTCCCCCCGCAGCGACCTCGACCTCCTCCTGCTCCACGACGGCAGCGCCGACAAGGCCGCGATCGCCGCCCTCGCCGACCGGATCTGGTACCCCGTCTGGGACCTCGGCCTGGCCTTGGACCACTCCGTCCGGACCCCCGCCGAAGCCCGCGCCACCGCGGGCGAGGACCTCAAGGTCCACCTCGGCCTCCTCGACGCGCGGCCCCTCGCCGGAGACCACGGCCTCGTCGCCGCCCTGCGCACCACGGTCCTCGCGGACTGGCGCAACCAGGCCCCCAAGCGCCTACCCGAACTCGACGAACTCTGCCGGGAGCGCGCCGAACGCATGGGCGAGCTCCAGTTCCTCCTCGAACCGGACCTCAAGGAGGCCCGAGGGGGACTCCGCGACGCCCAGGTCCTCCGCGCCGTCGCCGCCTCCTGGCTCGCCGACGCCCCCCGCGAAGGCCTCGACGCCGCCCGCCGCCGTCTCCTGGACGCCCGCGACGCCCTCCACCTCACCAGCGGCCGCGCCACCGACCGGCTCGCCCTCCAGGACCAGGACGCCGTCGCCCTGGACCTCGGCCTTCTCGACGCCGACACCCTGCTCCGCGAGGTGTACGAGGCCGCCCGGACCATCTCGTACGCCACCGACGTCACCTGGCGCGAGGTCAACCGCGTCCTCAAGGCCCGCTCCGCCCGGCCCCGCCTGAGGGCCCTCCTCACCGGCCGCGGCAGCGTCGCGAAACCCCCCGTCGAACGCACCCCGCTCGCCGAGGGCGTCGTCGAGATGGACGGCGAGGTCGTCCTCGCCCGCACCGCCCGGCCGGAACGCGACCCCGTGCTGCCCCTGCGGGCCGCCGCGGCGGCCGCCCAGTCCGCCCTGCCGATCTCCCTGCACGCCGTACGCCGCCTCGCGGCCACCGCCAAGCCCCTGCCCGTGCCCTGGCCCGCCGAGGCCCGCGAGGAGCTCGTCACCCTGCTCGGCGCCGGTGAGGCCACCGTCCCCGTCTGGGAGGCCCTGGAGGCCGAAGGGCTGATCACCCAACTGCTCCCCGACTGGGAACGCGTCCGCTGCCGGCCCCAGCGCAACCCCGTGCACACCTGGACCGTCGACCGCCACCTCGTCGAGACCGCCGTACGGGCCTCCTCGCTCACCCGCAGGGTCGGCCGCCCCGACCTCCTCCTGGTCGCCGCCCTCCTCCACGACATCGGCAAGGGCTGGCCGGGCGACCACTCCGTCGCCGGCGAGACCATCGCCCGCGACCTCGCCACCCGCATCGGCTTCGACCGCACCGACGTCGGCGTCATCGCCACCGCCGTCCGCCACCACCTGCTCCTCGTCGAGACCGCCACCCGGCGCGACCTCGACGACCCCGCCACCGTCCGCGCCGTCGCCTCCGCCGTCGGCACCGTCGGCACCCTGGAGCTGCTGCACGCCCTCACCGAGGCCGACGCGCTCGCCACCGGGCCCGCCGCCTGGTCGTCCTGGCGCGCCTCCCTCGTCGCCGACCTGGTCAAGCGGGTGGCGGGCGTCCTCGCGGGCGAGACCCCGCCCGACCCCGAGGCGGCCGCCCCCAGCGCCGAACAGGAACGCCTCGCCATGGAGGCGCTGCGCACCGGCGAACCCGTCCTGGCCCTCCACGCCCAACCGGTCGGCGCGGAGCCCGAGGAACCGGAACCCGTCGGCGTCGAACTCGTCATCGCCCTGCCCGACCAGCCCGGCGTCCTGCCGGCCGTCGCCGGCGTCCTCGCCCTCCACCGGCTGACCGTCCGCGCCGCCGACCTGCGGGCCATCGAGCTGCCCACCGAGGTCGGCGCCGGCTCCGTCCTCGTCCTCGACTGGCGCGTCGCCGCCGAGTACGGCTCGCTGCCCCAGGCCCACCGGCTCCGCGCCGACCTCGTCCGCGCCCTCGACGGCTCCCTCGACATCGCCGCCCGCCTCGCCGAACGCGAGGCCGCCTACCCGCGGCGGCGCGGCCTCACGGCCCCGCCGCCCCGCGTCACCGTCGCCGCCGCCGATTCCCGTCTCGCCACCGTCATCGAGGTCCGGGCCCAGGACGCCCCCGGCCTCCTCCACCGCGTCGGCCGCGCCCTGGAGGGAGCGGCGGTACGGGTCCGCAGCGCGCATGTCTCCACGCTCGGCGCCAACGCCGTCGACACCCTGTACGTGACCCGGCCCGACGGCTCCCTCCTCCCCGACGAGGAGGCGGTCGACCTGGCCCGGACCCTGGAGTCGGCGCTCCGCTGAAGCCCCGCACCGACCCGCCCCGCGCGCCGGATCCGGCGGGCGGGGCCGCACACTTCGAGCGGCCCGATACCCTGGAGGGCAATCCGACCGCCCCCGACACCGAGGATCCGCGACCGCCGTGTTCGATACCCTCTCCGACCGCCTTGCAGCGACCTTCAAGAACCTCCGCGGCAAGGGCCGTCTGTCCGAGGCGGACATCGACGCCACCGCGCGCGAGATCCGTATCGCGCTGCTCGAAGCGGATGTCGCCCTTCCGGTCGTCCGGTCCTTCATCAAGCAGGTCAAGGAGCGCGCCGCCGGCGCCGAGGTCTCCCAGGCCCTGAACCCGGCCCAGCAGGTCATCAAGATCGTCAACGAGGAGCTCGTCTCCATCCTCGGCGGCGAGACCCGGCGCCTGCGGTTCGCCAAGACCGCGCCGACCGTGATCATGCTCGCCGGTCTCCAGGGTGCCGGTAAGACCACCCTCGCCGGAAAGCTCGGTCTCTGGCTCAAGGGCCAGGGCCACTCCCCGCTGCTCGTCGCCTGCGACCTCCAGCGCCCCAACGCCGTCACCCAGCTCTCCGTCGTCGCCGACCGCGCCGACGTGGCCTTCTACGGCCCCCAGCCGGGCAACGGCGTCGGTGACCCGGTCCAGGTCGCCAAGGACTCGATCGAGTACGCGCGGACCAAGATGTACGACGTCGTCATCGTCGACACCGCCGGCCGCCTCGGCATCGACCAGGAGCTGATGCGGCAGGCCGCGGACATCCGCGACGCCGTCAGCCCCGACGAGGTCCTCTTCGTCGTCGACGCCATGATCGGTCAGGACGCGGTCAACACCGCGGAGGCCTTCCGCGACGGCGTCGGCTTCGACGGCGTCGTCCTCTCCAAGCTCGACGGCGACGCCCGCGGTGGTGCCGCGCTCTCCATCGCGCACGTCACCGGCAAGCAGATCATGTTCGCCTCCAACGGCGAGAAGCTGGACGAGTTCGACGCGTTCCACCCGGACCGCATGGCGTCCCGCATCCTCGGCATGGGCGACATGCTCTCCCTCATCGAGAAGGCCCAGCAGACCTTCGACGAGGAAGAGGCCGCCAAGATGGCCTCGAAGCTCGCCTCGAAGAAGGGCCAGGAGTTCACGCTCGACGACTTCCTGGCGCAGATGGAGCAGGTCCGCAAGATGGGCTCCATCTCGAAGCTGCTCGGGATGCTTCCCGGCATGGGCCAGATGAAGGAGCAGATCGCCAACATCGACGAGCGGGACGTCGACCGTACGGCCGCCATCATCAAGTCGATGACCCCCGGCGAGCGCCATGACCCGACCATCATCAACGGCTCCCGCCGCGCCCGCATCGCGAAGGGTTCCGGCGTCGAGGTCAGCGCGGTCAAGGGCCTGGTCGAGCGCTTCTTCGAGGCCCGCAAGATGATGTCCCGGATGGCCCAGGGCGGCGGTCTCCCCGGGATGCCGGGCATGCCGGGCATGGGCGGCGGCCCCGGCCGCCAGAAGAAGCAGATCAAGCAGGCCAAGGGCAAGCGCAAGAGCGGCAACCCGATGAAGCGGAAGGCCGAGGAGCAGGCCGCGGCCGAGCGCCGCGAGCAGGCCCAGGCGGGCGGCGCGTTCGGCCTCCCGGCGGCGGGGCAGACCCCCAAGGACTTCGAACTCCCGGACGAGTTCAAGAAGTTCATGAGCTGACGCCGGTCACGGCGTGAGAAGGGGGCCGGGACGGTACACCACCGCCCCGGGCCCCTTCTCGCACCTCCGGGCGCCCGCGGGGGCGGCTGGAGAGGGGGCGGTCCAGGCGGTCGGCGGCGTCGTACGACGCCGAGGACCTCCAGGGCAGCGCACGCTCGCCACCGGCCGAGCGCCCCCGGGTGCCGGGCCTCGTACGAGCGAGACCCGGCAGGCGTCCGGCGCGTTTCCCAGGGGCCGGACGACCGGCCGGCGCCCCCGCCCCGGCGGCTCGCGCTTTCTACGGCACCCGGGCGATCACGTACCGGAAGACGTTCGGCATCCAGACCGTCCCGTCCGCCCGCACGTAGGGGGCCAGGGCCTCCTCGATCTCCTTCGCCACCTGCGAGGGATCCGTCTCGCTGAGCGCCTGGTCGAACGCGCCCGTCGACAGCAGCCCGCGCACCGCGCTGCCCTCGCTCGCGTACCCGAAGGGGCAGGCCACCCGCCCCGATCCGTCCGGACGCAGTCCCGCCTCCGCCACCAGGCCGTCCAGGTCCGCCCTCACCGACGAGTGGCGTTCCGCGAGACGGGCCGCGACCCGCAGCACCGGCTCCGTGGCGCACCGCTCCGGCGGCCCCCACCCGGCGAGCACGACAGCCGCGCCCGGTTGCGCCGAAGGGGTGAGCGCCCGGAGCTCCGGGAGAAGCCCGTCGGTGGCGTGGAAGGCCGTGACGACGTCGTACGGGCCGGCCCGCGGAGGCTCTTCCGTGACCGTGACGTCCTCCGGCAGCCGCTCCCTGGCCAGCTCCACGCGCGCGTGGTCCCGGTCCGCGCCGGCCACCCGGGCGCCCCGCGCGGCAGCCATCAGGAGCGCCAGACCGGAGCCGCAGCCGAGGCCGAGCACCCGCGAACCGGCGCCGACGGCGAGGCGCTCGTACACCGCTTCGTAGAGCGGGACGAGCATCCGTTCCTGGATCTCGGCCCAGTCACGCGCGGGGTGGTGCGGGACGAGCGTAGGTGTCATGGAAAAGTGCCCCAATCCGTGCTCGGACGACAGCCCCCCGTAGTCAGGGAACTGCGCATCCCGGGCCGCGTCCAGTGCTCGCACCGCACCGATTCGCCCGGAGGAGGGGCGGTGCCCCGTCCCGCCCGGAGACCCGGTAGTGTCCTCGCGATCCTCCCCGGGCCGCAGCGGCCCCCTCGGGGGCGCGCGCACCGCGGCCGGGCGCCGGGGCGTATGCGCTACTACGCACCGGCTTGACGCCCCCTGTGCGGCTTCTCCGCAGATCGGCGCACTGGCCCGCGTCCGCACGCATCAACGGCAACTGACTGGTACGTGCAAATTATTTGGGATGCCCCGGAATGGAACCCGGAAGGGATCCGGCTCGTTGTACCCGACGTGAGCACGACACCACCTGTTCTCGCCGCAGAGCTGGCACAGGCGTGGGCCGACATTCAGCGGCACCACCCCGAGCTGCCCGACCTTGCCGCGCCAGAGTCCCTGATCGGAGAGTCCTCGTCCGCCTGCGGCGCCGAGCTCTCCTTCGAACGGCTGCTCCACGAGGCAGTCCACGGCATCGCCGCCGCCCGGGGTGTCCGCGACACCTCCCGGGCCGGCCGCTACCACAACCGCAGATTCCTCGCGATCGCCGAGGAGATGGGCCTCGACCACCCCGAGGAGCCGCACGCGAGCAGCGGCTTCTCCCTGGTCACGCTCAACCCCGAGGCGAGGCGGCGCTACCGGCCCACCATCGAGCGGCTCCAGCGCGCCCTCAAGGCCCACACGGTGGCCACGGCGGCCGACACCAAGCGCTCCTTCCGCGGACCGGCCGCGCGGCACGGGTCCTCGGGCGGCGGCGTGCGCGTCAAGGCGGTCTGCGACTGCGGGCGGAACGTGCGCGTGGTGCCCTCGGTGCTCGCCCAGGCCCCGATCGTCTGCGGCGGCTGCGGCAAGCCGTTCCGCATCCCGGAGACGGTGGGCGCCGCCAGCTGAACCTCGGGGTCGGCGCCTCGTCGGCGTGTGGCACAATGGCTAGCTGTACTCGACAGTCGCACAGGACCCCTCTCTCCTCCGGCTGACGCGTCCATCGGGCATCCGAGTACCGCAACCCCACGTGGCATCTCAAAGTGCCCAACCACGTCAAGACCAGGAGACACCACTTCAGTGGCAGTCAAGATCAAGCTCAAGCGCCTCGGCAAGATCCGTCAGCCCCACTACCGCATCGTCGTCGCCGACTCCCGCACCCGCCGGGACGGTCGCGCGATCGAGGAGATCGGCCTCTACCACCCGACGTACAACCCGTCGCGTATCGAGGTCGACTCCGAGCGTGCGCAGTACTGGCTGTCCGTCGGCGCGCAGCCGACCGAGCCGGTCCTCGCGATCCTGAAGCTCACCGGTGACTGGCAGAAGGCCAAGGGCCTCCCGGCCCCCGAGAAGGCCCTGCTCGTCCCGGCGACGAAGGAGGCGAAGCGCGCCTCGTTCGACGAGTTCGCGAAGACCCTCGAGAGCGGCGACGACAAGGGTGAGGCCATCACCCCGAAGGCCAAGAAGGCCGACAAGAAGGCTGACGAGGCCGAGGCCGCGTCGACCGAGTCGACCGAGGCCTGAGCATGCTCGAGGAGGCTCTCGAGCACCTCGTGAAGGGCATCGTCGACAACCCCGACGATGTGCAGGTCGCCTCGCGTGACCTGCGCCGTGGCCGCGTGCTGGAGGTCCGGGTCCACCCGGAAGACCTCGGCAAGGTGATCGGCCGCAACGGCCGCACCGCGCGTGCGCTGCGTACCGTCGTGGGCGCCATCGGCGGCCGTGGTATCCGCGTCGACCTCGTCGACGTGGACCAGGTTCGCTGAGCAGGTCGGCCACATCGGTTGACATGATGTGCCGGCACGGGCCGGGGAGGGCTTACGAGCCCGCCCCGGCCCGTTGTCGTTTCCGTCGTACGAACTGGTGACAGGAGAGTGTGGAGCAGTGCAGTTGGTAGTCGCGCGGATCGGCCGCGCCCACGGCATCAAGGGCGAGGTCACCGTCGAGGTGCGGACGGACGAGCCCGAGCTCAGGCTCGGCCCCGGTGCCGTACTGCGCACCGACCCGGCCGCGATCGGGCCGCTGACCATCGAGACCGGCCGGGTGCACAGCGGCCGGCTGTTGCTGCGCTTCGAGGGCGTCCGCGACCGCACCGGCGCCGAGGCCCTGCGCAACACCCTCCTCATCGCCGACGTCGACCCCACGGAGATGCCCGAGGAGGAGGACGAGTACTACGACCATCAGCTGATGGACCTCGACGTCGTCCTCGTCGACGGCACCGAGATCGGGCGGATCACCGAGATCTCCCACCTGCCGTCCCAGGACCTCTTCATCGTGGAGTGTCCCGACGGCACCGAGCTGATGATCCCGTTCGTCTCGGAGATCGTCACCGAGATCGACCTGGAGGGGCAGCGCGCCGTCATCGACCCGCCGCCCGGCCTCATCGACGACCGCGCCGAGATCGTCTCCTCCCGGGACGCCGAACCGGGTGACGACGCATGAGGCTCGACGTCGTCACGATCTTCCCCGAGTACCTCGAACCGCTGAACGTCTCCCTGGTCGGCAAGGCACGCGCGCGCGGGCAGCTGGACGTCCACGTCCACGACCTGCGCGCCTGGGCCCACGACCGGCACAACACCGTCGACGACACCCCCTACGGCGGCGGTCCCGGCATGGTCATGAAGACCGACCCCTGGGGTGAAGCGCTCGACCAGACGCTCGCCGACGGCTACGAGGGCGGCGCCCACGGCCCGGTCCTCGTCGTCCCCACCCCCAGCGGCCGCCCCTTCACCCAGGAGCTGGCCGTCGAGCTGTCCGAGCGGCCCTGGCTGATCTTCACGCCCGCCCGTTACGAGGGCATCGACCGCCGTGTCATGGACGAGTACGCGACCCGGATGCCGGTCTACGAGGTGTCCATCGGCGACTACGTCCTGGCCGGGGGAGAGGCCGCCGTCCTCGTCGTCACCGAGGCCGTCGCCCGCCTGCTCCCCGGTGTCCTCGGCAACGCCGAGTCGCACCGGGACGACTCCTTCGCCCCCGGGGCCATGGCCAACCTCCTGGAGGGCCCCGTCTACACCAAGCCCCCCGAGTGGCGCGGCCGGGGCATCCCCGACGTCCTCCTCAGCGGGCACCACGGCAAGATCGCCCGCTGGCGGCGTGACGAGGCCTTCCGGCGCACCGCGGCCCACCGGCCGGATCTCATCGAGCGCTGCGACCCGGCCGCCTTCGACAAGAAGGACCGCGAGATCCTCTCGATGATGGGCTGGGCGCCCGAGCCCGGCGGCCGATTTTGGCGCAGGCTCGACGACGTGGAACAATAGGCCGCTGTCGTCCGTCCGGCGCGCGCCCCTGCCACAGGGGGAACGACGCCGCCAGGAGCGGACGACGCTCCTGATCCTCCACGAAACGTACCGCTGATGACCTGTGGCATCAGCGAGGAAAGAGACCTCCATGGCCTCCCTGCTCGACCAGGTCAACGCGGGTTCGCTCCGCTCCGACCTCCCCGCCTTCCGCCCCGGCGACACCGTGAACGTCCACGTGCGCGTCATCGAGGGCAACCGCTCCCGTATCCAGCAGTTCAAGGGCGTCGTCATCCGTCGCCAGGGCTCGGGCGTCAGCGAGACCTTCACGGTCCGCAAGGTCTCGTTCTCCGTCGGCGTCGAGCGCACCTTCCCGGTGAACAGCCCGATCTTCGAGAAGATCGAGCTCGTGACCCGCGGTGACGTCCGTCGCGCCAAGCTCTACTACCTGCGCGAGCTGCGCGGCAAGGCCGCCAAGATCAAGGAGAAGCGCGACCGCTGAGCTCCGGCTCCCGGCACGCCCTACGCTTCCGAGTCCTCCCACAGGCAGGCCGGATAGGCTCTGCCCCCGATGGACACCGAAGCACAGCACACGGAGCGCGACCCCTCTTCCGATCCGGAGGAAGGGTCGCGCTCCGCGCGCGTTTCCGAGGCCGAGGGGACCGCACCGGACGAGGTACCGCCCGGTGGGACCGTGCCCTCCTGGCGCCGCACGGCCCTGGTGGGCGGCGCCTGTGTGGCCTTCCTGATGCTGCTGAGCCACTTCGTGATCCAGCCCTTCCTGATCCCGAGCGGCTCCATGGAGCCCACGCTCCAGGTCGGTGACCGCATCCTCGTCAACAAGCTGGCGTACCGGTTCGGCGAAGAGCCGGCCCGCGGCGACGTCGTCGTCTTCGACGGCACGGGCTCCTTCGTACGCGAGCAGCCGCCGGGCGATCCGGTGACCGGACTCCTGCACGACGGGGCCGCCGCCCTCGGACTCGCGGAACCCGACGAGACCGACTTCGTGAAGCGGGTCGTCGGCACCGGCGGCGACCGGGTGATCTGCTGCGACAAGGACGGCCGGCTCACCGTCAACGGCGTTGCCGTCACGGAGCGGTACGTCATGCCGGGCGACCAGCCGTCCAGCGTGCCCTTCGACATCGTCGTCCCGACGGACAGGCTCTGGGTCATGGGCGACCACCGCGGCCAGTCCAGCGACTCCCGGGACCACCTCGGCAGCCCCGGCGGCGGGATGGTCCCCGTCGACCGGGTCGTCGGACGCGCCGACTGGATCGCCTGGCCCTTCGGCCGCTGGTCCACCGTTCCCGCGACGGACGCCTTCGGCGCCGTCCCGGTCGCGCCGCCCGCGGGACACGGGGCGGGGCCCCATGGGTAGCAGGGGACGACCACCGGGCGGAGCCGGCCACACGGCCGAGGGGGGCGCCGACCAAGGCCCCGCCCTGCCGGGACGGGCCGAGCGGCGCAAGCTCGCCCGCAAGGTCAAGCGGCGCCGGCAGCGCTCCGCGATCCGCGAGATCCCGATCCTGGTCACGGTGGCCGTCCTCATCGCGCTCGTCCTGAAGACCTTCCTGGTCCAGGCGTTCGTCATCCCGTCCGGCTCCATGGAGCGGACGATCCAGATCTCCGACCGGGTCCTTGTCGACAAGCTCAGCCCCTGGTTCGGCTCCCGCCCCCACCGCGGTGACGTGGTGGTCTTCAGGGACCCCGGCAACTGGCTCCCGCAGGAGGCCACGGCGCCGGCGGACGACCCGGTCGGCGTCAAGCAGGCCAAGCAGGCCCTCACCTTCATCGGACTGCTGCCCTCCGCCGACGACCGGGACCTCATCAAGCGGGTCGTCGCCGTGGGCGGGGACACCGTCCGGTGCTGCGGCGAGGACGGGCGGATCACCGTCAACGGCGTACCGCTCGACGAGCCGTACCTGCACCCGGGGAACGAGCCGTCCACCATTCCCTTCGAGGTGAAGGTCCCGCAGGGGCGGATCTTCGTCCTCGGCGACCACCGCTCCCATTCGGCGGACTCCCGCTTCCACCTCGACGAGGAGGGCCGCGGGACCGTCTCCGAGGAGCAGGTCGTGGGGCGTGCCGTCGTGATCGCCTGGCCCGTCGGGCACTGGCGGCGCCTGGAGGAGCGGGAGGTCTTCGCCGCCGTACCGGGCGCCCGTACCGGCGCCGAAGCCGCGCCCGGTCCGTCGCATAGTGTGTCCCAGCGGAATCTGAACGGATTCCCCGGGCTCCCGACCCCTGCGGAACTTCTGCTCGTTATGGGAGTGGTGGGCCTGTCCCTGACCCGGGGCGGGCGATCGCACGGACTGAGGAGTGGATGTGGGGGATTTGGCCGTCGACGCACGATCCGGACACGATGAGCCCGACAAGAGGGCCGGCGGGGCCTTCGGCGATGACACGACGGGTGACGACGTGACGGATGACGAGCAGGCGCGGCCGCCGGGCGGCGGCGAGCCGGGCGGTGGCGACGACGCGGCGGACGGCCCCGGCAGTGGCCCCAAGAAGCAGCGTTCCTTCTGGAAGGAGCTGCCCCTCCTCGTCGGCATCGCGCTCGTACTCGCCCTGCTGATCAAGACCTTCCTGGTGCAGGCGTTCTCGATCCCGTCGGAATCGATGATGAACGCCCTCCAGCGCGGGGACCGGGTCCTCGTCGACAAGCTGACCCCGTGGTTCGGCTCCGAGCCCGAGCGCGGCGAAGTCGTCGTCTTCCACGACCCGGGCGGCTGGCTCGAAGGCCAGGACACGCCCACGCCCAACGTCGTGCAGAAGTTCCTCAGCTTCATCGGCCTCATGCCGTCCGCCGAGGAGAAGGACCTCATCAAGCGCGTCATCGCCGTCGGCGGGGACACCGTGTCCTGCAAGGAGGGCGGCAAGGTCGTCCTCAACGGCAAGCCGCTCGACGAGACCGGCTACCTCTACCCCGGCTCCGTTCCCTGCCAGGACTCCTTCGGTCCGATCAAGGTCCCCGAGAACCGGATCTGGGTCATGGGCGACAACCGGCAGAACTCCCTGGACTCCCGCTTCCACCAGCAGCTCCCCGGCGGCGGCACCGTCTCCAACGACGAGGTCGTGGGCCGCGCCGTCGTGGTCGCCTGGCCCGTCACCCGCTGGGCCGCCCTCCCCGTGCCCGACGTCTTCGACCAGGCCGGTCTCGACCAGGCGATGACCGCCGCCCCCGTCGGCGCGGCCGGTCTCGCCGGGGCGCTCCCGCTGGTGCTATGGCGCCGGAGGAAGCTCGCCGCACGGCATACCGCCGCGTAGTGACCCCCGGGTAGGGTGCCGTCCCGGACCGTGGAGAGACCCACGGCCCGCCGACAGACCTACGGGGTGCGCACATGAGCGGAAACATACGGACCCAGGGCGGCCACGGCCGCCTCGGCAGCGCGCTGTCGGGGCTGGCCGTGGCCGTCGGCTGTGTGCTCTTCCTCGGCGGATTCGTCTGGGGAGCCCTCCTCTACCAGCCCTACTCCGTCCCCACCGACTCCATGACCCCCACCCTCGACGTCGGGTCCAAGATCCTCGCCCAGCGCGTCGACGGCGACGAGGTGCGGCGCGGGGACGTCGTCGTCTTCACCGACCCCCTCTGGGGCAACTCGCCCATGGTCAAGCGGGTCGCCGCCGTCGGCGGCGACACCGTCGCCTGCTGCGACCGGGACGGCCGGCTCACCGTCGGCGGCACACCCGTCCACGAGCCCTATCTGAGGCCGGGACCTGGCGGCCGGACCGTGGCATCCGGTCAGGAGTTCTCCGTCACCGTCCCGGAGGGCAACCTCTTCCTCCTCGGCGACGACCGGCACACCTCGCTCGACTCCCGCACGCACATCGAGGACACCGGTCAGGGATCCGTGCCCCGCTCCACCGTCGTCGCCAGGGTCGACGCCGTCGTCTGGCCCGCGAAGGGCCTCCTGGACCGCCCGACGGGCTTCGCGGGCCTCCCGGGCGGGATCTCCGAACCCGGGCCCGTACGGCCTCTCCTCACCGCGATCGCGGTCGGCGCCTTCCTGGTCCTGGCCGGCGGAGCGTACGGCCCGGTGGCCCGCTTCTTCGCCGGGCGGGCCGGGGAACGCGAGAAGGTGGGCACATGACGGATTCGGACGCGCGAACGGGACACCCGGGGCAGGACCCGGTGACCGTCCGGCGACGGGTCGCGCGGGTCGTGCTCCTCGACCCCGACGACCGGGTGCTGCTCCTGCACGGGTACGAGCCGGACGACCCGGCCGACTCCTGGTGGTTCACCCCCGGCGGCGGTCTTGAGGGCGCCGAGACCCGCGCCGAGGCGGCGCTGCGCGAGCTCGCCGAGGAGACCGGCATCACGGACGTCGACCTCGGCCCGGTGCTCTGGAAGCGGTACTGCTCCTTCCCCTTCGCCGGACGCCGCTGGGACCAGGACGAGTGGTACTACCTCGCCCGCACCCGCGGACCCGGGACCGCGCCCGGGCCGCGAGCCCTCACCGAGCTGGAGGGCCGCAGCCTCGCGGGCCTCAGATGGTGGACCTACGCCGAACTGTCGGCGGCGCGTGAGACGGTGTACCCGACCAGACTCGCCGAGCTGCTGCGCACGCTGCTCGACGAGGGACCTCCCAGTGCACCACTGGTTCTCGCCCCGGAAATCGTTTAGGGGCGCGTTCGACTGGCGCACAATAGGGGGACGCACGGCTGAAGGGGAACATGCCATGAGCGCCGAGGACCTCGAGAAGTACGAGACCGAGATGGAGCTGAAGCTCTACCGGGAGTACCGCGATGTCGTCGGGCTGTTCAAATTCGTCATCGAGACCGAGCGGCGCTTCTACCTCACCAACGACTACGAGATGCAGGTGCACTCGGTGCAGGGCGAGGTGTTCTTCGAGGTCAGCATGGCCGACGCCTGGGTCTGGGACATGTACCGGCCGGCCAGGTTCGTCAAGCAGGTCCGCGTCCTCACCTTCAAGGACGTGAACATCGAGGAGCTCAACAAGAGCGACCTCGAACTGCCCGGCAGCTGAGACCGTCGCACGGATCCTCACCCTCAAGGGTGAGGACGTTCTCCACAGGCCCCCCGCCGTCCACAGCGCCGCACGCGGAACCCCATGAGCCGTCACAGTCGGTGACGGAGGTGGTACCGCATGATGAACGCGCCCGACGAGAACAGCGGAAACAGCACGGCACGGACCCCTGAAGGGCCCGCCGACGGGACCCGGACCCCCGGCCCGTCCCCTACGACGCCGGCCCCTGGACGGTCTCTCACGGCCCCGGCCCCCGGCCGGTCCCGTACGACCCGGGCCCTCGGGCAGTACGGGGAGGAACTGGCCACTCGTCTGCTCGCCGCGGCCGGGATGCGCATCCTCGCCCGTAACTGGCGCTGCGGCCGGACCGGCGAGATCGACATCGTCGCCCGTGACGGCGACACCCTCGTCATCTGCGAGGTCAAGACCCGGCGCCTGGGCTCCTACGAGCACCCGATGGCCGCCGTCACGCCCCGCAAGGCCGACCGGCTCCGTCATCTCGCCGCCTGCTGGCTCGACCGCAGCGGCACCCCGGCGCCCCGCGGCGGCGTCCGGATCGACCTCGTCGGCATCGTCCTGCCCCGCCGCGGCGCCCCCGTCCTCACCCACGCCCAGGGGGTGGCCTGAGATGGGATTCGCCCGCACCTGCTCCGTCGCCCTCCTCGGCGTCGAAGGCGTCGTCGTCGAGGTCCAGGCCGACCTCGAACCCGGCGTCGCCGCCTTCACCCTCGTCGGCCTCCCCGACAAGAGCCTCAGCGAGAGCCGCGACCGGGTCCGCGCCGCCATCGTCAACTCCGGCGCCGAATGGCCCCAGAAGAAACTCACCGTCGGACTCAGCCCGGCGTCCGTCCCCAAGGGCGGCTCGGGATTCGACCTCGCCGTCGCCGCCGCCGTCCTCGGCGCCGCCGAACGGATCGACCCGCGCGCCATCGCCGACCTCGTCCTCATCGGCGAACTCGGCCTCGACGGACGCGTCCGCCCGGTCCGCGGAATCCTGCCCGCCGTCCTCGCCGCGGCCGACGCCGGATACCGCCAGGTCGTCGTCCCCGAACAGACAGCGGGCGAGGCCGCGCTCGTCCCCGGCGTGTCCGTCCTCGGCGTCCGCAGCCTCCGCCAGCTCATCGCCGTCCTCACCGACGAACCCGTCCCCGAAGAGGAGCCCACCGAAGAGGGCCGCCCCGACGCCATGCTCGCGGGACTCCTCGTCCCCGGCGCCGGCATCGGGACCGGACTCGCCCCCGACCCCACCGGCTCCGCCGGAGGCCCCGACCTCGCCGACGTCGCCGGCCAGCACCGCGCCCGCCGCGCCCTGGAGGTCGCCGCCGCCGGCAGCCACCACCTGCTGCTCTCCGGCCCGCCCGGCGCCGGGAAGACCATGCTGGCCGAGCGCCTCCCCGGCATCCTCCCGCCCCTCACCCGACAGGAATCGCTGGAAGTCACCGCCGTCCACTCCGTCGCCGGCATCCTCCCGCCCGGAGAACCCCTGGTCCGTCGCGCCCCCTACTGCGCGCCCCACCACTCCGCGACCATGCAGTCCCTCGTCGGCGGCGGAAACGGACTCCCCAGGCCGGGAGCCGTGTCCCTGGCCCACCGCGGCATCCTCTTCCTCGACGAAGCCCCCGAGTTCTCCGGAAAGGCCCTCGACGCCCTCCGCCAGCCCCTCGAATCCGGGCACGTCGTCATCGCCCGCGCCGCCGGCGTCGTACGCCTCCCCGCCCGTTTCCTCCTCGCCCTCGCCGCCAACCCCTGTCCCTGCGGCCGGCACACCCTGCACGGTGCCGGTTGCGAATGCCCGGCCGCGCTCGTCCGCCGTTACCAGGCGCGCCTCTCCGGACCGCTCCTCGACCGCGTCGACCTGCGCGTCGACGTCGAACCCGTCACCCGCGCCGACCTCCTCGGCCAGGGCGGCCGGGGCGAGACCAGCGCCGTCGTCGCGGCCCGCGTCCGCGAAGCCCGCGCCCGCGCCGCCGCCCGGCTCGCCGACACCCCCTGGGGCGTCAACAGCGAGATCCCCGGCCACGAACTCCGCACCCGCTACCTCGCCGCGCCCGGAGCCCTCGCCGCAGCCGAACGCGACATCGAACGGGGACTGCTCACCGCCCGAGGCGTCGACCGCGTCCTCCGCGTCGCGTGGACCGTCGCCGACCTCGCCGGACACGACCGGCCCGACAGTCAGGACATCGCCCTCGCCCTCGAACTGCGCACCGGCGTCACCCGCGGCGTGCCCGTCCCCGTCGGAGCGGGGGAGCACGCATGAACCTCCCCGCCCTCCTGGACGAACGACGTGCCCGCGCCGCCCTCAGCCGCGCCGTCGAGCCCGGTGACGAACACGCCGGGCGCTGGCTGCACCGCTACGGGGCCACCGGCTTCCTCGACCGGCTCCTCCACACCGACGGCACCTCCCCTCCCGGCACCTCAGCCGGCGACGACCCCTTCCCCGGCACCGGACACAAACGCGTCGCCTCCTGGCGACTTCGCGCCACCGCCGCCGACCCCGACCGCGACCTCGCCACCATCCAGGACCTCGGCGGCCGGTTCCTCATCCCCGGCGACACCGAATGGCCCCGTCAACTGGACGACCTCGAAGACGCCCGCCCCATCGGCCTCTGGGTCAGGGGCCCCGCCGACCTGCGGACCTGGGCCCTGCGCTCCGTCGCCCTGGTCGGCGCCCGCGCCTGCACCCCGTACGGCGCCCACACCGCGGGCGACCTCGCCACCGGGCTGGCACGCAAGGGCTGGGTCGTCGTCTCCGGCGCCGCCTACGGCATCGACGGCGCCGCCCACCGAGGCGCCCTCGCCGCCGACGGGGCCACCGTCGCCGTCCTCGCCTGCGGCGTCGACTCCCCCTACCCCCGCGGCCACGACCAGCTCATCCGGCGCATCACCGAACAGGGTCTCGTCGTCGGCGAGTTGCCACCCGACAGTCATCCCACCCCCAGCCGCTTCATCCTCCGCAACCGGGTCATCGCCGCCCTCACCCGAGGCACCGTCGTCATCGAGGCCCAGCACCGCAGCGGCTCCCTGGTCACCGTCCGCGCAGCCGCCCGGCTCGGCCGCCACACCATGGGCGTCCCCGGCCCCGTCACCAGTGCGCTCTCCGCGGGGGTCCACGAACTCCTCCGCGGCGAGGCCGCCCTCGTCACCGACGCCGACGAGATCGTCGAGCTCGTCGGGGACATGGGCCAGCTCGCCCCGACGCGCCGGGGGCCCGTCCTTCCCCGCGACCTCCTCGCCCCCGCGGCGGCCCACATCCTGGAGGCCGTCCCCGCCCGCGGCCCCACCCCCACGACCGTCATCGCCCGCCGCGCCGGAACCACCCCCGACGAGACCCTCGCCAAGCTGTACGAACTCCACTCGCTCGGATTCGTCGAACGGCGCGGTGAAGGCTGGGAGTTGACGCGGCCGAGCGCGTCGACGCCGAACGCGCGGCGAGGCGGTCCTTGACCTGGAGCATTCGGGTGAAAGGGTGATGGCGATGAACAACCGAGTTCTCTCGGCCGCGCCCGAGGGGCCGACGCGCGCCACGGCCCGGGTTCGAAGATGTGGCCGACGGCGTCCACCCGGAGCGGCGCGATCCGCCGACGTTCGCGCACCGCGACCGCGCACTCACGCTACGCTCACCTGCATTCCGTCCAGGACGTCCGCACCGGCGTACACGACAGCAGAACGGCTCAAGGCAACGCATGCCCCAGCACACCTCCGGGTCTGACCGCGCTGCGGTGCCCCCAGCAGCCCGGGGCACCGTGCGACCACCCGCACCGACCTCCCTCGACGAACTGTGGCGGTCGTACAAGGACACGGGCGACGAGCGGCTGCGGGAGCAGCTGATCCTGCACTACTCGCCCCTCGTCAAGTACGTCGCCGGCCGGGTCAGCGTGGGGCTGCCGTCCAACGTGGAACAGGCCGACTTCGTCTCCTCAGGCGTCTTCGGCCTCATCGACGCCATCGAGAAGTTCGACGTCGAGCGGGCCATCAAGTTCGAGACGTACGCGATCACCCGCATCCGCGGCGCCATGATCGACGAGCTCCGCGCCCTCGACTGGATCCCCCGCTCCGTCCGCCAGAAGGCCCGCAACGTCGAGCGTGCCTACGCGACCCTCGAAGCCCAGCTCCGGCGCACGCCCTCCGAGACCGAGGTGGCCGCGGAGATGGAGATCACGCTGGAGGAACTGCACGCTGTTTTCAGCCAGTTGTCGCTGGCGAACGTGGTCGCGCTGGAAGAGCTGCTGCACGTCGGCGGCGAGGGCGGCGACCGGCTCTCCCTGATGGACACCCTGGAGGACACGGCCGCCGACAACCCCGTCGAGGTCGCGGAGGGCCGCGAGCTGCGCCGGTTGCTCGCCCGCGCCATCAACACCCTCCCCGAGCGGGAGAAGACCGTCGTCACGCTCTACTACTACGAGGGCCTGACCCTGGCCGAGATCGGCCACGTCCTCGGCGTCACCGAGAGCCGCGTCAGCCAGATCCACACCAAGTCCGTCCTCCAGCTCCGCGCCAAGCTGGCCGACGTCGGACGCTGACCCGACGCGAGCCGGTCGTACAGTGGAGCCGTGCCCAGGATTCGAGCGGCCTCGGTGGCCGAGCACCGGACCATGCAGCGCGGCGCCCTCCTGGACGCCGCGCGTTCCCTGCTGTCCGAGGGCGGTACGGAGGCGCTCACCTTCCCCGCGCTCGCCGAGCGCACGGGCCTCGCCCGCTCCTCGGTGTACGAGTACTTCCGATCGCGCGCGGCCGTCGTCGAGGAGCTGTGCGCCGTCGACTTCCCCCTCTGGGCCGCCGAGGTCGAGGCCGCGATGGACGGGGCCGAGACCCCGCAGGGCAAGGTCGAGGCCTACGTCCGCAAGCAGCTGGAGCTGGTCGGGGACCGGCGCCACCGCGCGGTCGTCGCCATCTCGGCGAGCGAGCTCGACGACGGGGCCCGCGAGAAGATCCGCGCGGCTCACGGCGGCCTCGTCGCCATGATCGTCGAAGCCCTCGCCACCCTGGGCCAGCCCCAGCCCCGTCTGGGCGCCATGCTCCTCCAGGGCGTCGTGGACGCCGCCGTCCGCCGCATCGAACTCGGCGCCGCCGAGAACCCGGCGGAGATCGCCGAGGCGGCGGTCACGATGGCTCTCCACGGCGTCAACGGAACCCCGGCCTGAGCCCCGGCCCCTTCCCGCTCAGCCGCCCGTCGGCAGCAGGCGCGACGGGGCTCTCCGGATCAGGACCAGAGGGTTCAGATAGACGTCCCCGCGCAGCAGCCCCCAGTGGAGGCAGGTCTCCGGGCAGTGGGTGCCGGGGGCGACCCGGGCGATCGGGGTGCCCGGCTCGACCTGAGCGCCCTTCGCCACCAGAGGGGTCACCGGGGAGAAGGTCGTGCGCAGCGGCGGGACGCCCGTACCCGGAAGGGTGAGGGTGAGGACGCCGCGGCCGCCGACCGGGCCCGCGAAGGTGACCGTCCCGGCGGCCGGGGCCAGGACCGGGGTGTCCGGCGGCGCGGCCAGGTCGACGCCGCGGTGCCCGGGGGCGTACGGGCCGGCCGGGGGCTGCCAGCCGCGGAGGACCTCCGGCGGCGGAGGGACCACGGGCCACAGCAACCCGAGCATGAGGATCAGTGCCGTGAAGTGCATACGGAAAGGCTCCCGGCAACGACCCCGGTCCACCGGGGCGCGGACGGTTTCTGTGGACCGCCCCCGGCTTGTGGAAAGAGCCGTCACCCGCCGCTCCCGGGGTCCCGTACACTTCCTATGGCGACCCGGGTCACCGGGTCGACTTCGCACGCCCCGCCACCAAGCCCTCACCGGTCGGTGGCAGCGCCTTTCGGTCCCTTGTGGCACGGCGCGTCGGGGCGTCAGGACATAACCGAGAAACCCAAGGAGATACGGCCATGGCCGTCGTCACGATGCGGGAGCTGCTGGAAAGCGGCGTCCACTTCGGTCACCAGACCCGTCGCTGGAACCCGAAGATGAAGCGCTTCATCTTCACCGAGCGCAACGGCATCTACATCATCGACCTGCTCCAGTCGCTGTCGTACATCGACCGCGCCTACGAGTTCGTCAAGGAGACCGTCGCGCACGGCGGCTCCATCATGTTCGTCGGTACGAAGAAGCAGGCCCAGGAGGCCATCGCCGAGCAGGCGACGCGCGTCGGCATGCCGTACGTCAACCAGCGTTGGCTCGGTGGCATGCTCACCAACTTCTCCACCGTCTACAAGCGTCTGCAGCGCCTCAAGGAGCTCGAGCAGATCGACTTCGAGGATGTGGCCGCGTCCGGCCTCACCAAGAAGGAGCTCCTGGTCCTCTCCCGCGAGAAGGCCAAGCTGGAGAAGACCCTCGGCGGTATCCGCGAGATGTCCAAGGTGCCCAGCGCCGTCTGGATCGTGGACACCAAGAAGGAGCACATCGCCGTCGGCGAGGCGCGCAAGCTCAAGATCCCGGTCGTCGCGATCCTCGACACCAACTGTGACCCCGACGAGGTCGACTACAAGATCCCGGGCAACGACGACGCGATCCGCTCCGTCACCCTGCTCACCCGCGTGATCGCCGACGCCGTCGCCGAGGGCCTCATCGCCCGTTCCGGCGCCGCGACCGGCGACTCGAAGCCGGGCGAGAAGGCCCAGGGCGAGCCGCTCGCCGAGTGGGAGCGCGACCTGCTCGAGGGTGAGAAGAAGGCGGACTCGGACGAGGCCCCCGCCGCCGAGGCCCCTGCCGCCGAGGCCGTCGAGGCTCCGGCCGAGGACGCCGCCGAGGCCCCCGCCGCCGAGGCTGCCGAGGCCCCGGCCGAGGTTCCGGCCGCGGACGCCGAGCAGGCCTGACCTTCCGGACCTTCGGGTGACGACGGCGGGGGCCCACAAAGCCCCCGCCGTCCACCCGTAGACCCGCCCGATCTTTCAGACTTCGAGAGAGAAACAGACTCATGGCGAACTACACCGCCGCTGACGTCAAGAAGCTCCGCGAGCTCACCGGCGCCGGCATGATGGACTGCAAGAAGGCCCTCGACGAGGCCGACGGCAACGTCGACAAGGCCGTCGAGGCCTTGCGCATCAAGGGCCAGAAGGGTGTCGCCAAGCGCGAGGGCCGCTCCGCCGAGAACGGCGCCGTGGTCTCCCTCATCGCCGACGACAACACCTCCGGTGTCCTCGTCGAGCTGAAGTGCGAGACGGACTTCGTCGCCAAGGGTGACAAGTTCCAGGCCGTCGCCGACCAGCTCGCCGCGCACGTCGCCGCCACCTCCCCGGCCGACCTGGAGGCGCTGCTCGCCTCCGAGATCGAGGCCGGCAAGACCGTGCAGGCGTTCGTCGACGAGGCCAACGCCAACCTCGGCGAGAAGATCGTCCTGGACCGCTTCGCGCAGTACGCCGACGGCTTCGTCTACGCGTACATGCACCGCACGATGCCCGACCTGCCGCCGCAGATCGGTGTCCTCGTCGAGTTCGACAAGGCCGACGCCGCCGTCGCCAAGGGTGTCGCCCAGCACATCGCCGCCTTCGCGCCGAAGTACCTCACCCGTGAGGACGTCCCGGCCGAGGTCGTCGAGACCGAGCGTCGCGTCGCCGAGGAGACCACCCGCGCCGAGGGCAAGCCCGAGGCCGCGCTCCCGAAGATCGTCGAGGGTCGCGTGAACGGCTTCTTCAAGGACGCGACGCTGCTCGGTCAGCCGTACGCCCTTGACAACAAGAAGTCCGTCCAGCAGGTCCTGGACGAGGCCGGTGTCACCCTGAAGCGCTTCACCCGCATCAAGGTCGGCATCTGAGTCCGTACGCTGACGCGACGGACACCGGACCCCCCGGTAGGGTCTGAGGCAGTCGTCGGCGCACGCGCAGGACGACCGCAGATCTGACAGGAGGCCATTGCCGTACGGGAAACCGCGAGGACCCAAGGCAATGGCCTCCTTCGTATGTGCACGAGGAGATCTCCATGAACCAGGGCGCCGTACAGGGCGACGACAACAACGGCAGGACGGCCGGGCGCTACATGCTGAAGCTGTCCGGAGAGGCCTTCTCCGGCGGTACCGGCCTGGGTGTCGACCCCAACGTCGTGCACGCCATCGCGCGTGAGATCGCGGCGGTCGTCCGCGACGGCGCGGAGATCGCGGTGGTGATCGGTGGCGGCAACTTCTTCCGCGGCGCCGAGCTCCAGCAGCGCGGCATGGACCGGGCCCGTTCCGACTACATGGGCATGCTCGGCACCGTGATGAACTGCCTCGCCCTCCAGGACTTCCTGGAGAAGGAGGGCATCGACTCACGCGTCCAGACCGCCATCACCATGGGCCAGGTCGCCGAGCCGTACATCCCGCTGCGCGCCGTGCGCCACCTGGAGAAGGGCCGCGTGGTCATCTTCGGTGCGGGCATGGGCATGCCGTACTTCTCCACCGACACCACCGCCGCCCAGCGTGCGCTGGAGATCGACGCCGAGGCCCTGCTCATGGGCAAGAACGGCGTGGACGGCGTCTACGACTCCGACCCGAAGGCCAACCCCGACGCGGTCAAGTTCGACGCCCTGGAGTACGGCGAGGTGCTCGCCCGCAACCTCAAGGTCGCCGACGCCACCGCCATCACCCTGTGCCGGGACAACAACCTCCCGATCCTCGTCTTCGAACTGCTCACCGAGGGCAATATCGCTCGCGCGGTGAAGGGTGAGAAGATCGGCACGCTCGTGAGCGACCAGGGCACCCGGGCCTGACCCGAACCGGGGAACGGCCCCGCAAGGGGCTGGACAGAGCCCTGCCGGTCGTACACCGTGCAGGACACAACGCGACGACACGCAGGAGCATGTGGTGATCGAAGAGACCCTCCTCGAGGCCGAGGAGAAGATGGAGAAGGCGGTCGTGGTCGCCAAGGAGGACTTCGCCGCGATCCGCACCGGCCGTGCGCACCCGGCGATGTTCAACAAGATCGTGGCGGAGTACTACGGCGCCATCACCCCCATCAACCAGCTGGCGTCCTTCTCCGTACCGGAGCCCCGGATGGCCGTGGTGACCCCGTTCGACAAGAGCGCGCTGCGCAACATCGAGCAGGCGATCCGGGACTCGGACCTCGGCGTCAACCCGAGCAACGACGGCAACATCATCCGGGTGGTCTTCCCCGAGCTGACCGAGGAGCGCCGCCGGGAGTACATCAAGGTCGCCAAGACCAAGGCCGAGGACTCGAAGATCTCGATCCGCTCGGTGCGCCGCAAGGCCAAGGAGACCATCGACAAGTTCGTCAAGGACGGTGAGGTCGGCGAGGACGAGGGCCGCCGCGCCGAGAAGGAGCTCGACGACACCACCGCGAAGTACGTCACGCAGGTGGACGAGCTGCTCAAGCACAAGGAAGCCGAGCTGCTCGAGGTCTGATGAACGACTCTTCCTGGGGGGCCCCGGCCGGTTCCGGCCGTAGGGGACCCGACCAGGGGCCCGTCCCGGCGGGTCCCGCATACGATCGGCATCTGGCGGCGCAGACTCGGCCCATGCCCATCGTGCCCGACGTTCCCGCCGGCGGATTCCAGGACGGTCACGGACGGGGGGCCGCTCACCCGAGCGGTCCCCTGTTCCGTGAGGAGACGCCGCACGAGCACCCGCAGGAGCCCATGCACAGCCCCGCCCCGCCTCCGCCGCCCGCACCCCGGAAGAAGAAGACCGCGGGGCGCGACCTGGGTGCGGCCATAGGGGTCGGGGTCGGTCTCGGCGCCGTCGTCTTCGCGTCGCTGTTCGTCTGGAAGCCGGCCTTCGTCGGGGTGATCGTGGTCGCCGTCGTGGTCGGTCTCTGGGAACTGACCTCCCGCCTCCAGGAGCGCAAGGCGATCAAGGCACCGCTGGTTCCGCTCGCGGTCGGCGGCGCGGCGATGATCGTCGCCGGCTATGTCCGGGGTGCCGAGGGCGCCTGGGTGGCAATGGCGCTGACGGCGCTCGCGGTGCTGGTGTGGCGGATGACGGAGCCTCCCGGGGGTTATCTGAAGGACGTCACGGCGGGCGTGTTCGCCGCGTTCTACGTGCCGTTCCTCGCGACCTTCGTGGCGCTGCTGCTGACCGCCGAGGACGGTCCGCAGCGGGTGCTGACCTTCCTGCTCCTGACCGTGGTCAGCGACACGGGGGCGTACGCGATCGGCTGGCGCTTCGGCAAGCACAAGCTGGCTCCGCGGATCAGCCCCGGCAAGACCCGGGAGGGTCTGGTCGGCGGGGTGACGTTCGCGATGGCGGCGGGAGCTCTGTGCATGGAGTTCCTGATCGACGACGGCATCTGGTGGCAGGGCCTGATCATCGGTCTCGCGGTGGCGGCGAGCGCGACGCTCGGCGACCTCGGCGAGTCGATGATCAAACGGGACCTCGGCATCAAGGACATGGGCACGCTGCTTCCGGGCCACGGCGGCATCATGGACCGCCTGGACTCCCTGCTGCCGACGGCACCGGTGGTGTGGCTGCTCCTGGCACTGTTCGTCGGTACCGCCTGACCTGCGGTTCTTCACGTGAGGGGCTCGTTGTCCACAGGGGCGGCGGGCCCTTCTTCGTATCTCTGCGACACTGGTATCACCATGCCCAAGCCCGGAGAACTCACTTTCGTCGCCCCCCGCGGAGCCAAGAAGCCGCCGCGGCACCTGGCCGACCTCACGCCCGCCGAGCGGAAGGAGGCCGTCGCCGCGATCGGCGAGAAGCCCTTCCGTGCCAAGCAGCTGTCCACGCACTACTTCGCGCGGTACGCGCACGATCCCGCCGAGTGGACGGACATCCCGGCCGCCTCGCGGGAGAAGCTGGCCGGGGAGCTGCTTCCCGACCTGATGTCCGTGGTGCGGCACATCTCGTGCGACGACGACACCACCCGTAAGACCCTGTGGCGGCTGCACGACGGCACGCTCGTCGAGTCGGTGCTCATGCGCTACCCGGACCGGGTGACCATGTGCATCTCCTCGCAGGCCGGGTGCGGGATGAACTGCCCGTTCTGCGCGACCGGGCAGGCCGGGCTCGACCGGAACCTGTCGACCGCCGAGATCGTGCACCAGATCGTCGACGGCATGCGGTCCCTGCGGGACGGCGAGGTGCCCGGGGGGCCGGCGCGGCTCTCCAACATCGTGTTCATGGGCATGGGCGAACCGCTCGCCAACTACAAGCGGGTCGTCGGCGCCATCCGGCGGCTCACCGATCCCGAGCCGGACGGCCTGGGCCTCTCCCAGCGCGGGATCACCGTCTCCACCGTGGGTCTGGTGCCGGCGATGCTGCGCTTCTCCGACGAGGGCTTCAAGTGCCGGCTCGCGGTGTCGCTGCACGCCCCGGACGACGAGCTGCGGGACACCCTGGTTCCGGTGAACACCCGCTGGAACGTGCGGGAGGTCCTCGACGCGGCCTGGGAGTACGCGGAGAAGTCCGGACGCCGGATCTCCATCGAGTACGCGCTCATCCGGGACATCAACGACCAGGCCTGGCGCGGTGACCTCCTCGGCCGGCTCCTCAAGGGCCGACGGGTGCACGTCAACCTGATCCCGTTGAACCCGACGCCCGGTTCGAAGTGGACCGCGTCCCGTCCCGAGGACGAGAAGGCCTTCGTCGAGGCCATCGCGCGCCACGGCGTCCCGGTGACCGTCCGGGACACCCGGGGTCAGGAGATCGACGGTGCCTGTGGACAGCTGGCCGCCGCCGAACGCTGACCTTGTACTCTGAGCTCGAACACATCTCCATATTCCGACAGGGGAGCGCCACAGCGCTGAGAGTGCGGTCACCGTAGGACCGCAGACCCTCTGAACCTTGCCCAGGTCATTCTGGGTAGGAAGTTCGGTCGTTAACTCAAGCTGTTGCGCCCTGCCCGCGTCCGGTCCGCCGGTCGTGGGCAGGGCCGCGTCTCTTCCTGGTCATACCCAGGAGGAAATCTCAGTGAGCACCAAAATCTCAGTGAGCACCAAGAAGGCGGCGGCCGCCGCGCTCGTCGCGGCCCTGGGCGTCACCGCCCTCACCGCCTGCGGCACGGACGACGGCCGTGACGCCGCGGGCGCGTCCGGCGCGCCCGCCCCGAAGACCGTGACCCTCGTCAGCCACGACTCCTTCAACGCCTCCAAGGAGGTGCTCGCGAAGTTCACCGAGCAGACCGGTTTCACCGTGAAGGTCCTCAAGAGCGGGGACGCGGGCGAGGCCGTCAACAAGGAGATCCTGACCAAGGGCTCCCCGCAGGGTGACGTCTTCTTCGGCGTCGACAACACCCTGCTGTCCCGCGCCCTCGACAACGGCATCTTCGTCCCGTACGAGGCGAAGGGCCTGGACCGCGTCCCGGCCGCGTACCGGCTCGACAAGGAGCACCGGGTCACGCCGATCGACTCGGGCGACATCTGCGTCAACTACGACAAGAAGTACTTCGCCGACAGGAAGCTGGCGCCGCCGCAGACCTTCGACGACCTGGCGAAGCCGGCGTACAAGGACCTGCTCGTCGTCGAGAACCCCGAGCGGTCCTCCCCGGGCCTCGGCTTCCTCCTCGGTACGGCCGCCAAGTACGGCGACGAAGGCTGGCAGGACTACTGGACGAAGCTCAAGGCCAACGGTGTGAAGACCGTCGACAGCTGGGAGCTCGCCTACAACCAGGAGTTCTCCGGTTCCGCCGGCGGCAAGCAGGCCAAGGGCGACCGGCCGCTCGTCGTGTCCTACGCCTCCAGCCCGCCGGTCGAGGTGCTGTACGGCGAGCCGCAGCCGAAGGTGGCGCCGACCGGCGTCTCCACCGGCACCTGCTTCCGGCAGACCGAGTTCGCCGGCCTCCTGGACGGGGCGAAGAACCCCGTCGGCGGCAAGGCGCTGATCGACTTCCTGATCTCGAAGGAGTTCCAGGAGGACATGCCGCTCCAGATGTTCGTGAACCCGGTGGCGACGGACGCCGCCCTGCCGGAGCTCTTCACGAAGCACGGCGTGGTCGTCGACAGGCCGGAGACCATGGCCCCCGAGAAGATCGCCGAGAAGCGTGACCCGTGGATCCAGCAGTGGTCGTCGCTCGTCCTGAAGTGACGCGCGGCCTGCGGGGGAGCGCGGCGCGGCTGGGGCTCATGGCCCTGCCCGCCGCGTTCTTCGGGGTCTTCTTCGCCTGGCCGGTCGTCTCGATCGTCGAACGGGGGCTGCGGCCCGAGGGGGCGTGGCGGTTCGGGCGGATCGGCGAGACGCTGAGCCGGCCGGACATCCTCGACGTGCTCGGCTTCACGGCGTGGCAGGCGCTCGCCTCCACGGCGCTGACGCTGCTCGTCGCGCTGCCCGGCGCGTATGTCTTCGCCCGCTTCGACTTCCCCGGCAAGGGCGTGCTGCGGGCCGTGGTGACGGTGCCGTTCGTGCTGCCGACGGTCCTGGTCGGCACCGCGTTCCTCGCGCTCGTCGGCCGGAACGGTCTGACGGACGAGCTGTGGGGGCTGCGGCTCGACACCAGCGTGTGGGCGATCCTCCTCGCCCACGTCTTCTTCAACTACGCGGTCGTCGTACGGACCGTCGGCGGGCTCTGGTCCCAGCTGGACCCGCGCCAGGAGGAGGCCGCCCGGGTCCTCGGCGCCTCACGCCTGACGGCCTGGCGGACGGTGACGCTGCCCGCCCTCGTGCCGGCGGTGGCGGCGGCCGCCCTGATGGTCTTCCTCTTCACCTTCACCTCCTTCGGCGTCGTGCAGATCCTGGGCGGGGACGCCTACTCCACCCTGGAGGCGGAGATCTACCGGCAGACCGCCCGGCTGCTCGACCTGCCGACGGCCGCCGTCCTGACCCTCGTCCAGTTCGTGGCGGTCGGCGCGATCCTGGCCGTGCACGCCCGGACGGTACGGAGGCGGGAGACGGCGCTGCGGCTCGTACCGCCGGAGCGGACCGCGCGCCGCCCGCGCGGCGCCGGGCAGTGGGCGCTGCTCGGAGGCGTCCTCGTCTCGGTGGCGCTGCTGATCCTGCTGCCGCTCGGGGTGCTCGTGGAGCGTTCCTTCGCCGGGTCCGGCGGCTACGGCCTCGGCTACTACCGGGCGCTCGGCTCGCTCGACGAGTCCGGCACCTTCCTCGTACCGCCCCTGGAGGCGATCGGGAACTCCCTGCGGTACGCGGTGGCCGCCACCGGCATCGCGGTGCTGATCGGCGGGCTCGCGGCGGCGGCGCTCACCCGGCGGGCAGGCCGGCTGGTACGCGGCTTCGACGCGCTCCTCATGCTGCCGCTCGGGGTGTCCGCCGTGACGGTCGGCTTCGGTTTCCTCATCACCCTGGACGAACCGCCGTTCGACCTGCGGGCCAGCTGGATCCTCGTACCCCTCGCGCAGGCCCTGGTCGGTGTCCCCTTCGTCGTACGGACGATGCTGCCGGTGCTGCGCGCGGTCGACGAGCGGCTGCGGGAGGCTGCGGCCGTACTCGGTGCCTCGCCGTGGCGGGCCTGGCGGGAGGTGGACCTGCCGCTGGTGCGGCGGGCGCTGCTCATCGCCGCCGGGTTCGCCTTCGCGGTCTCGCTCGGCGAGTTCGGTGCGACGGTCTTCATCGCCCGGCCCGAGAGCCCGACGCTCCCGGTGGCGGTGGCCCGGCTCCTCGGGCGGCCCGGCGAACTCAACTACGGCCAGGCGATGGCCCTCTCGACGATCCTGATGGTGGTGTGCGCGGTGTCCCTGCTGCTGCTCGAACGGCTCCGGACCGACCGGACCTCCGGGGAGTTCTGATGCTGAGACTCGATCGCGCGACCGTACGGTTCGGGGAGCGGGCCGCGCTGGACGCCGTGGACCTGGAGGTCGCCGAGCACGAGATCGTGTGCGTCCTCGGGCCCAGCGGCAGCGGCAAGTCCACGCTGCTGCGGGTCGTCGCCGGACTCCAGGACCTCGACGGCGGCCGGGTGCTGCTCGGTGGCGCCGACCAGAGCGGGGTGCCGGTGCACCGGCGCGGGGTCGGCCTCATGTTCCAGGACCATCAGCTGTTCCCGCAGCGGGACGTGGGCGGCAACGTCGCCTTCGGGCTGCGGATGCGGGGGGCGGGCCGCGCCGAACAGACCGGACGGGTGGCGGAGCTGCTCGACCTCGTCGGCCTGCCGGGCGCCGAGCGGCGGTCCGTCGCCGCGCTCTCCGGCGGCGAGCAGCAGCGGGTGGCGCTGGCCCGCGCCCTGGCGCCCCGGCCCCGGCTGCTGATGCTGGACGAACCGCTCGGCCAGCTCGACCGGGGGCTGCGGGAACGGCTGGTGGTGGAGCTGCGGCAGCTGTTCGGGCGGCTCGGCACGACGGTCCTGGCGGTGACCCACGACCAGGGGGAGGCCTTCGCGCTCGCGGACCGGGTGGTGGTCATGCGGGACGGGCGCATCGCCCAGTCGGGCGCGCCCGTCGAGGTGTGGTCGCGGCCGGCCTCGGAGTTCGTGGCCCGCTTCCTGGGCTTCGACAACGTGGTGGCGGCGCGGGTGAGCGGGCCGGTCGCGGACACCGCGTGGGGGAGGATCCCGGTGCCGGAGGGCGCGCCTCAGGGCGAGCGGCGGCTCCTGGTCAGGCCGGGCGGGGTGCGGCTCGCGGCCGAGGGCCTGCGCTGCCGGGTCGAGTCCCGGACGTTCCGGGGCGACCGGGTCGCCGTACGTCTGGGTCCGGTGGACGGGCCGCCGCTGGAGGCGGAGTTCCCCCTGCGGGAGGCGCCGGAGGAGGGCGCCGAGGTGGGGGTGGCCTTCCGGGCGGACGAGGTCGTGGTCCTCGGTGACTGACCGGGGTGCCGGCCGTAGGGCTTGATCCGTACGGGACGGGACGGGACGGGACGGGAACGGCGACGGGGGCCGCCCGTGGGGGCGACCCCCGGCGTGGGTCTCAACCGGCTGGGGGCTGCCTGTGGGGGCGACCCCCGGCGTGGGTCTCAACCGGCTGGGGGTTGCCCGTTGGAGCGGCCGCCGGCGTGGGGCTCAGCCGGTGAGGGCGCCCCGTGGGGGCGACTACTGTCGCCGGTCTCAGCCGGTGACGGCCGCCCGTGTGGGTGGCCCGGCGTGGGGCTCAGCCGCTGACGACGCCCGTCTGGATGGCCCCCCGTCGCCGGTCTCAGCCGGTGACGGCCGCCCGTGTGGGCGGTCCCCCTCGTGGGTCTCAGCCGGTGAGCGGTAGCGCCGCCAGTTCCGCCACGAGCCAGGTCAGCGGCAGGAAGACGGCCAGGAGGACGCCCGCGCGCAGCAGGGCCGCCGTGCGCAGGGCGGTCGGCGGGGCCCCGATGCGGAGGAGGGCCTCGGTGGTGTGGGCGCGGCGCTGCCGCGACTCCAGGGCCGCGGTCAGCAGGGTGGCCGTGGTGCAGGCCAGGATCAGCGCCGCGCCCAGGCCGGTGAGGGGGCCGAAGGCGCCGGAGCCGGTCTCGTGCAGGTTCGCCGCGGCGAGGGCGCCGGAGAGCACCGCGCTCACCACGCCGAGGGGCCGGCCGATACGGCGGGACTCGTCCATCAGGACGCGGCCCGCGAGCAGCCGGGTGGCGCCCGGCCGGACCCCCTGGAGGAGGCGTCCGCAGCCGTGGGTGATGCCGGGGCCCGCCATCGCGAGGCCGCAGGCGGTGAGGACCCAGCCGGCCAGGACGCCCGCCGGGTTTCCGTCGAAGCGGCCCGGCAGCGGGAGCCCGGCGCCGCCTCCGCCACGGCCCGCGTACGTCTCGACCGCCAGGCCGACCGCGATCAGGGCGACGCCCCACGGCAGTCCGGACGGCACCGGCTGCTCCGAGCCCTCCGGTTCGGCGGGCGCGGGGCGCGGCCGCAGCGCGAGGCCCGCGGCGGTGGCGGCGACGACGGGGACCACGGCGAGCAGGGTGAGGGCCGCGGCGAGCGGGATCGGCTGGCCGGCGGCGAGGAGTTCCGCGGCGGCCCCGTCGAAGGGCAGCCCCGTGATGTCGCCGCGCAGGTGCAGGTAGAACAGCAGCGCGACCATCGAGCCGAGCGTGCACGAGACGGCGGTCGAGGCGGCGGCGATCGCCGTGAGCCGTGCGGGGCCGAGGCCGACCGCCGAGAGCCCGGGCCGGGGACGGGTGCTGGGATCGGTACGGGCCACCGCGACGGCGAACTGGACGGTGGCGGCCAGCGGCAGGAGGCACCAGAGCAGCCGCAGGACGGACGCGGAGGAGCGCTCGGGATGCCCCACGGCGTACCCGAGGGTGCACAGCAGGAGGAAGCCCACCCCCGCCGCCGCGGCGGCGACGAGGAGTCGCCTGGTCAGGACGAGGGGGTGGGCCCCGCGGGCTAGACGGAGAGCGAGCACGCGGCGACGCCCTCCGCCCCTGACGCCGGGGGTACGGCGCCGACCCTGCGTCCGTCGAGCAGCGAGACCGTGCGGTCGGCGAGGGCGGCGACCTCACCGTCGTGGGTGGCCAGGAGCACGGTGATGTCGTGCGAGCGGGCGGCGGCCGTCAGGGTGCGCAGGAGCTGGGCGCCGTCGGCCCGGTGCAGGGTGGCGGTGGGTTCGTCGGCGAACAGCACCGAGGGGGTGGTGACCAGGGCGCGGGCGGTGGCGATCCGCTGGCGCTCGGGCCCGGTGAGGGCGTGCGGACGTTTGCGGGCGCAGGAGCCGATGTCGAGGCGCTCCAGCCATTCCAGGGCGGCGGTCTTCGCGGCCCGGTGGGAGACCCCGCGGAGCAGCAGGGGCAGGGCGGTGTTCTCCCAGCCGGTGAGTTCGGGGACGAGGCCCGGTTCGGGGTCGATCCAGCCGAAACGGTCGCGCCGGAGCCGCTCGCGGGCGGCAGGGCCCAGGGTGTGCACGGGGCTGCTGTTGAACCAGACCTCGCCCTGCTGGGCGAGGAGCTGGCCGGACAGACAGCGCATGAGCGTGGTCTTGCCGCTGCCGCGGGGGCCGACGAGGGCGAGGATCTCGCCTTCGCGGACGCCCAGGGAGACGCCGCTGAGCGCGTCCGTACCGCCCAGGGCGCAGTGCAGGGAACGCGCCCAGAGCACGTCGTTGTCCGGTGGGGCCATCGCGTACACCTCGATGTCGGATCCGATCTGTGTTCCCTCGTCCGGGGGAACGAAGAGACGGGCCTGTCGGTCACTGGCTCCGTGAGGATCCAGGGCACGGCCAGGGATGCACCGTAAGGATTCAGATCCGTTTGTACGGACAGCACACGGCCCGGGCCGCCGCCATCCACTCGGATGGAGGCACGCCCGGGCCGGGGGTCACGCCGTGAGGGCGGCGTGATGTTGAGGGGCCGTCACAGCTTGGTCCACGCCTCGGTGAGCACCGAGCGCAGGATGCCCTCGATCTCGTCGAAGGTGCCCTGGTCGGCGATCAGCGGCGGGGCCAGCTGGATGACCGGGTCGCCACGGTCGTCGGCACGGCAGTACAGGCCGTTCTCGAACAGGGCCTTGGAGAGGAAGCCGTACAGGACGCGCTCGGTCTCCTCGTCCGTGAAGGACTCCTTGGTGGCCTTGTCCTTGACGAGCTCGATGCCGTAGAAGAAGCCGTTGCCGCGGACGTCGCCGACGATCGGGAGGTCGTGCAGCTTCTTCAGGGTGTCGAAGAAGTTGCCCTCCTGGTCGAGGACGTGCTGGTTCAGGCCTTCCTTGTCGAAGATGTCGAGGTTGGCGATCGCGACCGCCGACGACACCGGGTGGCCACCGAAGGTGTAGCCGTGGAGGAAGGTGTTGTCGCCCTTGTAGAACGGCTCCGCGATGCGGTCGGAGACGATGCAGGCACCGATCGGGGAGTAGCCCGAGGTCATGCCCTTGGCGCAGGTGATCATGTCGGGCACGTAGCCGAACTTGTCACAGGCGAACATCGTGCCGAGGCGGCCGAAGGCGCAGATCGTCTCGTCGGAGACGAGCAGCACGTCGTACTGGTCGCAGATCTCGCGGACCCGCTGGAAGTACCCGGGCGGCGGCGGGAAGCAGCCGCCGGCGTTCTGCACCGGCTCGAGGAAGACGGCCGCGACGGTGTCGGCGCCCTCGAAGAGGATCTCCTGCTCGATCTGGTCGGCGGCCCAGCGGCCGAAGGCCTCGGGGTCGTCGCCGTAGATCGGGGCGCGGTAGATGTTGGTGTTCGGCACCTTGTGCGCGCCGGGGACCAGCGGCTCGAAGGGGGCCTTCAGGGCCGGCAGGCCGGTGATGGACAGGGCGCCCTGCGGGGTGCCGTGGTAGGCGACCGCACGCGAGATGACCTTGTACTTGGTGGGCTTGCCCTGCAGCTTGAAGTACTGCTTGGCGAGCTTCCAGGCGGTCTCGACGGCCTCGCCGCCACCGGTGGTGAAGAAGACCTTGTTCAGGTCACCCGGGGCGTAGTCGGCCAGACGCTCGGCGAGCTCGACGGCCTTGGGGTGCGCGTACGACCACACGGGGAAGAACGCGAGCTCCTTGGCCTGCTTGTACGCGACCTCGGCCAGCTCCTCGCGGCCGTGTCCGGCGTTGACGACGAACAGACCCGCGAGACCGTCGAGGTAGCGCTTGCCCTTGTCGTCGAAGATGTAGGTGCCCTCACCACGCACGATGGTGGGAACGGGCGAGTTCTCGTACGACGACATGCGGGTGAAGTGCATCCACAGGTGGTCGTAGGCGGTCTTGGAGAGGTCCTGGGTCACGGTTATCGGGTTCCCCACATATAGGTCTGCTTCTTGAGCTTGAGGTAGACGAAGCTCTCGGTGGAGCGCACGCCGGGGAGGGTGCGGATGCGCTTGTTGATCACATCCAGCAGGTGGTCGTCGTCCTCGCAGACGACCTCCACCATGAGGTCGAAGGAGCCCGCGGTCATCACCACGTACTCGCATTCGGCCATGGCTGTCAGGGCTTCCGCAACCGGATCAAGGTCACCCTCGACGTTGATGCCGACCATCGCCTGCCGTCGGAAACCCACGGTGAGCGGGTCGGTGACGGCGACGATCTGCATGACGCCCTGGTCGAGCAGCTTCTGGACGCGCTGCCGCACGGCGGCTTCGGAGAGGCCGACGGCCTTTCCTATCGCCGCGTAGGGACGGCGACCGTCCTCCTGGAGCTGTTCGATGATCGCCAGGGAGACGGCGTCGATCGTCGGGGACGAACCGGTTCCGGTTCTGGAGTCTGCGCTTCGACTGGCCACGGGTTCACTGTGCACCGAGATTGGCCGTCGTGCAACCCCAGAGCGATGTAATTCGTTGCGAGAGGCCCTCAATCTCACCGAATCCGAAGTTGCGGGGGGTCGGGGCTGTTGAAAGCGTCAGTCGAGCGACTAGGCTGAGGTGTCTCGCCCATCGGGACACCGCACAAGGACGTGCGACGACAGAACGTGACAGGAGGGGTGGCAAGTGACCACCGAGCTGCGCCGGCTGCGTAACTACATCAACGGGGAGTTCCGCGACGCGGCCGACGGCCGCACCATCGACGTGGTCAACCCGGCGACCGGCGAGGTGTACGCCACCTCCCCGCTCTCCGGACCGGCCGACGTCGACGCCGCCATGGAGGCCGCCGCGGCCGCCTTCCCCGCCTGGCGTGACAGCACCCCGGCCGAGCGCCAGAGGGTACTGCTCAAGATCGCGGACGCCTTCGAGGAGCGCGCCGAGGACCTGATCGCCGCCGAGGTCCAGAACACGGGCAAGCCGATCGCCCTCACCGCGAGTGAGGAGATCCCGCCGATGGTGGACCAGATCCGCTTCTTCGCGGGTGCCGCCCGTCTGCTCGAAGGCCGCTCGGCCGGCGAGTACATGGAGGGCATGACCTCGATCGTCCGCCGCGAGCCCGTGGGCGTCTGCGCCCAGGTCGCGCCCTGGAACTACCCGATGATGATGGCCGTGTGGAAGTTCGCCCCGGCTCTCGCCGCGGGCAACACGGTCGTCCTGAAGCCCTCGGACACGACGCCCGCGTCGACCGTCCTGATGGCCGAGATCATCGGCCAGATCGTTCCCAAGGGCGTCTTCAACGTCGTCTGCGGCGACCGTGAGACGGGCAAGGCCATGGTCGAGCACCCGATCCCGGCGATGGCCTCCATCACCGGCTCCGTGCGCGCCGGCATGCAGGTCGCCGAGTCGGCGGCCAAGGACGTCAAGCGCGTCCACCTGGAGCTGGGCGGCAAGGCCCCGGTCCTCGTCTTCGAGGACACCGACATCGACAAGGCCGTCGAGGACATCTCCGTCGCGGGCTTCTTCAACGCCGGCCAGGACTGCACGGCCGCCACCCGCGTCCTCGTGCACGAGTCCATCCACGACGACTTCGTCACCGCCCTCGCCAAGGCCGCCGCCGCGACGAAGACCGGACAGCCGGACGACGAGGACGTGCTCTACGGCCCGCTGAACAACGCGAACCAGCTCAAGCAGGTCACCGGCTTCATCGAGCGCCTCCCGGCGCACGCCAAGGTCCAGGCCGGCGGACACCGCGTCGGCGACAAGGGCTACTTCTACGCCCCGACCGTCGTCTCCGGCCTCAACCAGGACGACGAGATCGTCCAGAACGAGGTCTTCGGCCCGGTCATCACCGTCCAGTCCTTCACGGACGAGGCCCAGGCCCTGGAGTTCGCGAACGGCGTCGAGTACGCCCTCGCCTCCTCCGTCTGGACCAAGGACCACGCGCGCGCGATGCGCATGTCCAAGGCGCTCGACTTCGGCTGCGTGTGGATCAACACCCACATCCCGCTGGTCGCCGAGATGCCCCACGGCGGCTACAAGAAGTCCGGCTACGGCAAGGACCTCTCCGCCTACGGCTTCGAGGACTACACGCGCATCAAGCACGTCATGACCTCCCTCGGCTGATCCCTCCGGCTCGGAGACCGCGGCCCCGGCACCCTGATCGACAGGGTGTCGGGGCCGCGGTCCTCCGCTCGACGGACCGTCCATTGCCGCAGGTGGCGGCGGGCCGGGATGCTGCTCGGGTGAGAGCGACAGCCAGGAAGAACATGTCCCGCCGGTCCCTGCTGCGCGGCATCGGCGGTGCAGGCGCCGCGGGCCTGCTCCCCGGATGCGGGGTCCCCGCCGCGTACGTCGACGAGGGCGACCGGGCCGGCCGTGACCTCTCCGCACGCGACCGTACGCTCGACTTCGCCAACTGGCCGCTCTACATCGACACCGATGACGACGACACGTCGAAGCGCCCCACCCTGAACGGCTTCCGCGCGCGCACCGGGATCTCCGTCCGCTACACGGAGGAGATCAACGACAACGACGAGTTCTTCGGCAAGATCGGCCCGGCCCTGATGAACCACCAGGAGACCGGACGGGACCTGATCGTCGTCAGCGACTGGATGGCCGCGCGCTTCGTGCGCCTCGGCTGGGCCCAGGAGATGGACCGCGCCGCGCAGCCGAACGTCGCCGCCCACCTCGATCCGCAGCTGCGCCTCCCCGCCTTCGACCGGGGCCGGGTGCACAGCGTCCCCTGGCAGTCCGGGATCACCGGCATCGCGTACAACCGGAGGAGGCTCGGCAGGGAACTGCGCTCGACCAGGGACCTGTGGGCCGACGACCTGCGCGGCAAGGTGACGCTGCTCTCCGGGCTCGACGAGTCCTTCGCGCTGCTCATGCTGGGCAACGGAGTCGACGTCACCCGGTGGACCGGTGACGACTTCCACGCCCTGTGCGAGCAGATCGAGAGGCTCGTCCGCACGAAGCACATCCGCCGCTTCACCGGCAACGACTACATCAAGGACCTGTCCACCGGCGACGTGCTGGCCTGCCAGGCGTACTCCGGCGACGTCATCCAGCTCCGGGCCGACAACCCGGACATCGAGTTCGTCGTCCCCGAGGAGGGCGCCGAACTGTGGGCGGAGTCCCTGCTGATCCCCAACCTCGCCCGGCACAAGACCAACGCCGAGAAGCTCGTCGACTACTACTACGAGCCCGAGGTCGCCGCCGAACTCGCCGCCTGGGTCAACTACGTCTGCCCCGTCCCCGCCGCCCAGACCGTCCTCGCCGACTCCGGCGACGAGGACCTCGCGGCCCTGGCCGAGGACCCGCTGATCTTCCCGGACACCGCCATGCGGGGCAGGCTCGCGATCGCCCGTGACATCACCTCCGAGGAGCGGCAGGCCTTCGCGAAGAGGTGGAACGCCCTCGTCGGGCTCTAAGGCCTGGCCTGACCCGTGACATCCCCCTGGTCCGGCATGCCGTACGCCGCCACCATCACGTCCAGCGCGGTCGGGTTCATGTCCTGGCCCTTCGCGTCGGTGGAGTTGACGCTGTAGACGAGGGTGCGGGCGCCGTCGCGGGTCGAGGCGACGGCCGTGTTGTAGCCCCAGCGGCCGCCCGTCTTGCCCCACACCTCGCGTCCACCGAGCCGTTTCATCGACAGGCCGGCGGAGAACGCGGCCGGCCGGCCCGACCGCGCGTCCGGGACCTTCGGCAGCGTGAACATCTCCTCCAGGAGAGGCCCGCGCACCACCCGGCCCGCGAACAGGGCCCGCGTGAACCGTTCCAGGTCGGCGGTGGTCGACACGAGGTCGCCGGCCGCCCAGCCGTCCGTCGCCCGCCACACCGAGACGTCCCGCAGCCCGGTCGTGCCGTCGTCGAGGCGCATCGTCTGGTAGCCGTGGTTGTACGGACCGGTGATCCCGGCGGCCGTGCCCGGCAGATAGGTGTCCCGCAGGCCGAGCGGGCGCAGGACGCGGCGCTCCACCTGACGCTCGAACGAGTCGCCCGTCACCCGCTCCACGATCAGGCCGGCGACCGTGTACCCGATGTTGAGGTAGTGCTGACGGGTGCCCGGCCGGAACTCGCGCGGCTTGGCCGTCGCCGAGCGGACCATCCCCTTCGGCGTGTGGACGTCGAAGCGGTGCGCGTACCACTCCTCCACGGTCTCGCCCGGGAAGTCGGGGGCCGGGATGCCGTGGGTGTGGTTCAGGAGCTGGCGTACGGTCACCCGGGCGTAGCCGCCGGGGATCAGCTCCGGCAGGTAGGAGCGGGCCGTGCGGTCCAGGTCGATCCGGCCCTCGGAGGCGAGCTGGAGGACGGTCGCCGCCGTGAACACCTTCGTCACCGAACCGGCCCGGAAGCGGGCGTCGGGGTCCGCCGGGGCATGCGTCTCCAGGTCGTGGACACCCGAACTGCCCTGCCATGAGCCCTCGGTGCCGCTGATCCGGACGAGCGCGGCAGTGGCGTCGGCGCGGGGGAGACCCGCGATGGCGGCGCTCATCCTGGCCGCCAGGTCCGGATTGGGCGCCTGGAAGGCGGCCTGTACCCCCGGGGTTCGCGCGAAGGATGGAGTGATGGCCGGTCCGGCGGCGACGCCCAGGACCAGGGCGGCGGCGAGCAGCGTGCGGGTGGACGTCCTCATGGTCAACTCCGGTGGTGTGAGCCGTCGTTCTCGACAGCTCCATCCTGCTGACCAGGGAGGACCGGTGGATCGCCCGCACCGGCGGTCTTCGGCGGGCCAGTTCCTCCCCGGCGCGGGGGAGGGGCTCAGGGTCCGCCTCCCCCGGGCGGGGGAGAGCCGGGCAGGGGGGACCCGAGCGGCGGTGACCCCGCCGCGACCAGGCCCGTCTCGTAGGCCCAGATCACCGCCTGGATCCGGTCGCGCAGGCCCAGCTTGGCGAGGACGTTCCCCACGTGCGTCTTCACCGTGTGGTCGCTGACCACGAGCTCCGCCGCGATCTCCGCGTTGGAGAGACCCCGCGCGAGCAGCAGCAGCGTCTCCCGCTCCCGGCCCGTCAGCACGCCGAGCCGCGGGTCCTGGCCGGGTGCCGTCCGGCGCGGGCCGCCCGCCGTGTACTGCTCCACGAGCCGCCGCGCCACGGACGGCGCGAGCAGCGAGTCGCCCGCCGCCACCACCCGTACCGCGTGCACCAGGTCGTCCCGCCGGACGTCCTTCAGGAGAAAGCCGCTCGCGCCCGCGTGCAGCGCCTCGTACACGTAGGCGTCGGTGTCGAAGGTCGTCAGCATCACCGTCCGGCAGCCGGTCTCCGCGCTGATCACCCGGCAGGCCTCGATGCCGTCGGTCCGGGGCATCCGGATGTCGAGCAGCGCCACGTCGGGCGCCAGCCGGCGCACCGCCTCGACGGCTTCCGCCCCGTCCCCGGCCTCCGCCACCACCTCGATGTCCGGCTGCGCGTCCAAAATCATCGCGAAGCCGCTGCGGACCAGTTCCTGGTCGTCCGCGAGCACCACCCGGATCGTCATGGCCCCACCTCCGCCGTGGAGGGTACGGGGAGCCGGACCCGCACCTCGAACCCGCGGCCGCCGGGTCCCGGGCCGCTCGTGGCGGTCCCGCCGTGGGCGGCGGCCCGCTCCCGGATGCCGAGGAGACCGTGACCGCCGGCATCGCCCCGCGGGCCGCCGCCGTCGTCGGTCACGGTGACGCACAGGACACCGTCCGCCCGGGAGAGCCGTACCTCCGCCGTGCGGGCGTCCGCGTGCTTGACGACGTTCGTCAGCGCCTCCTGCACGATCCGGTAGACGCTCGCCCTGACCGCGGCGGGCAGGGCGGCCCGCACCCCGCCCTCCGTCGTGTACGTGACGGCCAGGCCGCTGCTCCTGACCCGCTCCACCAGGCCGGGGAGCGCGGCGAGGTCCGGCTGCGGCTCCCGGGGCGCGGCGGGCTCGGAGCCCTCGCGCAGCAGCCCCAGCATCTGGCGCAGCTGGTTCATCGCCTCGCGGCCCGTCTCCGAGATCGCGTCGAACGCGGCCTCGGCGCGCTCCGGCGCCGCCCGTACCGCCACCGGTCCCGCCTCCGCCTGCACGATCATCAGGCTCACCGCGTGCGACAGGATGTCGTGCATCTCCCGTGCGATCCTGGCCCGTTCACGGGCGGCGGCCCGCTCGGCGTCGATCCGGTGGGCGCGTTGGCGGGCGTCCTGGAGCCGCCCGAAGACATAGGCGGCGGCGAACACGAAGAGGGAGAAGGTCAGTTCACGGGCCGACCGCGTGTTGAGCCATACCGAGGCCGGCACCGCGACGACCAGGAGCCCCGCCGTCACCAGGCGCTTCCAGGGCGGTGAGAGCAGGGCGACCGTGTAGACGCTGACGAGCCCGGTGTACGGCAGCGGCTGCCCCGGTCCCTCCAGGGCCACCTTGTACAGCGCGCTCGCCACCATGATCGCGAGCAGCACGGCGACGGGTGCGCGCCGCCGCCAGACCAGGGGCACCACGGTCAGCGTCGTGAGCCCGTACGCGGCCCACGTCGCCGGTTCGAGGCCCGGCGGGCGCGGCACGACGAACGGCATCGTCATCGCCGCCTGGACGAGCAGCGCGATCCCGAGGTCCACCGCCCACGGGTTCGCCGCGCCCCAGGTCCGCGCCCGCTCCCAGCGGACGCGCGCGTGCCCCCGTACGCCCATTACGGCTTGCGGCCCACCGCGCCGAACTGGGCGACGGCGGCGCCCGTCTCCGCGGAGGCGGGACGCCAGCGGGCGCAGGAGACGATGCCGGGCTCCAGGACGTCGAGACCGTCCAGGAAGGACGCGAACTCGGCACGGCTGCGGGCGGTGATCGGCGGGGTCGCGTTCTCGTTCCAGAAGGCCATCGCGGCCTCGTTGCCCTCGCCGCCGAGCTCCGGCTCCAGGGTGGGATGCGTCAGCACCAGGTAGCTGCCCGACGGGACGGCGCCCATCAGGGTCCGCACGATCGACCGGGCCTCGTCGGTGTCCAGGACGAAGTTGAGGATGCCGAGCATCATCACGGCGACCGGCCGGGAGAGGTCGAGCGTCGCACCGGCCGCCGCCAGGATCTCCTCCGGGTCGTGCGCGTCGGCGTCGACGTACTCGGTGACCCCCCGCGGCGCGCTCGTCAGGAGCGCGCGGGCGTGGGTGAGGACGATCGGGTCGTTGTCGACGTAGACGATCCGGGCGTCGGGGGCGACCCGCTGGGCGACCTCGTGGGTGTTGTCGGCGGTCGGCAGGCCCGTACCGATGTCGAGGAACTGGCGCACGCCCGCGTCGGCGGCCAGGTGCGTCACCGCGCGCCCGAGGAACGCCCGGTCCGCGCGGGCCACTTCGCCGATGCTCGGGTAGAAGCCGGTGACCTGGTCGCCGACCGCGCGGTCCACCGGGTAGTTGTCCTTGCCGCCCAGCCAGTAGTTCCACACGCGGGCGTTGTGGGCGATGTCGGTCCGGATCCGGTCGTTCACGCGCGGGCCTTTCGCAGGACGTCGGTGAGGGTGCCGACCCGGTTCGTGGTGACGGAGTCGACCCCGTTCATGATCAGCTTACGCATGGTGCGGGCCGTGTCCGCCGTCCAGGCAGAGAGGAGCATCCCGTCCCGGTGCACCCGCTCGGTCAGCTCCCGACTCACCAGACCGAAGCGGTAGTTGAGCCAGCGCGGCCGTACCGCGTCGAGCAGGACCGGGCGGGGCGGGGCGAGCGAGGTCCAGGTCAGGGCGATCTCCGCGGCCGGGTCGGCGGCGCGCACCTGGAGCATGGCGACGGCCCCGGCGCAGTAGTACACCCGCTCCCCGGCGCCGCACTCGCGTACCGTCCCCACGACGGTACGGACCGAGGACTCGTCGCCGCCCGGGAGGTCCAGCATCAGACGCCGGTCCCCCGCGGTCAGCAGAGCCTCGCGCAGGGTCGGCACCCCGCCGTACGTCAGCTCGCGGACCTGCTCGTACGAGAGCGAGGCGAGGGGACGGTCGTGGCGCCACAGCCGCTTCAGCGTGTCGTCGTGGAGGAGGACGGGCACCCGGTCCTTCGTCAGCCGGACGTCCACCTCGACCGCGTCCGCGCCCCGCTCGACGGCCGAGCCGATCGAGCGGAGCGTGTTCTCACGGACGCGGTACGGGTCGCCGCGGTGGCCCACGACGGTGACGCGCCTCCCGGCGGCGTCCCGGAAGGCGGTCAGATCCCTGGCGGTGTCGGAGTCCATGGACCCATTCTCGCCGTCGCCCGCCCGGGAGCCAGTCGTCAGCGCGTCAGCCAGCCGTCGGTGTACGTGTCGATCTCGGCGGCGATCCGCGCCTTGCCGGCCGGGTCGAGGAACGAGGCCTCCACCGCGTTCTTCGCGAGGGCGGCGACACCGCGCTCGTCGAGACCCAGGAGGCGGGCGGCGACCGCGTACTCGCTGTTGAGGTCGGTGCCGAACATCGGCGGGTCGTCGCTGTTGACGGTGACCAGCACCCCGGCCTCCACCATCCGCCGGATCGGGTGCTCGTCCAGGGTGGCGACGGCACGCGTGGCGATGTTCGAGGTCGGGCAGACCTCCAGGGCGATGCGGTGCTCCGCCAGGTACGCGAGGAGCTCCGGGTCCTGGACCGAGCTGGTGCCGTGGCCGATGCGCTCGGCGCCCAGGTCGACGATCGCGTCCCAGACCGTCCGGGGTCCCGTCGTCTCGCCCGCGTGCGGCACGGAGTGCAGACCGGCCGCCCGCGCCAGGTCGAAGTACGGCTTGAACTGGGGGCGCGGCACGCCGATCTCCGGGCCGCCGAGGCCGAAGGAGACCAGGCCCTCGGGGCGCAGCCCGTCGGTCGTGGCGAGGCGGGCGGTCTCCTCGGCGGAGACCAGCCCGGCCTCGCCCGGGATGTCGAAGCACCAGCGCAGGACGGTGCCGAACTCGGCCTCCGCGGACTTGCGGGCGTCCTCGATCGCCGCCATGAAGGCGCGCTCGTCGATGCCCCGCCGGGTGGAGGAGTAGGGGGTGATGGTCAGCTCGGCGTACCGGATGTTCTGCCGGGCCATGTCACGGGCGATCTCGAAGGTGAGGAGCCGGACGTCCTCCGGGGTGCGGACCAGGTCGACGACCGACAGGTAGACGTCGATGAAGTGCGCGAAGTCGGTGAACGTGAAGTAGTCGGCCAGCGCCTCCGGGTCGGTGGGGACCTTGGAGTCGGGGTGCCGCGCCGCCAGCTCGGCGACGATGCGGGGCGAGGCGGATCCCACGTGGTGGACGTGCAGCTCGGCCTTGGGCAGACCCGCGATGAAGGGATGGAGGTCGGTCATCACCTCATCGTAGGCCGGGCGGTTCACTCCCCGGGGTGAGGTCGTAGCATGGCGGGACCATGATGGGGGAGGCCCATGTCTGACAACCGAGACCAGTCGCGGGACGGGTACGACCCGGCGGACCCGTGGGCTCCGCCGAACCGTGACGGGGTGGAACTGAGCAAGCCGGCGACGCCGTCGCCCTCGCCGGTGCACGACCAGCAGACCGTCACGTCCATGCCGCTGACGCCCGATCCGGGCGCGGTGCCGCCGCCGCCGGTCGCCCCCGGCGGCCCCGCGGCCACCCCGGGCGCGTACGGCTACCCGGCGGCGGACACGTCCGGCGGGTACGGCTACCCGGCGGCACCGACCCCGCCGGTGACCGCAGCGTCGTCCGGGTACGGCTATCCCGGATACCCGTCGCCGTCGCCCTACGCCGGCGGCTATCCCGGTCAGCCCGGCTACCCGCAGTCGCCGTCCAACGGCATGGGGACGACGTCGATGGTGCTCGGCATCATCTCCGTGGCGGGCTTCTGCATGTACGGCCTCGGAGTCGTCCTCGGCATCCTGGCGTTGATCTTCGGTGTCATCGGTCTGAAGAAGGCCGCCCGGGGCGAGGCGACCAACCGGGGCATGGCCCTCGCCGGTGTCATCCTCGGCGCGATCGGCACCCTGGTCAGCGCCGTCTTCCTGGGCTTCATCATCTGGGCGATCACCCAGGACTCCTCGTCCTTCGACGACTCCGGGTACGACGAGGACCCGTTCGCGTCGAGCCTGGTGGTCGAGAGCGGCCGCTGAGGCCGTACGCGCGTGTGAGAGGGCCCCGCACCGGTCGTGAGTGAGGTGCGGGGCCTTCGCGCGTCGCGCGCGCGGGGCCTTCTCCCGCCTCACACCGGCGCGGCCCTCTCGCGGCTCACGCTCCCCGCAGCCGCTCCCGCGCCTCCATGAGGGCGAAGCCCAGGAGGTTCAGGCCGCGCCACCGGACGGGGTCGTGGGCGCCGGGGTCGTCGGCCGTGAGGCCGATCCCCCAGATCCGGTCCACCGGGCTGGCTTCCACGAGGACGCGGGTCCCCGTGCCCAGGAGGTACGCGCGCAGGGCCTCGTTCGACGAGAACTTGTGGACGCTGCCCTCCACGACGATCCCGAAGCGCTCGCGGTCCCACACCGCTCCGTCGAAGTCCCGCACCAGCCGCCCGGCCTTCTTGGCCTCGGCGGGGGTGGGGGCGTACAGCGCCGCCCGCTCGGCGTCGGCGTCCCCGAAGAGGCGCGCCTTGGCGGCCATCATCCAGTGCTCCGCCGTCGCGTAGGAGACGCCGTCGACCACGAAGCGTGCGGGCCACCACTGGCTCAGACAGCTCGCGGAGAGCCGTCCATCGGGGTGCGGGCGGTGGCCCCAGAAGTGCAGCCACTTCACCTTGTCACCCCTGTTGACCTGCTGTGTCAGCTCCTCGATCGTCCTCATGCATGCGAGTCTGACAGCCGCCACGGACACTCCGTACGGAGATATTCGGGGCGCCTCGACACATGGTCGACCGATTCCGTCGCGTAACCAAAAGGCAACAACGGAATCCCTTGTTGGTGTGCCATCACTCTGTCAGGATCGGCACTCAAATCGAGCTGGGACAACGGAGAGCGTCATGGGCAACCGCTTCCAGGTGACGGACCGCTTCGCGGACGGCGCACAGTACGTCGGCGGTCGGCTCCGTGCCGGAACGTCCGATCAGGAACATCACGTGATCGATCCGGCGACCGGGGAGAGCGTGTACACGTACACCCTCGCCTCCACCGCCGACGTCGACGAGGCCGTCGCCGCCGCCAAGGCCGCGTTCCCCGGCTGGGCGGGCGCCACCCCCGGCGAGCGCTCCGACGCGCTGCACCGCTTCGCCGCCGTCCTCGCCGAACGGGCCGAGGACTTCGCCCGCGTGGAGTCCCTCCAGTGCGGCAAGCCCCTCAAGCTCACCACCGAGTTCGACGTGCCCGGCACCGTCGACAACACCGCCTTCTTCGCGGGGGCCGCGCGCCACCTCCAGGGCCAGTCGGCCGGAGAGTACAGCGGCGACCACACCTCGTACATCCGGCGCGAACCGATCGGTGTCGTCGGCTCCATCGCCCCCTGGAACTACCCGCTCCAGATGGCCGCCTGGAAGATCCTCCCGGCGATCGCCGCCGGCAACACGATCGTCCTGAAACCCGCCGAGCTCACCCCGCTGACCTCCCTGATGTTCGCGCAGGCCGCGACGGAGGCCGGCGTCCCCGACGGCGTCATCAACATCGTCAACGGCGCGGGCCGGACCGTCGGCGAACACCTCGTCGGCCACCCCGACGTCGTCATGACCTCCTTCACCGGCTCCACCCCCGTCGGCAAGCGGGTCGCGGAGATCGCCACCGCGACCGTGAAGCGCCTCCACCTCGAACTGGGCGGCAAGGCCCCGTTCGTCGTCTTCGACGACGCCGACCTGGAGGCCGTCGCCCACGGCGCCGTCGCCGCCTCCCTCATCAACAGCGGCCAGGACTGCACCGCCGCCACCCGCGCGTACGTCCAGCGCCCGCTCTTCGACGCCTTCGTCGCCCGGGTCGCCGAGCTGATGGAGACCGTCCGTCTCGGGGACCCCTTCGACCCCGCGACCGACCTCGGCCCGCTCGTCAGCCACCGCCACCGCGACAGCGTCGCCGCCTTCGTCGAGCGCGCCCGCGGTTACGCCACCGTCGTCACCGGCGGCGAAGCCCCCGGCGGGGACCTCAAGGAGGGTGCGTACTATCGTCCGACCCTGATCACCGGAGCCGCGCAGGACAGCGAGGTCGTGCAGTCGGAGATCTTCGGTCCGGTCCTGGTGGCACTGCCCTTCGACAGCGACGACGAGGGCATCGGGCTCGCCAACGACACCCCCTACGGCCTGGCCGCCTCGGCCTGGAGCCGTGACGTCTACCGGGCCGGCCGCGCCACCCGGGAGATCAAGGCCGGGTGCGTCTGGGTCAACGACCACATTCCGATCATCAGCGAGATGCCCCACGGCGGCACCAAGGCCTCGGGGTACGGAAAGGACATGTCGGCGTACTCCTTCGAGGAGTACACGCAGGTCAAGCACGTGATGTTCGACAACACGGCGGTCGCCGCGAAGGACTGGCACCGCACGATCTTCGGGGACCGATAAGCATTCGACCTGCGGCTACCGCCGCGTGGTCCGCCGCCCGACCAGCGGCCCACACCATCCCGAAAGGGCACAGCGCATGGAGCAGTACGAGCCCGACAGCCTGTCCGCCGCGCAGACGGCGGCGATACAGCGCAGCCTGACCAGTGGCCGGGGAGCCCTCAGCCGCCGTTCGATGCTGCGCGCGGGCGGCGTCGGCGCCCTCACGATCGGCGGCCTCGCGTCCCTGAGCGCCTGTGGCATCCCGCCGGCCAAACGGGAGGGCCAGGGCCCCGCCTCCACCGACGTGTCGGCCAAGGAGAAGAGCCTCGCCTTCTCGAACTGGACCGAGTACATGGACGTCAGCGAGGACGAGAAGGGCCGCCCCACCCTGGAGGCCTTCACGAAGCGCACCGGGATCAAGGTCAAGTACACCGAGGACATCAACGACAACGTCGAGTTCTTCGGCAAGATCAAGCCGCAGCTCGCGGCCGGCCAGGACACCGGCCGTGACCTCATATGCGTCACCGACTGGCTCGCCGCCCGCATGATCCGGCTCGGCTGGGCGCAGAAGCTCGACCCGGCGAACCTGCCCCACGCGTACGCCAACCTCTCCAGCCAGTTCCGCCGCCCCGACTGGGACCCGGGCCGGTCCTACTCGTACCCGTGGACCGGTATCTCCACCGTCATCGCGTACAACGCGAAGGCCACCGGCGGGAAGAAGGTCGAGTCGGTCACCCAGCTCCTCGACGACCCCTCCCTGAAGGGCCGGGTCGGCTTCCTCACCGAGATGCGCGACACCGTCGGCATGACCCTGCTCGACATGGGCAAGGACCCGGGGAACTTCACCGACGCCGACTACGACGCGGCGATCGGACGCCTCCAGAAGGGCGTCGACAAGAAGCAGATCCGCCGCTTCACCGGCAACGACTACACCTCCGACCTGGACAAGGGCGATCTCGCCGCCTGTCTCGCCTGGGCCGGTGACGTCATCCAGCTCCAGGCGGACAACCCGGACATCAAGTTCGCCATCCCGTCCGCCGGTTACATCACCTCCAGCGACAACCTGCTCGTCCCCGCCCAGGCCCGGCACAAGACGAACGCCGAGAAGCTCATCGACTACTACTACGAGCTTCCCGTCGCCGCCCAGCTCGCCGCGTACATCAACTACGTCTGTCCCGTCGACGGGGTGAAGGACGAGCTCGCCGAGATCGACCCCGAACTCGCGAACAACACGCTGATCCTCCCGGACAAGGCCATGGCCGAGAAGTCGCGCGCCTTCCGCTCGCTCACCAGCGCGGAGGAGACGGCGTACGAGGAGAAGTTCGCCAAGCTCATCGGCGCCTGAGGCCCACGTCGTCCACCTCTCTCACTCCCCTGGGACCACAACCCATGACTGACAAGACTGCTCACACTGGAAAGAACACGGGCGGCGGCGACGTCCGTCTCACCGGGATCAGCAAGACGTACGGCTCCTTCACCGCCGTCCACCCGCTCGACCTGACCGTCCCGCAGGGCTCCTTCTTCGCCCTCCTGGGCGCCTCCGGCTGCGGCAAGACCACCACGCTGCGCATGATCGCCGGCCTGGAGGACCCCAGCACCGGCACCGTCTTCCTCGGCGACACGGACGTCACCGACCTCCCGCCGTACAAGCGGCCGGTCAACACCGTCTTCCAGTCCTACGCGCTCTTCCCGCACATGGACATCAGCGAGAACATCGCCTTCGGACTGCGCCGCCGCGGCATCAAGTCGGTGAAGAAGCAGGTCGACGACATGCTGGAGCTCGTCCAGCTCGGCGACAAGGCCCACCACAAGCCGCACCAGCTCTCCGGCGGCCAGCAGCAGCGCGTCGCCGTGGCCCGCGCGCTCATCAACCACCCGCAGGTGCTGCTCCTCGACGAGCCGCTCGGCGCCCTCGACCTCAAGCTGCGCCGCCAGATGCAGTTGGAGCTCAAGCGCATCCAGACCGAGGTCGGCATCACCTTCGTGCACGTCACCCACGACCAGGAGGAGGCCATGACGATGGCCGACCAGGTCGCGGTGATGAACGGCGGCCGCGTCGAGCAGCTCGGCGCCCCCGCCGACCTGTACGAGAACCCGAGGACCACCTTCGTCGCCAACTTCCTCGGCACCTCGAACCTCATCGAGGCCGAGGTCCTGGAGACGGGCGCAGACGTCCTCGTCACCGCGGGCGGCGGCAGGCTCCGGGTGCCCGGCGACCGCTGTACCTCCGCCGTCCGCCAGGGCGGCCGGCTGCTCGTGGGCGTCCGCCCCGAGAAGATCTCGCTCGCGCACGCCGACGACGCCGGTTCCATAGCCGACGGCCGCAACCGGGTCACCGGCCGGATCGTCGACTCCTCGTTCATCGGCGTCTCCACCCAGTACGTGGTGAACTCGCCCGCGGGCGCCGAGCTCCAGGTCTACGAGCAGAACATCGAGCGCGACACGAGGCTCGTCCCCGGCGCCGAGGTCGTCCTGCACTGGAACCCGGCGCACACCTTCGGTCTGGACGCGACGCAAGACATCGACGCGGGCGTGGAGACGGTGGGGGACGCCGGATGAGCGCCCCGACTCTCGCGAAAGAGGCGCCGGCCCCGGTCGAGGAACCGGTCCTGCGCAAGCCGCCCACCCGCAAGCGGCTCGTCCCCTACTGGCTGCTGCTGCCCGGCATCATCTGGCTGCTCGTCTTCTTCGCGCTGCCGATGGTCTACCAGGCCTCGACCTCGGTCCAGACCGGTTCCCTGGAGAAGGGCTTCGAGGTCACCTGGCACTTCCCGACCTACTGGAACGCCTTCCAGGAGTACTGGCCGCAGTTCGTCCGCTCCCTGCTCTACGCCGGGACCGCGACCCTGCTCTGTCTGCTGCTCGGCTACCCGCTGGCGTATCTGATCGCCTTCAAGGCCGGGCGCTGGCGCAATCTGCTCCTCGTCCTCGTCATCGCGCCCTTCTTCACCAGCTTCCTGATCCGCACGCTGGCCTGGAAGACGATCCTCGCCGACGACAGCCTCGTCGTCGACGCGCTGAACGCCCTCCACGTCCTCGACGTGACCAGCTGGATCGGCTGGACCGAGGGCGACCGCGTGCTCGCCACCCCGATGGCGGTCGTGTGCGGCCTCACGTACAACTTCCTGCCCTTCATGATCCTGCCCCTCTACACCTCCCTGGAGCGGATCGACGGGCGGCTGCACGAGGCCGCGCGGGACCTGTACGCCTCTCCGGCGACCACCTTCCGCAAGGTGACCTTCCCGCTGTCGATGCCCGGCGTCGTCTCCGGCACCCTGCTCACCTTCATCCCGGCGAGCGGCGACTACGTCAACGCCGAACTGCTCGGCTCCACCGACACCAAGATGGTCGGCAACGTCATCCAGTCGCAGTTCCTGCGGGTCCTCGACTACCCGACGGCCGCGGCGCTCTCCTTCATCCTCATGGCGATCGTGCTGGCCATGGTCACCGTCTACATCCGCCGAGCCGGAACGGAGGATCTGGTCTGATGCGCTGGATACGACGCAACCTCGTCGTCATCGCGGGCCTGCTGACGCTCGCGTACATGATCCTGCCGAACCTCGTCGTGATGGCGTTCTCCTTCAACAAGCCGAAGGGGCGCTTCAACTACTCCTGGCAGGAGTTCTCCCTCGACGCCTGGAAGGACCCCTGCGGCGTCGCCGACATGTGCGAGTCGCTGTCGCTCTCGCTCCAGCTCGCCGCCTGGGCCACCGTCGGCGCCGTCGTCCTCGGCTCGATGATCGCCTTCGCGCTGGTCCGCTACCGTTTCCGGGCGCGCGGCGCGATCAACTCGCTGATCTTCCTGCCCATGGCGATGCCCGAGGTCGTCATGGCCGCCTCGCTGCTCACCCTCTTCCTCAACATGGGGATCGAGCTGGGCTTCTGGACGGTCCTCATCGCCCACATCATGTTCTGTCTGTCGTTCGTCGTGACGGCGGTCAAGGCCCGGGTCATGTCCATGGACCCGCGGCTCGAGGAAGCCGCGCGCGATCTCTACGCGGGCCCCGCGCAGACCTTCCTGCGCGTCACCCTGCCGATCGCCGCGCCCGGCATCGCCGCCGGCGCCCTGCTCGCCTTCGCGCTGTCGTTCGACGACTTCATCATCACCAACTTCAACGCGGGCTCCACCGTCACCTTCCCCATGTTCGTCTGGGGCTCGGCGCAGCGTGGCACCCCCGTGCAGATCAACGTCATCGGCTCCGCGATGTTCGTCCTCGCGGTACTGGTGGTCGTGGCCGGGCAAATCATTACGAACCGGCGCAAGAAAACAGCAACGGCCTGAGCAATAGGCAGCTCAGGCACCGAAGGAGTTGGAAACCATGGCCCCAGTCGCCATGCGTCTCGCTGCACGATCACTCTCCGACGCCCAGCCCGTCCCCTTCTGGCTGGAAGATCCCGGCAAGCCCGGCGCCCTGCCCGCCCTCACCGGCACCGAGAAGTGCGATCTCCTCGTCGTCGGCGGTGGCTACAGCGGACTGTGGACCGCGCTCCTCGCCAAGGAGCGCGACCCCGCCAGGGACGTCGTCCTGATCGAAGGCCGCGAGGTGGGCTGGGCCGCCTCGGGCCGCAACGGAGGCTTCTGCGCCGCCTCCCTCACGCACGGCTTCGGCAACGGGCTCGCCCGCTGGCCGGGCGAGCTGCCGAAGCTGGAGGAGCTCGGTGAGCGCAACCTCGACGCCATCGAGGAGGCGGTCGCCCGCTACTCCCTCGACTGCGACTTCGAGCGCACCGGCGAGATCGACGTCGCCACCGAGCCGTACCAGGTCGAGGAGCTGACCGAGGTCTACGAGGAGATCGACCGGCTCGGTCTCGCGGCCGGCATCGAGCTCCTCGACCGGGACGCCGTCCGCGCCGAGGTCGACTCGCCGACCTTCCTCGGCGGCATCTGGGACCGCCGGGGCGTCGCCATGCTGAACCCGGCCAAGCTCGCCTGGGGCCTCAAGCGGGCCTGCCTCGACCTGGGTGTACGGATCTTCGAGAACACCCCCGGGCTGGAACTGGTCTCCACCGGCGCCGGCATGGGTGTCCGCACCCCGTACGGCCGGGTCGTCGCCCGCCGGGTCGCGCTCGGCACCAACGTCTTCCCCTCGCTGGTCAAACGCGTCCGCCCGTACACCGTCCCGGTCTACGACTACGCCTTGATGACCGAGCCGCTCAGCCCCGAGCAGCTAGCCTCCGTCGGCTGGAGGAACCGGCAGGGCCTCGGCGACTCCGCCAACCAGTTCCACTACTTCCGGATCACCGCCGACAACCGGATCCTGTGGGGCGGCTACGACGCGGTCTACCCCTTCGGCGGCAAGCTCGACGCCGAGAGGGACCACCGCCCGGAGACCTACCTCAAGCTGGCCGAGCACTTCTTCCGCTGCTTCCCGCAGCTGGAGGGACTGCGTTTCAGCCACGCCTGGGGCGGCGCGATCGACACCTGCACCCGCTTCTCGGCCTTCTTCGGGACGGCGTACCAGGGCAAGGTGGCGTACGCGGCCGGGTTCACCGGCCTGGGCGTCGGCGCCACCCGCTTCGGCGGGGACGTGATGCTCGACCTGCTCGCGGGGGAGCGCACCGAGCGCACCGACCTCGAGATGGTCCGCTCCAAGCCGCTGCCGTTCCCGCCGGAGCCGATCGCCTGGGCCGGCATCGGCATCACCAAGTGGTCGATGGCGCGCGCCGACGAGCACGGCGGGCGGCGGAACCTGTGGCTGAAGGCCATGGACCGGATGGGTCTGGGCTTCGACAGCTGACCTCACCTGTGATGCACGTCACAACTGATGAGTAGCTGAAACCGCGTAAGAGAACCCGTCCGAAGCGCTCTCTCCGTACGGACACCGTGTCCACACGGAAGGAGATCGTCGCGATGACTGGTACGGGGGCCTCGGGCGCGAGGAGCGCGGTGGAGTGGCTGGTCTCGGTCGCACCGGATCCCGACGCCTGCCGGTGGGAGTGGGAGCGCAACCCGCACGGGGTCGCGTTGCTGCCCGCCGGCAGGCGTTGGGACGTCCTGATCCTGCCGTCGGAGCTCGGCTATCCGACGCTCGACGTGCTGAGTCGTCTGGTGGGCCGGGCCGGCCCGGTGCTCGCCGACTTCGGTGACGCCCGGATGGGCTTCTTCGTCCCGCCGGGCACCGCCACCCGCTGGCTCGGCAGCGGGGTGCGCGGCGCGGGCGCCGGGACCTGGATCGTCGTCCCGTACCCGGGGCGGGTGACGGGCGCGGTGCGCTGGGTGGTGGCCCCGGACGGCGCGGGCACCCTCACCGACGCGGCCCTCCTCGAACTGGCGATGCACGAGGCGGCGGGGCGGCTGGCCAGGGGGGAGGGCGGTCCCGGCGGAGGGTGAGCGGAGCCGAGGGCGGTACGGGGTTCGACCGCCTCGACGGTAAGCGCGGAGGTGCCATCCGGGCAGAGGTCTTGACCAGTTGATTGGTCTGGACCATGCTGTGGCGCGCTCGCACCTCGATTCCCCCATTCCCGGAGGCAGTTGTGGACCGCGCCAGACCTCTCACCCTGCTCCTCGCGGGGGCCCTCGCCGTCGGCGGACTCGCCGCGCTCACCCCCGCCGCCCAGGCCGCCGACACCGAACTCGCCCGCAACGGCGGCTTCGAGGCCGGCCTCGACGGCTGGAGCTGCACGGCGGGCAGCGGCGCCGCCGTCCCCTCGCCCGTACGCAGCGGCACGAAGGCGCTCCAGGCCACCCCGGCCGGCAGCGACAACGCCAAGTGCTCGCAGACCGTCACCGTGCAGCCCCGGTCCACCTACACGCTCAGCGGCTGGGTCCGCGGCAGCTACGTCTACCTCGGCGCCTCCGGTACGGGCACCACCGACGTCTCCACCTGGACGGGCTCCGCCCCCGACTGGCAGCGGCTCGCGACCACGTTCACGACGGGCGCCTCCACCACCTCGGTCACGATCTACACCCACGGCTGGTACGGCACCCCCGCCTACCAGGCCGACGACCTGTCCCTGTTCGGCCCCGGCGGCGACCCGGTGCAGCTCCCGGCCGCCCCCACCGGTCTCGCGGCGGGCTCCCCGACGTCCAGCTCCGTGCCGCTCACCTGGACCGCGGTCCCCGGCGCCACCTCGTACCACGTGTACCGGGGTGCCACCCGGGTCCAGACGGTGACCGGCACCTCGGCCACCGTCACCGGACTCACCCCCTCCACCGCGTACAGCTTCCAGGTCAGCGCCGCCAACGGCGCCGGCGAGTCCGTGAAGTCGGCCGCCGTGAGCGCGACCACGACCAGCGGCGGCGGGGGCGGCAATCCCGGCCTCCCCGCGCACGCCCTCGTCGGCTACCTCCACGCCAGCTTCGCCAACGGCTCCGGCTACACCCGGATGGCCGACGTCCCCGCCTCCTGGGACGTCATCAACCTCTCCTTCGGCGAACCGACCTCCGTGACCTCCGGCGACATCCGCTTCAGCCTCTGCCCGGCGACGGAGTGCCCGAACGTGGAATCGCTCGCGGACTTCAAGGCCGCGATCAAGGCCAAGCAGGCCGCGGGCAAGAAGGTCCTCATCTCCATCGGCGGCCAGAACGGCCAGGTCCAGCTCTCCACCACCGCCGCCCGCGACACCTTCGTCTCCTCCGTCTCGAAGATCATCGACGAGTACGGCCTCGACGGCCTCGACATCGACTTCGAGGGCCACTCCCTGTCGCTCCAGACCGGCGACACCGACTTCCGGAACCCGACGAGCCCGGTCGTCGTCCACCTGATCCAGGCCGTCAAGACCCTCAAGGCGAAATACGGTTCCGGCTTCGTCCTGACGATGGCCCCGGAGACCTTCTTCGTCCAGCTCGGCTACCAGTACTACGGCTCGGGCCCCTGGGGCGGACAGGACCCCCGCGCGGGCGCCTACCTCCCGGTCATCCACGCCCTGCGCGACGACCTGACCCTGCTGCACGTCCAGGACTACAACTCGGGCCCGATCATGGGCCTGGACAACCAGTACCACTCGATGGGCGGCGCCGACTTCCACATCGCGATGACCGACATGCTCCTCACCGGCTTCCCCGTCGCCGGGAACACCGACCGCTTCTTCCCGGCCCTGCGCGCCGACCAGGTCGCGATCGGCCTCCCCGCCTCCACCCAGGCGGGCAACGGCCACACGCCCCCGGCCGAGGTGAACAAGGCCCTGAACTGCCTCACGAAGAAGACCGACTGCGGCTCGTACCAGACCCACGGCACCTGGCCCGCGCTGCGCGGCCTGATGACCTGGTCGATCAACTGGGACCGCTACAACCAGTGGCAGTTCTCGCAGAACTTCGACGCGTACCGCTGGAGCTGACGGCCAGGATCAGCAGCGACAGGCAGAGACTGGCCAGCACGTCCAGCGGCCAGTGGTAGCCCCGCAGGACCAGTCCGGTCCCCGTCAGAGCCGTCAGCGCGGCGGCGACGGGGACCAGACGGTTCGAGACGAGGAAGGCCGCGCCGAAGTAGGCGACGGCGGCCGTGGCCGTGTGGCCCGACGGGTAGTAGCCCTCGGCCCACGGCTCCAGGGGGCCGGGCCGGGCCGTCCACTCCTTCAGCGGGATCACCAGGAGCGGGACCGCGGCCATCGCGAGGCCCGCGTACAGGACGGCGGCGCGGCGGCCGCGCCACAGCGCGTACGCCATGGCGCAGAGGAGGACGGGCAGGGCCACGGTCATGTTGCCGAGGTCGGCGCCGAGTTCGGAGAGGCGCCGGGGAACCGTGTCCACCAGGGCCCGGGACACCCGCTCGTCGAGCCTGGCCAAGGGGCCGTGGACGAGCACCTGCCAGGTCACGACGGCGAGGGCGACGAGCGCCGAGAAGAGAGTCGGCCGCCCTGGAACAGGGGGGGTGGTTCCAGGGCGGCCGAGGAGATCGGGCTGCCGCGCGCCCCGGGGGGTGTGGGGCGGGCGGCCGTCCGATCGGTGAGGAGTTCCGGAACACGAGGCCCCGGGGGCGTGCGCGACGGCACGGTGTGGGCGGGGCTGGGGAGGCTCCGCCCGGGGTGTTTCTCTCATCTGCGGAAACCGTACGCCAGACACGAGGGGACCGACAGCGGGAAACGCATCCCGCCATCGGCCCCCCACAGAGTCTTCACACGGCGTGTCAGATCTGGGCGAACGCGTTCTCGATGATGTCGAGGCCCTCGTTCAGCAGGTCCTCGCCGATGACCAGCGGCGGGAGGAAGCGCAGCACGTTGCCGTAGGTGCCACAGGTCAGGACCAGCACGCCCTCGGCGTGGCAGGCCTTCGCGAGCGCGCCCGCGGCCTCCGGGTTCGGCTCCTTGGTCGCGCGGTCCTTGACCAGCTCGATGGCGATCATGGCGCCGCGGCCACGGATGTCACCGATGGCGTCGAACTTCTCGGCCATCGCGGCCAGACGCGCCTTCATGACCTCCTCGATGCGCCGCGCCCTGGCGTTGAGGTCGAGCTCCTTCATCGTCTCGATGGAGCCGAGCGCACCTGCGCAGGCCACCGGGTTGCCGCCGTAGGTGCCGCCGAGACCGCCGCCGTGGACGGAGTCCATGATCTCGGCGCGGCCGGTGACGGCGGCGAGCGGCAGACCGCCCGCGATGCCCTTGGCGGTGGTGATGAGGTCCGGGACGATGCCCTCGTCCTCGCACGCGAACCACTGGCCGGTGCGGCAGAAGCCGGACTGGATCTCGTCGGCGACGAAGACGATGCCGTTGTCGTTGGCGAACTTCACCAGCGCCGGCAGGAAGCCCTTGGCCGGCTCGATGAAGCCGCCCTCGCCGAGGACCGGCTCGATGATGATCGCGGCGACGTTGTCGGCGCCGATCTGCTTGGTGATGTTGTCGATCGCCTGGGCGGCGGCCTCGGGACCGCAGTTCTCCGGGCCGGTGGGCCAGCGGTAGCCGTAGGCCACCGGCACGCGGTAGACCTCGGGCGCGAACGGCCCGAAGCCCTGCTTGTACGGCATGTTCTTCGAGGTCAGCGCCATCGTGAGGTTCGTACGGCCGTGGTAGCCGTGGTCGAAGACGACGACGGCCTGGCGCTTGGTGTACGAGCGGGCGATCTTGACCGCGTTCTCGACGGCCTCGGCGCCCGAGTTGAACAGCGCGGACTTCTTGGCGTGGTCGCCCGGGGTCAGCTCGGCGAGCGCCTCGCAGACCTCCACATAACCCTCGTACGGCGTCACCATGAAACAGGTGTGGGTGAAGTCCTGGAGCTGCGCGGAGGCGCGGCGCACGACGGCCTCGGCGGACGCGCCGACCGAGGTCACCGCGATGCCGGAGCCGAAGTCGATCAGACGGTTGCCGTCGACGTCCTCGATGATGCCGCCGCCGGCCCGCTTGGTGAAGACGGGGAGCGTGGAGCCGACGCCACCGGCGACCGTGTCGAGACGGCGGGCCTGAAGCTCCTGCGACTTCGGACCGGGGATGGCGGTGACGACGCGCCGCTCCTGCGGGACAGCGTTCATGCGGGGCTCCTGGGGGGTGTTCTGGACGCACTTGCGGGTTTCCTCCGCAGGCTAGGCGCGGGGGAGTGGTGGAGGCATGCGCCGATCGGGAGTGTTGGGGGCGTGTCGTTGTCCGCGATGGACAGACCGGATGCGATCGCGCGCCGTGTGGGCACCCGGTGGTCGCTCCGGCTCCGGCCGGAGGCTCGGGCCCCGCCCCTCGGGGGCCGCCGGTTCCCGTCCCCCGGCGGCTTCCGGCTCCGCCCCCGGCGGCCTCGGGCCACACGGGTGGTCGAAACCCCTCCGGGACGTCCGGGGGCCACTAGATTGACGGTGGCACAGAGACGGCGACCCGGCTGGTCAGGGGGCAGGGGTTCATGGAGACCGACGGCACGTACGAGTCACGCGACACGCGGGGGAGCGCGGTCCCGCGCCCGGCGGGTCCACCCGTGCCGCCTCCGCCGCCCCGCCCACACCCCCGGCCCGACGGCCCCGCGGTCCCGCCGCCGCCCGCGCACGCGCCGACCCGCGTCGGGGTCGCCGACTGGCTCCGCATCCCCCGGCCCGCAGCCGAGCCCGGCATCTGGCGGCTCGGGCACCGGCCCCGCCCCGAGCGGGAGCCGGACGAGGTGCCCGCCCGCCGGCTGTTCGCCGGAGCCGTCGTCTCGCTGCTCAGCGGCTGGCTCCTCTGGTCCCTCCTCTGGAACGGCTACCTCGGCCGCTACTGGCTCTGGCCCCTGCTCGTCCTCACCCCCGACAGCTGGCGCACCGACGCCGACGTCTGGGCCACCGCCAGCTACACCTACTACGCCCTCGTCGGCGGCGGCTTCCTCGTCTTCTTCGCCCGCGTCGGACACGTCCCGGACATCTGGCGCCGCTACACCCGGAAGAAGGACACCCCGCCCCCGCCGCCCCCGCCGGCCGCCGACCCCACCGAGTGGCCCGAGCTGCGCGACGCCGGACTGACCGAGGCGGCCGCCCGGCTCGCCGAGGCCACCAGGGGCGGGAGCCTCGGCGACGTGGACTACGCCAGGATCCGCCGCGCCTGGCAGGGCGTACGCTCCCGGCCGGAGCGCCTCCACGCCTTCACCGAGGCGGTACGCACCCGGGGCGCCGCCGCCTGCGGCCACCCCTCGGGCTCGCGCGACCTGCCCGTCCGCACCGCCACCCACGACCTCGCCACCGACCAGGTCCTCATCGGCACCGCCGCCGACCACCCCCGCAACCCCTACTCCCGCCGCACCACCGGTGTCGCCCTCGAGCCCGGTCTCCTCGGGACCTCCCTGCTCGCCGTCGGGCCCGCCGGGTCGGGGAAGACCGTGCGGCTCGTGCGGCCCGTCGTCGAGTCCCTGTGCCTCCAGGCCCTCGCCAACCGCGCCGCCGTCGTCGCCGTCACCTCCCACGCCACGGCGGTCGGCCCGGACGAGGCCTTCGACGTGGTCGTCTCCGTCGGCCGGCCCGAATCCACCCACGACCTCGACCTGTACGGCGGAGCCGACGACCCGGACGAGGCCGCCCGGATCCTCGCCGAGGCGCTCGTCGGCGACCTCGCCGCCGACACCAGGAGGGCGGCCACCGCGCTCGCCCAGCTGATCGGACCGTTCCGCGCGGCCCACGGCCGCTTCCCCGGAGTGCCCGAGCTGCGCGAGCTGCTCGGCGGGACGCCCGAGGCGCTCGCCGCGCTGCGCGCCGCCGTCGCGGGCGACCCCGCCCAGCTGCGGGAGCTCACCGCCCGGCAGCGCCAGGCCGAACGCGGCGACGACGTCGCCGACCTCCTGGCCGAGCGCCTCGCCTTCCTCGACCGCCCCGCCTTCGCCCGCTTCTTCCGCACGACGGGAGGCACGGACGGGGGCACGGCCGCACGCGCGGACCGGTACGGCGGTACGGACCGCCCTGGCGTCGACCCGGAGGGGCGCGACGGTACGGACCGTCACGCCGTCGACCGGGACCGCGAGCGGCCGCAGTTCTCCCTCCGGGCCGTCGAGCACCCGCTCCGCGTCCGCGTCGACCTCCCCGAGCGCGGCCACGCCGAAGCGTCCCGGATCGTCTCCCGGCTGCTCCTGGCCCAGTTCACCGAGGCGGCCCTCGGCCGTCGCGACCGTTCCCTCTTCGCCTGCCTGGTCCTGGACGACGCCACGTACACCGTCACCGGCGACTCGGTACGGGCCGTCCAGCGGCTGCGCTCCGCCAACGCCGGCGTCGTCCTCGCCCTGCGCAGCCTGGAGGACGTGCCCGAGCCGCTGCGCGGGCCGCTCCTGGGGGCGGTCGGCTGCCGGATGGCGTTCGCCGGGATCGCGCCCTGGGACGGCGGGCGGTTCGCCGAGACCTGGGGCACCGAATGGGTGCAGACCCGGGACGTCACCAACCGGCAGATCGTGTCCGACGAGCCGCTCACCAAGGCCCTGCACGTCATGCGTCGCCTCGCGACCGGCAAGGCCCCGACCGCCGAGGCCGTGACCGTGCGGGAGGTGGAGCGTCAGCGCTGGTCGGCCTCCGACCTCGCGCACGCCGTCCCCGCCGGGCACGCCGTCCTGTCCGTCACCCATGTGCGGGGCGAGTACACACCGCCGCTGCTCGTGGACCTGCGGACCTGAGGCGGGGCCGGGCCGAGCCGGGCGGTGAAGCCGGAGCGGCCGCTCCCGGGCCCTGGCACAATCGGGGGCGCCGCTCGGCTGAGCGGCGCCCCCTCGCTCAAAGGTCCGACGGTCTCCCCATGCCGCCCACCCTCGCGTCGCTCGTCCAGCACTCCTCCCTGAAGCTCGTCGTGCGTGCCGGTGAGGACCGCCTCGACACCCCCGTCCGCTGGGCGCACGTCAGCGAGCTCGCCGACCCCGTCCCGTACATGGAGGGCGGCGAGCTCCTCCTCACCACCGCGCTCACCCTCGACGCGGAGGACCCGGAGGCCATGCGCCGCTATGTGCGGCGGCTGCTCGCCGCGGGAGTCGTCGGGCTCGGCTTCGCCGTCGGCGTCAACCACGAGGAGATCCCGCGGGCGCTCCTCGACGCCGCCCGCGAGGAGCACCTGCCGCTCCTGGAGGTCCCGCGCCGCACGCCGTTCCTCGCCATCAGCAAGGCCGTCTCGGCGGCCATCTCCGCCGACCAGTACCGGGCCGTCACGGCCGGCTTCGAGGCCCAGCGGGAGCTGACGAGGGCCGCGCTCGCGGAGGGCCCCGAGGCCGTCGTCGCCCGGCTCGCCGCCCACGTCGACGGCTGGGCCGCGCTCTACGACACCTCCGGCACGGTCGTCGCCGTGTCACCCGACTGGGCGGCCCGCCGGGCAGCCCGGCTCACCTCCGACGTGGAACGGCTGCGCGACCGCCCGGCGCCCGCCAGCGCCGTCGTCGGCGGGACGGACGACCGCGTCGAGCTCCAGTCCCTCGGCACCGGGCGCCGGGTGCGGGGCGCCCTCGCGGTCGGCACGGGCGCGCCCCTCGGCACGGCCGAGCGGTACGCGGTGCACTCCGCGATCGCCCTGCTCACCCTCACGACGGAACGTTCCCGCTCGCTCCAGGCCGCCGAACAGCGGCTCGGCGCCGCGGTCCTGCGGATGATGCTCGCGGGACAGCCGGACCACGCGCGCGCGGTGGCCGGGGACGTGTACGGCGGGCTGCTCGACGCCCCTTTCCGGATCGTCGTCGCGGAACCCGCGGGGGGTGATCAGGCCGGCGAACCGCCGCTCCCGGTGCTCGCCGAGTCCCTGGAGGCGGCCGCGGCCCGGGCGGGCGAGGCGGTGCTGGCCGTCCCCGAGAGCGAGCAGCGGCTCGTCGTCCTCGCCGGGGACGGGGGCGCGGTCGTCGCCGCGTGCGAGACGTACGCGGAGCGGGACGCCGACGAGGTCGGTGTGACCATCGGGCTCTCGGCCCCGGCGGGACCGATCGTGGCCGCCGCCGCGTACAAACAGGCGGAACAGGCGCTCTCGGTGGCCAGACGCCGGGGGAAGGCGCTCGTCGAGCACGAGGACCTCGCGGCGGGCTCGGTCCTGCCGCTCCTCGCCGAGGACGCCGTCCGCGCCTTCGCCGACGGCATGCTGCGCGCGCTCCGGGACCACGACGCGAAGGGCCGCGGCGACCTGGTGGCCTCCCTGCGGGCCTGGCTCTCCCGCCACGGCCAGTGGGACGCGGCGGCGACGGACCTCGGCGTCCACCGGCACACCCTGCGCTACCGGATGCGGCGGGTGGAGGAGATCCTCGGCCGGTCCCTGGACGACCCGGACGTACGGATGGAGCTGTGGCTGGCCCTGAAGGCGACGGGGGAGGGCACGGAGTAGGGCCCCGTCAGCGGTCGGGACTCCGGGAGGGGCCCGGGGCCCCGTGCCCGTCAGCCGTCCCCGTCCCCGCTGTGGGACCCCACGCGGCGACGCCGGTCGCTCCGCACCAGGCGGCCGGCCGCGAGGGTCACCGCGGCGACGGCGTGGACCCAGCGTGGACCGCCCCGCGCGGCCCACACCACGCAGACGCACCCTGCGACGGTGAGGACGAGGACGCCGGTCAAGGCGAGCAGGACCATGTGTTTTCCCCCTGGCGGTGCACCGGGGTCTTCCCGTGTGCGTTCGGAACATCCTGTCAGTGCCGTAGACGACGCCCGGGGCCTCCGCGTTCCCGCCTCCGCCTGCCCGGACGCGGGCAATTCCCTTGGTCATGGAGCCCGACACTCCTTACGCTCCGCTCATGACAAGCCCCGCCGTCGATCCGGCCCCCGCAGCCCCCCGGGCCGCGTCCGCGCCCCGTACCGCCGCCGCCCCCGCGGCCCCCTCCGCTCCCGCACGGCGGCGGATCACCGGAGCCGTATGGGCCGCGCTCGGCATCGTGTACGTCGTGTGGGGCTCCACCTACCTCGGCATCCGGATCGTCGTCGAGACGATGCCGCCCTTCCTCTCCGCCGGCACCCGCTTCGTGACCGCCGGCCTGCTCCTCGCCGGGATCATCGCCTGGCGCCAGGGGCCCGCGGCCCTCAAGGTCACCCGCCGGCAGCTCGGCTCGGCGGTGCTCGTCGGCCTGCTCCTGATCCTCGGCGGCAACGGCCTCGTCGTCCTCGCCGAGACCTCCATCCCGTCCGGTCTCGCCGCGCTGCTCATCTCCGTCGTCCCGGCCTGGGTCGTCGTGCTCAAGGCCGCCACGGGACTGCGGCCGAGCGCGGGCGGGCTCGCCGGGGTGCTCCTCGGCCTCGCCGGGCTCGGCGTGCTCACCCTGCCCGGCCTCAGCGGTGACGTGAAGGCCGGCGGGGTGGCCCTCGTCGTCGTGGCCACGTTCCTGTGGTCCCTCGGCTCGTTCTCCTCCGCGCGCCTCCCGATGCCCGCCAACCCCTTCGCGGCCAGCGCGTACGAGATGGTCGCGGGCGGTCTCGGCGGCCTCGCCGTCGGTCTGGTCCGGGGCGAGCAGCACGGCCTGGACCTCGGAGAGGTCTCCACCCGCTCCTGGGCCGCGCTCGCCTACCTGATCGTCTTCGGCTCCCTGATCGCCTTCACCGCGTACGCGTGGCTCCTCCAGGCCGCGCCGCTCTCGCTCGTCGCCACCTACGCGTACGTGAACCCCGTCGTCGCGGTCGCCCTCGGTGCCCTGGTCCTGAACGAGGCCCTGTCGTGGCCCATCGTCCTCGGCGGCGCGATCGTCGTCGGCGGCGTCTGGCTGATCGTCTCCACGGAGCGGCGCGGCTGAGCGGCCCCGGGCGGCCCCCTTCGGCCGAAGCGGACAGGAGTGACGGCTCACCACTCCACACCGGACAAGCGTCGGGCCGCCCGCTTCGCCCTAACGTGTCACGAGAGCGCGAGAGCACCCCCTCTCACCCCCGAAACGGAAAGGGCCGGTACGCAATGACGACCACCCACGCCTTCTGGCTCGCCGGCCGCGAGGCCACCGGCGACGCCACCTTCGACGTCACGAACTCGTACGACGGACGTCTGGTCGGCAAGGTCAGCGTGCCCACCGAGGCCCAGGTCGAGGAGGCCGTCGCCGCCGCGCACGCCGTCGTCGACGAGTTCGCCGCGAGCCCGGCACACGTCCGCGCCGCCGCCCTCGACCACGTGTCGAAGCGGCTCGCCGAGCGCACCGAGGAGATCGCGCTGCTGATCTCCGCCGAGAACGGCAAGCCCATCAAGTGGGCCCGCGGCGAGGTCGGCCGTGCCGTCTCCGTCTTCCGTTTCGCCGCCGAGGAGGCCCGTCGCTGGAACGCCGGCGAGGCCCAGCGCCTGGACACCGAGGCCGGCGGCGCGGGCCGCCTCGCCCTGACCCGCCGTATCCCCAAGGGCGTCGTCCTCGGCATCGCGCCGTTCAACTTCCCGCTGAACCTCAGCGCCCACAAGGTCGCCCCGGCCATCGCCGTCGGCGCCCCGATCATCCTCAAGCCGGCCCCCTCGACCCCGATCTCCTCCCTGATCCTGGGCGAGATCCTGGCCGAGACCGACCTGCCGGCCGGCTCCTGGTCGATCCTCACCGTGCCGAACGACCGGATGCCCGCCCTCGTCCAGGACGAGCGCCTCCCGGTCATCTCCTTCACCGGTTCCGACAAGGTCGGCTACGCCATCCAGCAGTCGGTGCCGCACAAGCACTGCACCCTGGAGCTCGGCGGCAACGCCGCGGCCGTCGTCCTGCCCGACTGGTCCTCCGAGGAGGACCTGGACTGGGCGGCGACCCGTATCGCCACCTTCTCCAACTACCAGGGCGGCCAGTCCTGCATCTCCGTCCAGCGCGTGATCGTGGACTCCTCCGTCCACGACCGCCTGCTGCCGAAGATCGTCGCCGCCGTCGAGGCCCAGGTCACCGGTGACCCGTCCGACGCCGCCACCGACGTCGGCCCGCTCGTCGACGAGGCCGCCGCCCAGCGCGTCGAGGCCTGGGTCGACGAGGCCGTCGCGGCCGGCGCGAAGCTGCTCGCCGGCGGCAAGCGCGAGGGCGCGACCTACGCCCCGACCATCCTCACCGACCTCCCGGCGGACGTCACGCTGGCCCGCGCCGAGGTCTTCGGCCCGGTCCTGACGATCGCCAAGGTCGACGGCGAGGCCGAGGCCTTCGCCGCGGTCAACGACTCCGACTTCGGCCTCCAGGCCGGCGTCTTCACCCACGACCTGCAGGCCGCCTTCCGCGCCCACCGGGCCCTGGAGGTCGGCGGCGTGATCGTCGGCGACGTCCCCTCGTACCGCGCCGACCAGATGCCGTACGGCGGCGCCAAGCGCTCCGGCGTGGGCCGCGAGGGCGTCAGGTTCGCGATGGACGACTACACCTACGAACGGGTCCTCGTCCTGACGGGCCTCGCCCTGTAACCCGTACGCCCACGGGTCCACGAGACCAGGCGGCCTGAGCCCACTGTGCGGGGGTTCAGGCCGTCTTCTCATCTTTCCGGACCGTCGGAAAGCGGGTACGACGGACAGAAGAGACCGAGGAGGTGTCCATGTCCGCGCCCACCCAGCGGCCCAGGGTCACCGCCCACGAGGCACGGCAGACCGCCGAGGCCGCACGTGAGCGTGACTGGCACAAACCCAGCTTCGCCAAAGAGCTCTTCCTCGGCCGGTTCCGGCTGGATCTCATCCATCCCCACCCGCTTCCCGCGCCCGAGGACGCCCGGCGCGGCGAGGCCTTCCTGGCGAACCTGCGGGAGTTCTGCGAGACCCGGATCGACGGCGCCCGCATCGAACGCGAGGCCCGCATCCCCGACGAGACGATCACCGGACTCAAGGAGCTCGGCGCGCTCGGGATGAAGATCGACCGGAAGTACGGAGGCCTCGGCCTCACCCAGGTGTACTACAACCGCGCCCTCGCCCTCGTCGGCTCCGCCAGCCCCGCCGTCGGCGCTCTGCTGTCCGCGCATCAGTCGATCGGCGTACCGCAGCCGCTGAAGCTCTTCGGCACCCAGGAGCAGAAGGACACCTTTCTGCCCCGGCTGGCCCGTACCGACCTCTCCGCCTTCCTGCTCACCGAGCCCGACGTCGGCTCCGACCCGGCGCGCCTCGCGACCACGGCCGTACCGCTCCGGGACGAGGACGGGGACGCCTACGTCCTCGACGGGGTCAAGCTCTGGACCACCAACGGGGTCATCGCCGACCTGCTCGTCGTCATGGCCCGCGTCCCCGCGTCCGAGGGCCACCGCGGCGGCATCACCGCCTTCGTCGTCGAGGCCGCCTCGCCCGGCATCACCGTCGAGCACCGCAACGCCTTCATGGGCCTGCGCGGTCTGGAGAACGGCGTCACCCGCTTCCATCGCGTGCGCGTGCCCGCCGAGAACCGCATCGGCCCCGAGGGCGCCGGTCTCAAGATCGCCCTCACCACCCTCAACACCGGCCGACTCTCCCTCCCCGCGGCCTGCGCGGGCGCCGGCAAGTGGTGCCTGAGGATCGCCCGTGAATGGGCGGGCGTCCGCGAGCAGTGGGGCGGCCCAGTTGCCCGGCACGAGGCCGTCGGCACCAAGATCTCCTTCATCGCGGCCACCACCTTCGCCCTGGAGGCGGTCGTCGACCTCGCCTCGCAGCTGGCCGACGAGGACCGCAACGACATCCGCATCGAGGCCGCCCTCGCCAAGCTGTACGGCTCCGAGATGGCCTGGCTCATCGCCGACGAACTCGTCCAGATCCGGGGCGGCCGCGGCTACGAGACCGCCGACTCGCTCGCCGCCCGGGGCGAACGGGCGGTCCCCGCCGAACAGCTCCTGCGCGACCTGCGGATCAACCGGATCTTCGAGGGCTCGACCGAGATCATGCACCTGCTGATCGCCCGCGAGGCCGTCGACGCCCATCTGTCCGTCGCCGGCGACCTCATCGACCCCGGGAAGTCGCTCACCGACAAGGCGAGGGCCGGCGCCCGGGCGGGCGGCTTCTACGCCCGCTGGCTGCCCGGTCTCGTCACGGGACCGGGACAGCGACCGGGGGCGTACGGGGAGTTCGGCGAGCTCGCGGGCCACCTCCGGTACGTCGAGCGGTCCTCCCGCAAGCTCGCCCGCTCCACCTTCTACGCGATGTCCCGCTGGCAGGGCCGGATGGAGCTCAAGCAGGCGTTCCTCGGCCGGATCGTCGACATCGGCGCCGAACTCTTCGCGATGAGCGCGGCCTGCGTACGGGCCGAACTCCTCCGCACCACCGGCGACCACGGCCGCGAGGCCCACCAGCTCGCGGACGCCTTCTGCCACCAGGCCAGGCTGCGGACCGAGGAGCTGTTCGGGCGCCTCTGGTCCAACACGGACGACCTCGACCGACGGGTCGTCGACGGGGTCCTGGCCGGCCGCTACACCTGGCTGGAGGCCGGCATCGTCGACCCGAGCGGCGAGGGCCCCTGGATCGCGGACGCGAGCCCCGGGCCGTCCACCGAGCAGGACGTCCACCGCCGCATCCCGTAGGCACGTGGCGGGAGTACCTCCCGCCCGGAGGCGCCGCCCGTGTGCCCACCCGTCCCGCCCTGCGGGACGGTCACCCACACGGGCGCAGGCCACGGCACCATGGCCCGGTGACCGTCACCCACATCCCCGGCTCCAAGTCCGTCACCGCCCGCGCGCTCTTCCTCGCCGCCGCGGCCGAGGGCACCACCACCCTTCTGCGGCCGCTCGTCTCCGACGACACCGAGGGCTTCGCCGAGGGCCTCACCGCCCTCGGCTACGCGGTCCGCCGCGAGCCCGGCGCCTGGCACATCGAGGGCCGCCCCGGCGGCCCCGGAACGGACACCGCCGAGGTGTACTGCCGCGACGGCGCCACCACCGCCCGCTTCCTGCCCACCCTCGCCGCCGCGGGGCACGGCACCTACCGCTTCGACGCCTCCGAGCAGATGCGACGGCGGCCCCTCGGCCCGCTCACCACCGCCCTGCGCGGCCTCGGCGTCGACCTCAGGCACGGCGGTCGGGAGGGCCACCACCCGCTCGCCGTCCACGCCCGCGGAGTGAGGGGCGGCGCGCTCACCCTCGACGCCGGGCAGTCCTCCCAGTACCTGACGGCGCTGCTCCTGCTGGGCCCGCTCACCGCCGAGGGCCTCGACATCACCGTCACCGACCTGGTCTCGGAGCCGTACGTCGAGATCACCCTCGCGATGATGCGGGGCTTCGGCGCCGAGATCAGCCAGGAGGGCCGCACGTACCGCGTCGCTCCCACCGGCTACCGGGCCCGTACGTACGGCATCGAGCCGGACGCCTCCACGGCAAGCTACTTCTTCGCCGCGGCCGCCCTCGAACCGGGCCGCTCCGTCACCGTCCCCGGCCTCGGGACCGGCGCCCTCCAGGGCGACCTGGCCTTCGCCGACGTCCTGCGCCGCATGGGCGCCGACGTCGAGATCACCGGCACCGGAACCACGGTCCGTTCCACCGGCCGGCTCCACGGACTCACCGTCAACATGCGGGACATCTCCGACACCATGCCGACCCTCGCCGCCCTCGCGCCCTTCGCCGAGGGACCCGTCCGCATCGAGGACGTCGCCAACACCCGGGTGAAGGAGTGCGACCGCCTCGACGCCTGCGCCGAGAACCTGCGCCGCCTCGGCGTCACCGTCACCACCGGCCCCGACTGGATCGAGATCCAGCCCGGCGCCCCCGCCGGACCCGTCGAGATCGCCACCCACGGCGACCACCGCATCGTCATGTCCTTCGCGGTCACGGCGCTGCGCACCCCCGGCATCACCTTCGACGACCCCGGCTGCGTGAAGAAGACGTTCCCCGACTTCCACCGGGCGTTCGACACGTTCGTCCACACCCCGTGAGGAGCACCCCGTGAAGAAGGCACCGCGTTTGCGGCAAGAATGGGGGGCATGAGCGACCGCCCCTCTCCTCTCGCCGATCCCCATATCGCCTTCGACGTGTCCGAAGGACGCCGGGACATCGTCGTCCTCGGCTCGACCGGGTCCATCGGCACCCAGGCCATCGACCTGGTGCTGCGCAACCCCGACCGCTTCCGGGTCACCGCCCTGGCCGCCTCGGGCGGCCGGATCGCGCTGCTCGCCGAACAGGCGCACCGGCTGAAGGTCACCGCGGTCGCCGTGGCCCGCGAGGAGGCGCTGCCGGAGCTGCGTGACGCGCTGAAGGCGCTGTACGGCTCCGAGCCGCTGCCCGAGCTCCTGGCCGGCCCGGACGCCGCCACCCGGCTCGCCGCCTCGCCGTGCCACACCGTCCTCAACGGCATCACCGGCTCCATCGGTCTCGCGCCGACCCTCGCCGCCCTCGAAGCCGGCCGCACCCTCGCCCTCGCCAACAAGGAGTCGCTGATCGTCGGCGGCCCCCTGGTGAAGGCGCTCGCCAAGCCCGGCCAGATCATCCCGGTCGACTCCGAGCACGCGGCCCTCTTCCAGGCGCTCGCCGCCGGCACCCGCGCCGACGTCCGCAAGCTGGTCGTCACCGCCTCCGGCGGCCCCTTCCGCGGCCGTACGCGCGAGGAGCTGGCCCACGTCACCCGCGAGGACGCGCTCGCCCACCCCACCTGGGCCATGGGCCCGGTGATCACGGTGAACAGCGCGACCCTGGTGAACAAGGGCCTGGAGGTCATCGAGGCCCATCTGCTCTACGACATCCCCTTCGACCGCATCGAGGTCGTCGTCCACCCCCAGTCGTACGTCCACTCGATGGTGGAGTTCACGGACGGCTCCACGCTCGCCCAGGCGACCCCGCCCGACATGCGCGGCCCGATCGCCATCGGCATCGGCTGGCCCGAGCGGGTCCCCGACGCGGCCCCCGCCTTCGACTGGACCAAGGCCTCCACCTGGGAGTTCTTCCCCCTCGACACCGAGGCGTTCCCGTCCGTCGGGCTCGCCCGGCACGTCGGCGCCCTCGGCGGCACCGCCCCCGCCGTCTTCAACGCGGCGAACGAGGAGTGCGTCGAGGCCTTCCTCGCCGGACGCCTGCCGTTCAACGGAATCATGGATACGGTCACAGCGGTCGTCGCGGAACACGGCGTTCCCGCCACGGGAACCTCCCTCACCGTCCCGGACGTCCTCGAAGCGGAGACCTGGGCGCGCGCCCGGGCCCGAGAGCTCGCAGCGAAGGCAACAGCGGAGGCCCGCGCATGACCGAAATGCTCCTGTACGCCCTGGGCATCGTGCTGTTCGCGCTCGGGCTGCTCGTCTCCATCGCCTGGCACGAGCTCGGCCACCTCTCCACGGCCAAGCTCTTCGGCATCCGCGTACCGCAGTACATGGTCGGCTTCGGCCCCACGATCTGGTCGAGGAAGCGCGGCGAGACCGAGTACGGCATCAAGGCCATCCCGGCCGGCGGCTACATCCGCATGATCGGCATGTTCCCGCCCGGCGACGACGGCCGCATCGAGGCCCGCTCCACCTCGCCCTGGCGCTCGATGATCGAGGACGCCCGCGAGGCCTCGTACGAGGAGCTGCAGCCCGGCGACGAGACCCGCCTCTTCTACACGCGCAGGCCGTGGAAGCGCGTGATCGTGATGTTCGCCGGACCCTTCATGAACCTGGTCCTGGCCGCGGCGCTGTTCTTCGGCTCGATGATGACCCTGGGCATCGAGGGGCAGACGACCCAGGTCGCCGGCGTCCAGAAGTGCGTCATCGAGCAGAGCGAGAAGCGCGAGAAGTGCGCGACGGGCGACCCCGTCTCCCCGGCGTTCAAGGCCGGCCTCAAGGAGGGCGACAGGATCGTCGCCTTCAACGGCACCCCGGTGGCCGACTGGGACACCCTCTCCGACCGCATCCGCGACACCGTCGGCCCGGCCACGGTCACCGTCGAGCGCGCCGGGCAGCGCGTCGACCTGCACCCCACCCTCGTCTCCAACAAGGTGCCGAAGAAGGACGAGGACGGCCAGGTCGTCCAGCCCGTGACGTACATCGACGCCGGCTACCTCGGCTTCGCCTCCAAGACCGAGGTCGCGCCCCTCACCTTCGTCGAGACCACCGACCGGATGTCCGACCTCCTGGAGAACGGCGTCCACTCGGTCATCGCCCTCCCGGGCAAGATCCCCGGCCTCTGGGACGCCACCTTCGGCGACGGCGAACGCGCCGACGACTCCCCCGTCGGCGTCGTGGGCGCCGCCCGCATCACCGGCGAGCTGATGAACGTCGAGGCCCCGCCCACGACGATCCTCGTGATGTTCATGAACCTGCTGGTCATGTTCAACGTCTCGCTGTTCCTGTTCAACATGCTCCCGCTGCTGCCGCTCGACGGCGGGCACATCGCGGGCGCCCTGTGGGAGTCCGTGCGCCGTCACACGGCCCGGATCTTCAGGCGTCCCGACCCCGGCCCGTTCGACGTGGCCAGGCTGATGCCCGCCGCCTACGTGGTGGCCGGCGTCTTCGTCTGCTTCACCCTGCTCGTCCTCGCCGCCGACATCGTCAACCCGGTGAAGCTGACGTAGCCCTCAGGGGGGCCGGCCCCCGTGGTGTCCGGCCCCCCGCCCCCAGGGCGGTAACCTCGGAGACCTGAGCCCGCCGACGCACAACCTTGAGGTTGCACAGAAGATGACCGCGATTGCTCTCGGTATCCCGACCGTTCCGACCCGGCTCGCCGAGCGGCGCAAGAGCCGCCAGATCCAGGTCGGCAGCGTCGCCGTCGGCGGTGACGCCCCCGTCTCCGTGCAGTCGATGACCACGACCCGCACCTCCGACATCGGCGCGACGCTCCAGCAGATCGCCGAGCTGACCGCCTCCGGCTGCCAGATCGTGCGCGTGGCCTGCCCCACGCAGGACGACGCCGACGCCCTCGCGACGATCGCCCGGAAGTCGTCGATCCCCGTGATCGCCGACATCCACTTCCAGCCGAAGTACGTCTTCGCCGCGATCGACGCCGGCTGCGCGGCCGTCCGCGTCAACCCGGGCAACATCAAGCAGTTCGACGACAAGGTCAAGGAGATCGCCAAGGCGGCCTCCGACGCCGGGACCCCGATCCGGATCGGCGTCAACGCCGGCTCGCTCGACGCGCGGCTCCTCAAGAAGTACGGCAAGGCCACCCCGGAGGCGCTCGTCGAGTCCGCCCTCTGGGAGGCCTCCCTCTTCGAGGAGCACGGCTTCCGCGACATCAAGATCTCGGTCAAGCACAACGACCCGGTCATCATGGTCGAGGCCTACCGCCAGCTCGCCGCCCAGTGCGACTACCCGCTGCACCTCGGCGTCACCGAGGCCGGCCCGGCCTTCCAGGGCACCATCAAGTCGGCCGTCGCCTTCGGCGCCCTGCTGTCCCAGGGCATCGGCGACACCATCCGCGTCTCGCTCTCCGCGCCGCCGGCCGAGGAGATCAAGGTCGGCATGCAGATCCTGGAGTCGCTGAACCTGCGCCAGCGGCGCCTGGAGATCGTCTCCTGCCCGTCCTGCGGCCGCGCCCAGGTCGACGTCTACAAGCTCGCGGAGGAGGTCACCGCCGGCCTCGACGGCATGACCGTCCCGCTGCGCGTGGCCGTCATGGGCTGCGTCGTCAACGGCCCCGGCGAGGCCCGCGAGGCCGACCTCGGCGTCGCCTCCGGCAACGGCAAGGGCCAGATCTTCGTGAAGGGCGAGGTCATCAAGACCGTCCCCGAGTCGAAGATCGTCGAGACCCTGATCGAAGAGGCGCTGAAGATCGCCGAGCAGATGGAGAAGGACGGCGTCGCCAGCGGCGAGCCGTCGGTCGCCGTCGCCGGCTGAGGACACCGACCACCACGGAGCCCCTCCACCCCACCGGGCGGAGGGGCTCCGTGCGCATGAAGGGCCCCGCCCCAGGCGAGAAGGGTAAAGTGCCAAGACCAGCAGAACCGCACGGTGAGGCCCCCTCGTGTTGACACAACCCGCCACCCGGGTCCTCGAACCCGCCGATCTCGGCGCCGCGCTCGCCGTCCTGGAGAGCGCCCCCGTCGAGAACGCCTTCGTCGCCGCCCGCGTCCAGGTCGCCGGGCTCGACCCGTGGCGTCTCGGCGGCGAGATGTGGGGCTGGTACGACGAGGGCCGACTGCGCTCCCTCTGCTACTCCGGGGCCAACCTGGTCCCCCTCTGCGCCACCCCCGAGGCCGTCCGCGCCTTCGCCGACCGGGCCCGCAGGACCGGCCGCCGCTGCTCCTCGATCGTCGGCCCCGCCGAGGCCACCTCCGAGCTGTGGCGCCTCCTGGAGCCCAGCTGGGGCCCCGCGCGGGACGTCCGCGCCCGCCAGCCCGTGATGGTCGCCGAGGAACCCTCCACCACCGTCACTCCCGACCCGCTGGTGCGCCGCGTCCGCAAGGACGAGATGGACGTGATCATGCCCGCCTGCGTGGCCATGTTCACCGAGGAGGTCGGCGTCTCCCCGCTCGCCAACGACGGCGGCCTGCTCTACCAGGCCCGGGTCGCCGAACTCGTCGGCACCGGCCGCTCCTTCGCCCGCATCGAGGACGGCAAGGTCGTCTTCAAGGCCGAGATCGGCGCCGCCACCCGCCAGGCCTGCCAGATCCAGGGCGTCTGGGTCGCCCCGGAGCACCGAGGCAAGGGCCTCTCGGAGACGGGCATGGCCGCCGTCCTCCAGCAGGCCCTGACCGACATCGCGCCCGTCGTCAGCCTGTACGTCAACGACTACAACGTCCCCGCGAGGGCCGCGTACCGCCGCGTCGGCTTCCAGGAGACCGGCGCCTTCATGAGCGTCCTGTTCTGAACGTGCTGTCCCGGGACGGGCGGCCGCTTGTAGGGTGCGCCGCATGGATGACGCACAGGTCGTGATCGGTCCGGCCAACCTCGCCGCCCGGGTGGACGAGGCCCTCGCCGTGCAGGCGGTCGCCTTCGGCCTGGACGACGACGAGATCGCCGTACGCCGCCACATCGTGCTGCGCCACCTGCTCAGCCCCGGTGCCCGCGCCTACGGCGCCACCACCCCCGACGGGGCGCTCGTCGGATTCGTGTACGGGATGCCCAACGACCGCACCCACTGGTGGTCCACCGTCGTCGAGACGTACCTCCGCGCCACCGGCACCACCGAATGGCTCGACGACTCCTTCGTCATCACCGAACTCCACGTCCACCCCGACTTCCAGGGCCGGGGCGTGGGCCGCGAGCTCATCACGACCATCACCGACACCGCCGTCGAGAGGCGCTCCATCCTCTCCGCGATCGACACCGAGAGCCCGGCCCGCGGCCTCTACCGGTCCCTCGGCTACACCGACCTCGCCCGCCAGGTGCACTTCCCGAGCGCCGCCCGCCCGTACGCCGTGATGGGCGCGCCGCTGCCCCTGCTGCGCCGGAACTGATTTCTCCCACCAGGGATGGCCCGGCTAACCTCGGGCCATCAATGTCAGTCCCGGCAGGAGTACGAGAACCATGGCCAACGCACCGGTCCAGCGCATGTCCCAGTTGATGGCGAAGACGCTGCGCGACGACCCGGCCGACGCCGAGGTCCTCAGCCACAAGCTCCTCGTCCGCGCGGGTTACGTGCGCCGCACCGCCGCCGGCATCTGGAGCTGGCTGCCCCTCGGCAAGAAGGTCCTCTCCAACGTCGAGCGCATCGTCCGCGAGGAGATGGACGCCATCGGCGCGCAGGAGGTCTCCCTGCCCGCGCTGCTGCCGCGCGAGCCGTACGAGGCGACCGGCCGCTGGGAGGAGTACGGCGCCGAGCTGTTCCGCCTCCACGACCGCAGGGGCGGCGACTACCTCCTCGGCCCGACGCACGAGGAGATCTTCACCCTCCTGGTCAAGGACCAGTGCTCGTCCTACAAGGACCTGCCCGTCATCCTCTACCAGATCCAGACGAAGTTCCGTGACGAGGCCCGCCCGCGGGCCGGCATCCTGCGCGGCCGCGAGTTCCTGATGAAGGACTCCTACTCCTTCGACACGGAGGACGAGGGCCTCGCCCACTCCTACGCCCTGCACCGCCAGGCCTACCAGCGCGTCTTCGAGCGCCTCGGCCTCGACTACCGCATCTGCGCCGCCACCGCGGGCGCGATGGGCGGCTCGAAGTCCGAGGAGTTCCTCGCCCCGGCCGAGGCCGGCGAGGACACCTTCGCCGACTGCCCGAACTGCGACTTCGCCGCGAACACCGAGGCGATCACGTACGAGCTGCAGACGGTCGACGGCTCCGGCGTCGCGGCGGCCGAGGAGATCCCCACCCCGGACACCCCGACCATCGAGACCCTCGCCGCCTCCCTCGGCGTCCCGGCCTCCGCCACCCTGAAGAACCTCCTGGTGAAGGTCGACGGCGAGATCGTCGCCGTGGGCGTCCCCGGCGACCGCGAGGTCGACCTGGGCAAGGTCGAGGCGCACTTCGCGCCCGCCACTGTCGAGATGGTCACCGAGACGGACTTCGCCGAGCGCGCGGACCTCGTCCGGGGCTACGTCGGCCCGCAGGGCCTGGAGAAGGTCACCTACATCGCCGACCCGCGCGTCGCGCCGGGCACGGCGTGGATCACGGGCGCCAACAAGGACGGGACGCACACGAAGAACGTCGTCGCGGGCCGTGACTTCGAGGTCTCCGAGTACGTCGACGTCGTCGTCGTCCAGGAGGGCGACCCGTGCCCGAAGTGCGGCACCGGCCTGAAGCTGGACCGCGCCATCGAGATCGGCCACATCTTCCAGCTGGGCCGCAAGTACGCCGACGCCCTGAAGCTCGACGTCCTCGGCCAGCAGGGCAAGCCGGTCCGCGTGACCATGGGCTCGTACGGCATCGGCGTCTCCCGCGCGGTCGCCGCGCTCGCCGAGCAGACGGCCGACGACAAGGGCCTGTGCTGGCCGGCCGAGGTCGCCCCGGCCGACGTCCACGTGGTGGCGGCGGGCAAGGCGCTCCAGACGGAACTGGCCCTCGAGGTCTCGACGCAGCTCGCCGCGGCCGGGCTCCGGGTCCTGGTCGACGACCGCGCGGGCGTCTCCCCGGGCGTGAAGTTCACCGACGCGGAGCTGATGGGCGTCCCGAAGATCCTGGTGGCGGGCCGCCGCTCGGGCGAGGGCGTCCTGGAGCTGAAGGACCGCCGCACGGGTGAGCGGGAGGAGCTCCCGACGGCAGAGGCGATCGCCCGCCTCACGGCCTAGGACCACGACGGGGGCGGGCCCCACCGGGCGCCGTCCCCGTCGCAGCTTGTGCCCGTCCTCCTCCCCCTGACCTCGTGGGGGGAGGGTTCAGCCCTCGTCCTCCCGCTGCGCCGACGGTTCCACCGACGTCCCCGTCAGGTCCTCGATCGCGTCCGCCGCGTCCGCCCGCCCCGCCAGGTACGCCTCCGACCACGGCGGCACCGGCGGCGGCACCGGGTGCGCCGGATGCAGCATCGTCTCCGCATGGCCCGTATCCGCGCCGCCCCTCGGCGTCGCCCGCTCCAGGAACCTCAGCAGCTCCACCGGGAACGGCAGCACCAGCGTCGAGTTCTTCTCCGCCGCCACCGCCACCACCGTCTGCAGCAGCCGCAGCTGCAGCGCGGCCGGCTGGTCGGACATGACCTCCGCCGCCTCCGCCAGCTTCTTCGACGCCTGGAGTTCCGCGTCCGCGTTGATGACCCGCGCCCGCCGCTCCCGGTCCGCCTCCGCCTGCCGGGCCATCGAACGCTTCATGGTCTCGGGCAGGGACACGTCCTTGATCTCGACCCGGTCGATCTGGACGCCCCACCCGATCGCGGGGGAGTCCAGCATCAGTTCGAGCCCCTGGTTGAGCTTCTCCCGGTTGGACAGCAGGTCGTCGAGGTCGCTCTTGCCGATGATGGACCGCAGCGAGGTCTGCGCCATCTGGGAGACCGCGAACTTGTAGTCCTCGACCCGGACGAGCGCCTCGGCCGCGTCGACGACCTTGAAGTAGACCACCGCGTCGACCCGGACCGTCACGTTGTCCCGGGTGATGCCCTCCTGCGCGGGCACGGGCATCGTGACGATCTGCATGTTCACCTTGTGCAGCCGGTCCACGCCCGGAATGATCATCGTGAATCCCGGCGCCCGCACCTCGTCCCGCAGCCGGCCGAAGCGGAAGACGACTCCCCGCTCGTACTGCTTCACGACCCGCGCCGCGGCGCCCGCGTACACGGCGAACGCGGCGCCCGCACCGGCTGCCGCCATCAGCAGCTCTTCGATCATCACGGCCCCCTGGCATCGAGCCGAACAGTACAAAAAGGGTATTCCCCTACAGCCAGCTCGCGAACTCGAGGAGCAGCTCGGCATCCTGCCGCCGCCCCGCCGCCAGCGCCCGCGTCCCCGACTCGACCGCGCGGAACAGGGTCCAGCCGCGCAGCCGCTCACGGTCCAGGTCCAGCGAGTCGGCCAGCTTGTTGACCCGCCGACGGGCCGCCGACGCGCCGGAGGACGCGGCCACCAGATCCTCGACCCGGTCCCGGACGAGCCGGGCCAGGTCGTACGCCCGCTCTCCGACCAGCGGCTCGGGCCCGACGGCCAGCCAGGGCGCCCGGTCCCCGGCAAGCACCTTGCCCTGCCGGAAGTTCCCGTGCAGCAGGACCGTCTCGGAGGCCCCGGACACCAGCTCCTCGCGCGCCGCGAGCGCCGCCGCCGTCAGTTCACCGGTCGCGTCGCCGCCCCGGTGGGAGTCCATCGCCGCCGCCTGCCGGGCCGTCCGCTCGGTCACCGTCTCGAAGCCGTGCTCCGCCGCGGGCTCCACCCACAGCTTCCGTACGGTCCCCGCCGCCTCCAGGAGCGCCTTCGCCTCCGGCAGGGAGCGCAGCGACACCTCGGGGTGCAGCCGCTCGAGGACGAGCGAGCCCTCCCCGGCCTCGTCGAGGAGCTGGACCGCGCCCCAGCCGTTCCAGTGCGCGAGCGCCTCCCGCTCCCGGTCGGGCCGGGTGAACGGGGGTGCGATCTTGAGTGCCGCGGGGGAGCCGTCGGACCGCCGGACGAGGACGACCAGACTGCTCCGCCCGCCGGGGGCCATGACCCGTTCGGCGTCGAGGGACGCCTGGCCGAGCACCCGGTCGGCGAGGGCGGGCAGCGTTTCCAGCCACGCGGCCGCGGTGGCGTCCCCGTACGTCTCACCGAGCGTCCTCGTCAGTCGCTGCGGCGGTTCGAAAGCCATGCGTGCGGTGTTCCTTCGGTCGGGGGCGGGGTTCACGCCCGCTCGGCGAGCCCAGGAAAGGTTACGTCGCTGCCGCGCCACCGGACGGCCCGTACCGCCGCCTCCCTGAGCGCGGCGGCCGCCTCGCGCCGCTGCGGGCCCTCGGCGGCCCGCACCAGGTCGGAGTACACCCCGGCCACCCGGTCCTCGAGGACGGCCGCGAGACGGACGGCGCCGGCCGGGTCCGCGACCGGGAACGGCAGCGCGTACGCGGCCTCCGCCGACACCGGCGCCCCGCCGAGGTCGCGGACGGTCCTGCGCAGCGCGTCCCGGCGCGCCCGGTGGGCCTCGTACGCGGTCGTGGCCTCGGCCCGTCGCTCGGCGCCGATCCGGCCACCGACGACTCCGTACCCGTACACCGCGGCGTGCTCGGCGGCCAGCGCGGCCTGGGTCGCGTCGAGGGCGCTCATGCCCGTGCTCCTTCGGTCAGCAGATAGGCGTGCGCGGCGCAGGCGGCGGCCACGGAGGCGAGCAGCCGGGCGTACTCGGGCGGGGCGGTGAGCAGGGCGGCGGTGTGGGCGTCGGAGGCGGTGCCTTCGGCCGCAGCCAGTTCCCCGAGCGCTGCCCGGGGGTCGCCCGCCACGGGCACGGGGGCGGGAGTGGGGGCGACGGAGGTCGCGGAGGCGGTCGGCGCGGCCGTCGCGGGCCGTACCGTCGTCCCGCCCTCGCCGAAGGCCTTCGTGTGCGCCGCCACCGAGCGCCGCAGCGGGTTCAGCAGGGGGGCGAGGGCGGGGTGGGCGGCCAGCGTCGCGTCGTAACGTTCCAGCAGGGTCCGGGAGGCGGTCACCGCGCGGAGCCGCAGCTCCGTCTCCGCCCGTGCCACCCGTTCGGCCTCCCGCTGGGCGGCGCTCGGCCTGCGGGGCCCGGGAGCCTCGGAGGTGCAGCCCGCGAGGGCCGCCGCGGCGGCAGAGACCCCGGCCGTCAGGAGTGCGCGCCTGTCCGTCGTCGTCACGCTCGCTCCCTCAGCTGTGGTATGTCGTCGAAGATCGTCGGATCACCGCAGGCGAGCGTACCCGCGGGCCCCGGGTCGGTGGACGGCAACACCCTCCGGGACCGGATACCCTTTGGTCTGACACGCGACGTACCCACAACAGCACACGCGGCCGAGGAGTCACCCGGATGAGCACCACCCAGAGCGACAGGCTGCGCGGACTCGTGGAGCCGCTGGTCCACGCGAAGGGCCTGGATCTGGAAGAGATCGAGGTCTCCCGGGCCGGCCGCCGCGGACTGCTGCGGATCGTCGTGGACTCGGACGAGGGCGTGGAGCTGGACGCCTGTGCCGAGCTGAGCCGCGCGATCTCCGAGAAGCTCGACGAGACCGACGCGATGGGCGAGGGCGAGTACGTCCTCGAAGTCAGCTCCCCCGGCGCCGACCGCCCGCTGACGCAGACCCGCCACTACGAGCGCGCCGTCGGCCGGCTGGTCAAGCTCCAGCTGACCGCCGACGGCGCCGGTGAAGAGCTGGTCGCGCGGATCATCGCCATGGACGAGAGCGGCCTCGACCTCGAAGTGCCGGGCGTGAAGGGGCGCAAGCCCACCGCCCGCCGGGTCGAGTTCGCCGACATCGTCAAGGCGCGTGTCGAGATCGAGTTCAACCGCAAGGACAAGAAGGAAGAGGAGGCGTAGCCGTGGACATCGACGTGAAGCTGCTCAAGGGCTTGGCGCATGAGAAGGAGATCTCCTTCGACCTGCTGGTCGAGGCGATCGAGTCGGCCCTCCTCATCGCCTACCACCGCACCCCCGACGCCCGCCGCCACGCGCGCGTGGAGCTGGACCGGGCGTCCGGTCACGTGACGGTGTGGGCGAAGGAAGACCCCTCCGATCTGGAGGAGGGCCAGGAGCCCAAGGACTTCGACGACACCCCGTCCGACTTCGGCCGGATCGCGGCGAGCACCGCCCGCCAGGTCATCCAGCAGCGGCTGCGCGACGCCGAGAACGACGTGACGTTCGGTGAGTACGCGCGCCGCGAGGGCGATGTCGTCGCCGGTGTGGTGCAGCAGGGCAAGGACCCGAAGAACGTCCTCGTCCGCCTGGACGACAAGCTGGAAGCCATCCTTCCGGTGCAGGAGCAGGTGCCGGGCGAGGACTACACGCACGGTCTGCGGCTGCGGACGTACGTCGTCCGGGTGGCGAAGGGTGTCCGCGGTCCGTCCGTCACCCTTTCGCGCACCCATCCCAACCTGGTGAAGAAGCTCTTCGCCCTGGAGGTGCCGGAGATCGCCGACGGCTCGGTCGAGATCTCGGCCATCGCCCGTGAGGCCGGTCACCGCACCAAGATCGCCGTCCGCTCCACCCGTTCGGGCCTGAACCCCAAGGGCGCCTGCATCGGCCCGATGGGCAGCCGCGTCCGCAACGTGATGGCGGAGCTGCTCGGCGAGAAGATCGACATCGTCGACTGGTCGGACGACCCGGCCGAGATGGTGGCGAACGCGCTCTCCCCGGCGCGGGTGTCCAGGGTCGACATCGTCGACATGGCCGCCCGGTCCGCCCGGGTGACGGTGCCGGACTACCAGCTGTCGCTGGCGATCGGCAAGGAGGGGCAGAACGCCCGTCTCGCCGCCCGCCTCACCGGCTGGCGGATCGACATCAGGCCGGACACGGAGCCGAACGGTCCCGAGGACTGAGACCGATTCTGGCCAACAACTGTTCGATTCTTGCCCCAAACAGGTGAGGTCGGTACGGGGAGGTAGACTTAGACGTGTCTGGCCGGACGCATGCCCGCGCGTGCCCTGAGCGAACCTGTGTGGGGTGCCGGGAGCGAGCGGCCAAGAGCGATCTGCTGCGGATCGTGGTGAGCAAGGACGAATGCGTTCCTGATCATCGCGGTACGCTGCCCGGCCGGGGTGCGTACCTGCACCCCGCCGTGGTCTGTCTCGACCTGGCGGTCCGTCGCCGGGCGTTGCCGAGGGCCTTCAAGGTCCAGGGCCCGCTCGACACCACGGAACTGCGCAACCACGTCGAGCGGTCGGCGCCGCAGTGAAGAAAAGTACGGCACGGAACACCGTGCAGTCAGGTACCTCGCGAGTTGGAAGTAGGTCGAGATTGCGATGAGCACTCGATGAGTACGCGATGAGTACGCCCATGAAGTAGCGACGGTCCGGCGGTAACCGGACCTCACAAAGGAGCAAAGTGGCTAAGGTCCGGGTATACGAACTCGCCAAGGAGTTCGGTGTGGAGAGCAAGGTCGTCATGGCCAAGCTCCAAGAACTCGGTGAATTCGTCCGTTCGGCGTCCTCGACGATCGAGGCGCCGGTCGTGCGCAAGTTGACTGACGCTTTGCAGGGCCCCGGTGGCAACGCCGGAAAGTCCCCTGCCAAGCCCGGCGCGCCCCGCAAGGCAGCGCCGTCCCCCGCCGCGCCGAAGCCGGCGTCGGCCACCCCCGCGCCGTCCCCGGCGCAGGCGTCCCGTCCCGCCGCCCCGAAGCCTGGAGCGCCCGCCCCGGCGGCGCCCAAGCCCGCGGCTGCGGAGAAGCCCGCGACTCCGGCTCCCGCCGGCTCGTCGCGCCCCACTCCGGGTCCGAAGCCCCCGGCCGCGCCGAAGCCGGCGCCGGCCTCCCCGGCTCCGACGACCCCGGAGTTCACCGCGCCTCCGGCGGCTCCGGCCGCCCAGCAGCGTCCCGCCGGCGCGACCCCGGGCCCCCGCCCGGCCGCCGCCCGTCCGGGCCAGCAGGCGTCCCGCCCCCAGGGCCAGGGTGCTCCGCGCCCCGGCGGCCAGCAGGCCCCCCGTCCGGGCGGTTCCCGTCCGGCCGGTCCCCGACCGGGCAACAACCCCTTCACCTCGGGTGGCTCCACCGGCATGGCGCGTCCGCAGACGCCCCGTCCCGGTGGCGGCGCTCCCCGTCCCGGCGGCCCCGGTGCCGGTCCGGGCGCCCCGCGTCCGCAGGGCGGCCCCGGCGGCGCTCCGCGCCCGCAGGGTCAGGGCGGTGCCCGTCCCACCCCGGGCGGCATGCCCCGCCCGCAGTCTCCCCGTCCGGGCGGCGCGCCCGGCGGTAACCGTCCGAACCCGGGCATGATGCCGCAGCGTCCCGCTGCCGGCCCGCGCCCCGGTCCCGGCGGTGGCGGCCGTGGCCCCGGTGGCCCCGGTGGCCGTCCGGCCGGTCCCGGCGGTGGCGGCGGCGGTCGTCCCGGCTTCACCGGTCGTCCGGCCGGCCCCGGCGGTGGCGGCGGCGGCTTCGCCGGTCGTCCCGGTGGTCCCGGTGGCGGTGGCGGCGGTCGTCCGGGCGGTCCCGGCGGTGGCGGCGGCTTCGGCGGTCGTCCCGGTGGCTTCGGTGGCCGTCCCGGTGGCCCGGGTGCACGTGGTGGCACGCAGGGCGCCTTCGGTCGCCCCGGCGGTCCCGCGCGTCGCGGTCGCAAGTCGAAGCGTCAGAGGCGCCAGGAGTACGAGGCCATGCAGGCCCCGTCCGTGGGCGGCGTGATGCTTCCCCGCGGTGGCGGCGAGGTCATCCGCCTGTCGCGCGGTGCCTCCCTCACCGACTTCGCCGAGAAGATCGGCGCCAACCCGGCGTCGCTCGTCGCGGTGATGATGAACCTCGGTGAGATGGTCACGGCGACGCAGTCGGTCTCCGACGACACGCTGACGATGCTCGGCGAGGAGATGAACTACGTCGTTCAGATCGTCTCGCCGGAGGAAGAGGACCGCGAGCTCCTCGAGTCCTTCGACATCGAGTTCGGCGAGGACGAGGGCGGCGAAGAGGCTCTGGTCTCCCGTCCGCCGGTCGTCACCGTCATGGGTCACGTCGACCACGGTAAGACCCGACTGCTCGACGCGATCCGCAAGACGAACGTCGTCGCGGGCGAGGCCGGTGGCATCACCCAGCACATCGGTGCCTACCAGGTGGGCACCGAGGTCAACGGCGAAGAGCGTCGCATCACCTTCATCGACACCCCGGGTCACGAGGCGTTCACCGCCATGCGTGCCCGTGGTGCCAAGTCGACCGACATCGCGATCCTCGTGGTCGCGGCCAACGACGGCGTCATGCCGCAGACGATCGAGGCGCTCAACCACGCCAAGGCCGCCGGCGTCCCGATCGTCGTCGCGGTCAACAAGATCGACGTCGAGGGTGCCGACCCGACCAAGGTCCGCGGTCAGCTGACCGAGTTCGGTCTGGTGGCCGAGGAGTACGGCGGCGACACGATGTTCGTCGACATCTCCGCCAAGCAGGGTCTGCACATCGACTCCCTGCTGGAGGCCGTCGTCCTCACCGCCGACGCCTCGCTCGACCTGCGGGCCAACCCGAACCAGGACGCGCAGGGTATTGCGATCGAGTCCCACCTCGACCGTGGTCGTGGTGCCGTCTCGACCGTCCTGGTCCAGCGCGGAACGCTGCGCATCGGCGACACCGTGGTGGTCGGCGACGCGTACGGCCGCGTCCGGGCGATGCTCGACGACAAGGGCAACAACGTCGAGGAGGCGACCCCGTCGACTCCCGTCCTGGTGCTCGGTCTCACCAACGTGCCGGGTGCCGGCGACAACCTCCTGGTGGTCGACGAGGACCGTACGGCGCGTCAGATCGCCGAGAAGCGCGCTGCGCGTGAGCGCAACGCCGCCTTCGCCAAGCGCGTCCGCCGGGTGTCCCTCGAGGACCTCGACAAGGTGCTCAAGGCCGGTCTCGTCCAGGAACTCAACCTCATCATCAAGGGCGACGCGTCCGGTGCGGTCGAGGCCCTCGAAGCCTCGCTGCTCCAGCTCGACGTCGGCGAAGAGGTCGACATCCGTGTCCTGCACCGCGGTGTGGGTGCGGTCACCGAGTCGGACATCGACCTGGCCATGGGCTCCGACGCCATCGTCATCGGCTACAACGTCCGTGCGGCCGGCCGTGCCGCGCAGATGGCGGAGCGCGAGGGCGTCGACGTCCGGTACTACTCGGTCATCTACCAGGCGATCGAGGAGATCGAGGCGGCGCTCAAGGGCCTCCTCAAGCCGGAGTACGAAGAGGTCGAGCTCGGTACGGCGGAGATCCGCGAGGTCTTCCGCTCGTCCAAGCTGGGCAACATCGCCGGTGTCCTCATCCGCTCCGGCGAGGTCAAGCGCAACACCAAGGCGCGCCTCGTCCGCGACGGCAAGGTCATCGCCGAGGACCTCACGATCCACGGTCTGCGCCGCTTCAAGGACGACGTCACCGAGATCCGCGAAGGCTTCGAGGGCGGTATCAACCTCGGAAACTTCAACGACATCAAGATCGACGACGTCATCGCGACGTACGAGATGCGCGAGAAGCCGCGCGCCTGATCGCGTCCGATCGCACGTGTGAGCCGGGGCCGGTCGGCGGAAAGTATTCCGTCGATCGGCCCCGGCCGTTGCGTGTAGCGTTTCCGGTGTCCCCGCCGAGTGGTCGGCGGGCACACCGAACCCGAACCGGCGGGACATCCGGACACATATGTACGTGGGGACACTGTCCTTCGATCTGCTCCTCGGCGACGTACGTTCGTTGAAGGAGAAACGCTCCGTCGTCAAGCCGATCGTCGCCGAGCTCCAGCGGAAGTTCGCGGTGAGCGTGGCGGAGGTCAGCGGCCATAACCTCCATCGACGGGTCGAGATCGGCGTCGCGATGGTGTCGGGGGACTCGGGGCACCTCAGTGACGTGCTGGACCGGTGCGAGCGGCTCGTCGCCGCCCGCCCCGAGGTGGAGCTGCTGGCGGTGCGCCGCAGGCTCCACACTGATGAAGACTGATTTGAGCAAGGCGAAGAAGGAGAAGGACCAGTGGCCGACAACGCGCGGGCGAAGAAGCTGGCAGACCTCATCCAGGAGGTGGTCGCCGAGAAGCTGCTGCGCGGCATCAAGGACCCCCGCCTGGGTACGCACGTGACCATCACGGACACCCGCGTCACCGGTGACCTGCGGGAGGCCACGGTCTTCTACACGGTCTACGGCGACGACGAGGAGCGCGCGAGCGCCGCCGCCGGCCTGGAGAGTGCCAAGGGCATCCTCCGTTCGGCCGTCGGCCGGGCGGCCGGGACCAAGTTCACCCCGACGCTGACCTTCGTGGCGGACGCCCTCCCGGAGAACGCCAAGACGATCGAGGACCTCCTGAACAGGGCGCGGGCCTCCGACGCCCAGGTGCGGGAGGCGTCCTCGGGCGCCGCCTTCGCGGGCGAGGCCGACCCCTACAAGAAGCCGGGCGAGGACGAAGCCGCCGAATGAGCGACACAGCAGCAACTCCCCCGGCCACGGCCGGGAGGGGACCCCAGGACGGTCTTGTCATCGTCGACAAGCCGTCGGGCTTCACCTCGCACGACGTCGTGGCCAAGATGCGCGGGATCGCGAAGACCCGCAAGGTCGGGCACGCGGGCACGCTCGACCCCATGGCCACCGGCGTCCTCGTCCTCGGCGTGGAGCGGGCGACCAAGCTCCTCGGGCACCTCGCGCTGACCGAGAAGGAGTACCTGGGCACCATCCGCCTGGGCCAGACGACGATCACCGACGACGCCGAGGGCGAGATCACGGCGTCGGTCGACGCTTCGAAGGTCACCCGTGAAGGCATCGACGCGGGCGTCGCCGAACTGACCGGCGCCATCATGCAGGTGCCGTCGAAGGTCTCGGCGATCAAGATCGACGGCAAGCGGTCGTACGCGCGGGTGCGCGGTGGCGAGGAGTTCGAGATCCCGGCCCGCCCGGTCACCGTCTCCTCCTTCCAGGTGTACGACGTCCGGGAGGCGACCGCCGAGGACGGCACCCCCGTCGTCGACCTGGTCGTCTCCGTCGTCTGCTCCTCCGGTACGTACATCCGGGCGCTCGCCCGGGACCTCGGCGCCGGGCTCGGCGTGGGCGGGCACCTGACCGCGCTGCGCCGCACCCGGGTCGGCCCGTACAAGCTGGACTCGGCGAAGACGCTCGACCAGCTCCAGGAGGAGCTGACGGTGATGCCGGTCGCCGACGCGGCCGCGGCGGCGTTCCCCCGGTGGGAGGTCGACGAGAAGCGGGCCCAGCTCCTGCTCAACGGCGTCCGCGTGGAGATGCCGGCGTATCCGGCGGGGCCCGTCGCGGTCTTCGGACCGGAGGGGCGACTGCTCGCGCTCGTCGAGGACCAGCGGGGCAAGGCCAAGAGCCTCGCCGTCTTCGGCTGAACCGACCGGCTTCGACGCTCCCGTGGGGCGGGGGCCCCCCCGGGGCCCCCCCCCCAGGGTTCCCCCCCCATCAGCGCGCGCGGCGGCCCGCCGCAAGAAAACCCCACGGGGGGGGCGACCTGGGCGGGCGCGGGCGGGGCCCCCGGGGGCCACGGCAACGCCCCGCGCGGTCTGCGGCTCACCCCCCGGGGTGCCCCGCCCCGGGGGGGGGGGCACGCGCGCGTGCCCGCCCCACGTCGTTCCCCCCGCAAGAGCCTGTCCGGCGGAACGCCGAAGAATCACCCCATCGGGGAGGCGCTCGAGGTGAACGGGGGAGTGCCGGGGGGCGCGTTCGCCCGTGGGTGCCGTCGCGTGATCACCGGCGACCTACCGTCGACACCATGGGACGCGGGGACCTGGCGACGCTGGTACGGATCTGCGATCAGGCGGGCCGGCCGCGCGGCACCGGATTCCTCGCCGACCACCACGGAACGGTCGTCACCAGCCACGAAGCCGTCGACGGGCTCAGCCGTGTCGTCCTGCACGCCCCCGGCGACCGGACCTGGCTCGCCGAGGCCGAGGCCGTCACCCCCCTGCCGGAGAGCGGCCTCGCGCTCGTACGGACCGAAGGACTCGGCGTCCACCCGCTGCCGCTCGCGACCCGCCCCGAGGTCGAACCCGGCACGTACGTGAGGATCGCCGCCCGCGGCTGGCGCGAGGCGCGGGTGCTCGGCCCCGCCACCGTCACGTACGTCGCCACCGACCGCTTCCACACCGTCGCCGACGCGCTCGAACTCGCCATCGGCACCGAGGGCGCCGAGGCCCTGAGGCTCGGCGGAGAGGCCGCCGGCGGCCCCCTCCTCGACGCCGCCACCGGTACCGTCCTCGCCGTCCTCGGCACCGCCCTGCACGGTGACCGCAAAGCCGCCGGATACGCGGTGCCGCTGCGGCCCGAAGGCCCCCTCGGCGCCCTGCTCCGGCGCAACGCCGCGACCGTCCCGGCCTACGGGCCCGACCTCAACCTCGCCGGAATCCTCGAACTCACCGCCACCTCCACCGGACCCGTACGGGAACCCGACCCCTGGCCCGAGCCCGTCGAACGCCCCGAGTGCGTCCGTGAGTTCGCCCGTTTCACCGCGGGCGACGCCCCGGTCCTCGCGCTCGTCGGCGCCCCCGGAACCGGCCGCACCACGGCCCTCGCCGCCCTCTGCGCCCGCCGCGCCCGGGGCGCGGCGCCCGCCCCCACCGTCCGGCTGCGCGGCGCCGACCTGCGCGCCGAGGACCGCTCTGTCGCCGACGCCGTCGGCCGGGCCCTGCACCAGGCGGGCCGTGTCGTCGCCGCCTCCGGGGCACTCGGCGACACCACGGCCGCCACTCCGGAACGGGCCGCCGCCCTCGCCCACGAGGCGGGCCGCCCGCTCCTCGTCGTCCTCGACGGCCCCGAGGAGATGCCACCGCGCCTCGCCCACCGGCTCGGCGACTGGACGACGTCCACCGAGAACTGGCTCCGCGCCCACCACGCCCGGCTCGTGACCGCCTGCGGCCCCGAGCACTGGGACCTGGCCGGCGCCCTCTACACCCCGGGCGCACCGCACCGGCCTACGACGGGAGCCGGGGACCTGGCCGCAGCAGGGGTCGGGGACGGGGTTGGGGACCGGGCCGGAGTCGGTGTCGGGGACTGGGGCGGGGTCGGTGTCGGGGATCGGGCCGGGGTCGGTGTCGGGGACCGGGCCGGGGCCGGAGTCGGGGACCGGCCCGGAGTCGGGGACCGGGACGGGGCCGCAGCCGGAGCCTGGGACCCGGCGGGGAACGGAGCCGAAGCCGGAGCCGGGGACCGGGCCGCGGCCCTGGCCCGGGACGGAGCCGGGGACGGGCCGCCCGCACTCGTTCTCGGGCCGTACACCGCGTCGGAGGCACGGGCCGTACGTCAGGGGTACGGCCTCGGCGAGACGGACCTGGCCGAGGCCGACGCCCGCCACCCGCTGGCGCTGCGGCTGCTCGCGGAGGTGCGGGCCGCGCTGCCGGGGGACGTGCCGGGGCGGCCAGGACGCCAGGAGATCTTCACCGCCTACCTGGACCTCCTCTGCCTGCGCATCGCCGTCCGGATCGCCGCCGGCTCCCGGCCGCTCGTCCGGGGCACCGCCGTACGCCGGCTCGCCGCGCGCGTGGCCGGTCAGGTCCACGAGGCGGCCCGCCGCTGCCTGGGCCCGGGGCACGGCGTCCTCGACCGGTCCTCCTTCGAGGAGCTCTTCCCCTGGCGGGACGGCTGGGCCTCGGCCGTCCTCACCGAGGGCCTGCTCGTCCCCGCCGGCTCCGGCTACCGCTTCGCGCACGAGGAACTCGCGGACTGGGTCCAGGCGGCCCACCTGGACCTGGACGAGGCCCTGCGGGCGCTCCTCTTCGCGGGGGCGGGTGCCCCGGGGCCGGAGGGCCGAGGCGGACCGGACGTCTCCGACCTCGCCGGGCCGGCCGCCCCGGTGCCGGGAGGACCGTGCCGGCCGGGCGGGTCGCACGTGCCTGGTTCCGGGGCGTCGCCGACGGCGTCCCCGGAGCCGGCGTCGGCAGGACCGGCAGGACCGGGTGGATCCGCAGGGCCGGGCGGACCGGGCGCCCCCGCTGGACCACCTGGCCCCGTTGGACGGGGTGTACCCGCCGGGGCGGGCGTACCCGCTGGACCGGGTGTACCCGCTGGGCCGGGCGTATCCGTCGGACCACCTGACCCCGCCCGACCGGGCCTACCCGCCGGACCGGGCCTACCCGCCGCACCAGGTGTACCCGCCGCACCGGGCACACCCCCTGGACCACCCGGCCCCGCCGGACCGCCGGGCCCCGCCCGTCCCGCCGACCCCTGCGCCGCGCCCGTCGTCCCCCGGCAGCGGGTGGCCGCCGAGGGGGCGCTCGCCGACCCGTCCGGTGGGCAGCCGCAGGCCGGTGCCGCCCCGGTGCCGCCCGTCCCGCGTCACCGGATCGGCCCCGTCCTCCAGGCGCTGCTGCTGCTCCACCACGAGCGTGGCCCCGCCGCCCTCGCCCCGCGGCTCGGTGTCCTCGCCGAGGCCCTCGGGCGCTTCGCCGCGGCGGCGGCCGGGAGCTGCGGTGACGGGCCCTGGTGGGCCTCGCGGTTGTTCCTGGAGTGCGTGCGGCGGCTGCCGGACCCCCGGCCGTACCTGCCCGCGCTGCGGCTGCTGGCCGACCTGATCGGAGCCGGGGCCGAACGGCACGCCGTGTTCGCCGCGTTCGGGCCCGGGTTCTGGCAGGGGCTGCCGCTCGGGGAGGACGAGCGGATCGATCTGCTGCGGCGGCTCGTGCCCGCCGACCCGCCGCCCGGCCGGGACGACGGCGGCGGCCGGTGCCTCGACGCCGTCGCGGGGATGCTGGCCGCGGACCCCCGGGGCGTCCAGCCGCTCCTCTGCCGCTGGTTCGGCGACGACCGCCCCCTCCCCGCCGCCCCGCACGCGACCGTCGCCACCGCGGCGCGGGCCCTGCTGCACACCCATCGTGCGCTCGCCGTCGACGACCTGTGCGAGGCGCTCGTCGCCACCGCCCACCCGCTCGCCGACGGCCTCCTCACCGCCCTCGCCGAGGACGAGCCCGCCGCCGTCTGCCGGGCCGTCGACCGGTGGGCGCACGACGACGGGCGCCCCGAGCGACGCGTCGCCGCCGCCGCGTACGGCCGGGTGGTCGCCGGACGCGCCACCGCCCCCGCCGACCGTGAACTCCTCCGCTACGCCGCCCTGGCCCTGCTCGCCCGCCCCGGCGACCAGGCCCTCCACGGCGCCGCCCTCGGCCTCCTGATCCGGGACCCGCACACCCGCGCCCGCCATCTGCCCCGCGCCCTCGTCGAGCCGCGGGTGCCCGCCGACGCCCTCGTGGAGGCCCTGGCGACCGACCCCGGACCGGTGCTCGGCGCCCTCCGGGCCCGGCTGCACGGTACGGGCGAGGCTCCGGCCGCCGTCCTGCGCGCCCTCGCGGAGGTCGACACGCCCGCGCTGGCCCGCCGGATCGCCGCCCTCGTCCGCGACTACGTCGCCCGTCACCCGGAAGGCGCCGGGCACGTGGCCGCCTTCGTCGACCGGCGGTTCGAGGACGGCCCGGCGGCGCGGGCCGTGCTGTTCCCGCTGGTCGCCGGGCTCATCCGGGGCCGCCCCGCCGCGGTCCGCCGCGCCCTCGCGCCCGTCCTCGCCGCCCCCGGCACCGGCGCCTCCCGTCATCTGCGGGGCGAGCTGCTCGACGTACTCGTCGAACACGAACGGTACGAGGCGGAGACGGGGGAGTTCAGCGTCCTCGAGGCCCTCCTGACGGCCGCCGCCGAGGGCGCGGAGCACCGCAGCGAGCCGCGCACCAGGGAGCTCACCCGGCGGGTCGGCGCCCTGTGGACCCGTACCCCCGAAGGCGCGGGGCGGCTCGACGCCGCACTCGCGGGACTCGCCCACGCCCGGCCGCCGTTCGCCGTGCTGGTCGCCCGGTGGACGGTCGCCGCTCCCGCCGACTGGGTGCCGCTGCTCGGTCCCGAGAGCCTCCAGGCGCTGCGGCGCAACGGCACTTCCATGCCGATGCGGACCGACGGGCGTGGGCATGGCAGTCTTAGACCTGCGTAATCGGCGAACAGGCGGACGAGGAGCGGTCACAGTGCAGCGCTGGCGTGGCTTGGAGGACATTCCCCAGGACTGGGGACGCAGCGTCGTCACCATCGGCTCCTACGACGGTGTGCACCGCGGGCACCAGCTGATCATCGGGCGGGCCGTCGAGCGCGCCCGGGAGCTCGGCGTGCCGTCCGTCGTCGTCACCTTCGACCCGCACCCCTCCGAGGTCGTACGGCCGGGCAGCCATCCGCCGCTGCTCGCCCCGCACCACCGGCGCGCCGAGCTGATGGCGGGCCTCGGTGTGGACGCGGTGCTCGTGCTGCCGTTCACCGCCGAGTTCTCGCAGCTGTCCCCGGCCGACTTCATCGTCAAGGTGCTCGTCGACAAGCTGCACGCGAAGGCCGTCATCGAGGGCCCCAACTTCCGCTTCGGGCACCGGGCCGCCGGGAACGTCGCCTTCCTGTCCGAGCTGGGCGCCACCTACGACTACGAGGTCGAGATCATCGACCTGTACGTCAGCGGCTCCGCGGGCGGCGGGCAGCCCTTCTCCTCCACCCTCACCCGCCGGCTCGTCGCCGAGGGCGACATGACCGGCGCGGGCGAGATCCTCGGCCGCCCGCACCGGGTCGAGGGCATCGTGGTCCGGGGCGCGCAGCGCGGCCGCGAGCTCGGCTTCCCGACGGCCAACGTCGAGACCGTCCCGCACACCGCGGTCCCGGCGGACGGCGTCTACGCGGGCTGGCTGACGGCCGCGGGCGAGCGGATGCCGGCGGCCATCTCGGTCGGCACGAACCCGCAGTTCAACGGCACGGAGCGGACGGTCGAGGCGTACGCGATCGACCGCGAGGGGCTCGACCTGTACGGGCTGCACGTGGCCGTGGACTTCCTGGAGTACGTGCGGGGGATGCTGAAGTTCGACACCCTGGACGACCTGCTCCTGGCGATGGCGGGCGACGTGAAGCGCTGCCGTGAGCTGGCGGAGGCGTACGACCGGGAGCACCACCCCACGGCCTGAGAAGCGGGGGCTGAGAAGCAGAGCCCCGGCACCCGTGGAGCGGGGGGCCCGCGCCCGCCGGGGGCCCCCCACCGCGGCCCCCCACCCCCCGGGCGGAGGAGGAGCCCAGCCCAGGGCCGCCGACGCGACAAGATCGAACAACC
>NZ_JBHXSA010000014.1:0-19377 GCF_042716475.1 Streptomyces sp. NPDC058671 | reverse complement strand
GCAGTACGAGGCGACGTTCTCCAGGGTCACCGATTCGGCGTGACCGTCGCGCACCCGGGACCGGGCCGTGACCAGTCCGGCGGGTGTGTCGGGCGCCCGCTCCGTCGTCACCGCTCACCAGGTGACGAGGAGTTCCCTCGGTCCGCGGATCAGGCCCTTCGTCTGCCACACCACGTCCTCGGGGCGCCCCGCGAGCCTCAGCTCCGGATAGCGCCGCAGCAGGGTCGAGAGCATCACCTCGGACTCCATGCGGGTGAGCATCGCGCCCATGCAGTGGTGCGGCCCGTGCCCGAAGGAGACGTGCCCGATGCCCTGCCGGTCGAAGTCGACGGTGTGCGGGTCCTCGAACGCCTCCGGGTCCCGGTTCGCCGCGAGGTAGGAGGCGTACACCGCCTCACCCGCCCGGATGGTCACCCCGCCGACCTCGACGTCCTCCGTCGCGATCCGCGGAAGGCCGACCCCGTTGCGGTGCGGGATCCAGCGCAGCAGCTCGTCCACGGCCTGCGGCAGCAGCTCCGGCTCGGCGCGCAGCCGGTCCGCCAGCTCCGGCCGGGTGAGCAGCACGTAGACCATGTTGGCGCTGTTGTTCCGTACCGCGTGGGCGCCGCTGATGAGGATCGCCATGGCCAGCGAGACGGCCTCGTCGGCGTTGATCCGGCCCTCCGCGAGGGACTCCGCCAGCTCCCCCGCCAGGTCGTCCTGCGGTTCGGCGCGCCGCCGGTCGAGCAGCCGGGTGACATAGCCGTGGATCTGGGCCTTGGCGGCCCTGCTGCTCTCCGGGCCGGGGCCCGACGACAGGATGAGGTCGGGCCACGAGGCCAGCTCCGCCCGGTCCTCGTCGGGGACGCCGAGCAGATCGCACACCACCGCCATCGGCAGCGGGCCGTGCAGGTGCTTCATCAGGTCGGCGGGGCTGCCCGCCGCCTCCATCGCGTCGAGGAGGCGGTCGGTGCTCGCCTGGGCCAGCGGACGGAGCCGCTTGGTGCTCTGCCCGGTGAACGCCTTCGTCACCGCCTTGCGCAGCTGGGTGTGGTACGGCGGGTCGGCGTAGTTCAGCGCGGCCTTCGACGCCACCATGTGGCCGGTCATCCCGGTGACCTGACGGTCGAGCAGCGCCGTCCGGCTGAACCGGGGGTCGGAGGTCACCGCGCGGACGTCCTCGTACCGCGTCACCAGCCAGGCCTCGTTCTCCGCGGTGAACGGCAGCCGGATGCGGGCGACGGGTTCCTTCTCGAGGAGCTCGGTGAGCAGCGGATCGAAGGCGAGTGCGGGGAGGTCGTCGACGGCCCAGGTACGGGCGGGCGGGGGCGGTGCGGGGTCGGCGGGCACCCCTTCGGAGGGGGTCGCTTCGGAGGCTGGTCCTGCGGTCGTCTCGGAGGTCATGTGGTGGCTGTTCCCGGTGGCGGACGGCGGCGATACGCCGAGCGCCCACAGCCCCCCGGACGGAGCACCCGACGGCGGCCCCGACCCTCACTCAGCGTAGGCATCCGGTCGCGCTCGCGGTTGCGGGGTCGCGATCACCGGGTGAGTGTGGGCGGCAGTTCACGCGAACGAGACGAAGGAGCGAGTGTCGTGGTGACTTTGTGCAAGCCCGCAGTGTCCGTGCCCGAGCACGTGATCACGATGGAGGAAACCCTCGACCTCGCCCGCTCACATCATGAGGGGCACCCGCAACTCGCCCTCGCGCTACGCCTGATCGGCAACACCGGCGTCGCGCGGCGGCACATCGTCCAGCCCATCGAGGAGACCCTGAAGCATCCCGGCTTCGAGGAACGCAACATCCGCTACGAGGCGGAGGCCAAGGCGCGGGTCCCGTCGGTCGTCCGGGAGGCCCTGGACAACGCGGCGCTGCGCCCCGCGGACATCGACATGATCGTCTACGTGTCGTGCACGGGCTTCATGATGCCGTCCCTGACCGCCTGGATGATCAACACGATGGGCTTCCCCAGCCACACCCGTCAGGTCCCGATCGCGCAGCTCGGCTGCGCCGCCGGCGGAGCGGCGATCAACCGGGCGCACGACTTCTGCACCGCGTACCCCGACGCCAACGTCCTCATCGTGGCCTGCGAGTTCTGCTCGCTCTGCTACCAGCCCACCGATCTCGGCGTCGGCTCGCTGCTCTCCAACGGCCTCTTCGGCGACGCCGTCGCCGCCGCCGTGGTGCGCGGCCGTGGCGGCACCGGGATCGCCCTGGAGCGCAACAGCTCCCACCTCGTGCCCGACACCGAGGACTGGATCGCCTACAGCGTCCGCGCCACCGGCTTCCACTTCCTCCTCGACAAGCGGGTGCCGACCACGATGGAACCGCTGGCCCCGGCGCTCCGCGAGATCGCCGGAGCACACGGCTGGGACGCCGGTGAGCTGGACTTCTACATCATCCACGCCGGCGGGCCGCGCATCCTCGACGACCTGAGCCGCTTCCTCGAGGTGCCCCCGGAGGCCTTCCGGTTCAGCCGCGCCACGCTCACGGAGTACGGCAACATCGCCAGCGCCGTCGTCCTCGACGCCGTACGCCGGCTCTTCGAGGAGGGCGGGCAGCCCGAGGGCGCGCGGGGCATCCTCGCCGGGTTCGGCCCGGGGATCACCGCCGAGATGTGCCTCGGACGGTGGACGAACGCCCCGGTCTCACCCGAACCGAACCTCGGCACCCGCCGCATCGTCGGCTACTCGCCGCCGTTCCACCCCGCCCGCACGGCCGCCTGAGCGCCGAGCCGGACCACCGCGCCGATTCCCCGTGCGTCGACCACCACGTACGCGTGCGGACACGAGCACGCGGACGAGCAGGACCACCCCGACCCGCGCGGGCACGCACCCGCGTGGGACCACGCGTACAGACCCGCCCCAGCAGAGGAGAGCCGCATGTCCGCTACGCCACCGCCCCGCCGCAGCAAGCGCCCGAAGGCCCTGCGAGGCCCCGCCGCGCTCACCGCGCTGCTCGCCGGAGCGGCCGCCGCCACGCTCGCCGGCGCGCCCGCCGAGGCGTCCGCCCCGGGCGCCGTCCGGGTGCCGATGCACCAGTGCTGGGTGAACGGCAACTCCGCCCCGCCCGGCGACACCGTGAGCGGCACCGACGGTGACGACCACATCTTCTGCGACAGCGACCTGGAGAACGTCACCGTCTGGGGCGGCAACGGGAACGACATGATCGAGGTGCGCGGCCTGGTCATCGACTCGGCCGTGATGGGCGGCGAGGGCGACGACGTCATCCGCGCCAAGCACCTCGTCCCCCAGAACGCCTCCAGCATGGTCCGGGGCAACCGGGGCAACGACATCATCAAGGTCGCCACGGTCGCCGGCGACGGCGCGGAACACGGCGCGGTCGTCCACGGCGACGACGGCAACGACAAGATCACCACCGGTTCGGTCACCGGGGCGCCCGGCAAGTTCAACCGGGGCGGTGGCATCGTCACCGGCAACGACGGCGTCGACACCATCAAGGTCGGCACGATCGACTTCTCCGGCCGCGTCCTCGGCGGCAGCGAGGCCGACGAGATCGAGGCGGCGGCTCTCGGCCCGGAGTCCGGCGGCATGATCCAGGCCGGCCCGGGCGACGACCGGATCAGCGGCCCCGGCGGCTCGGTCCTCACCGTCGGCCCCCACTGGGGTTCCGTCGACGCCGGTGTCGGCAAGGACACCTGCACGGTGAAGTCGGTCTCCACCCGGACGTCCATCAGCTCCTGTGAGGTGCTGCCGAAGGCGGCGCCCGCGGACGGCGCGGCGAAGCCCGCCAAGCCGGCGGACACGGCGGACGAGTCCGCCGCCGAGCCCGACAGCCGCTGAGCCGCACGGCTCAGACCACGGCCTGCCGCTCCACCCAGTGGCAGGCCACCTCCTGTGCCCCGCCGCCGCCCAGGACCGGCAGCCCCTCGCCCCGGCAGCGGTCCGCGACCGCCGCCGCCTCGCCCGACGCGAGGACCTGACAGCGGGCGTGGAAGCGGCAGCCGGACGGGATGCGGGACGGGTCCGGGGGCTCACCGGTCAGCACCACCGGAACGCCCCCGGACTCCGGCAGCACCGAGAGCAGCGCCCGGGTGTACGGGTGCTGCGGCCGGGTCAGTACGGACTCGACCGTGCCGGTCTCCACGACCCGGCCCAGGTACATCACCGCGACCCGGTCCGCGATGTTCCACGCGAGCCCCAGGTCGTGCGTCACCACGAGCGCGGAGAGACCCAGCTCGTCCCGAAGGCGCAGCAGCAGCGCCAGGATCTCGCCCCGTACGGACGCGTCGAGGGAGGCCACCGGCTCGTCGGCGACGATGAGCTCCGGCTCCAGTACCAGCGCGCCCGCGATGACCACCCGCTGCCGCTGCCCGCCGGACAGCTCGTGCGGGTAGCGCAGGAAGAAGCGCTCCGGAGGCCGCAGCCCGGCCCGCGCGAGGGCCCCCGCGACCGCCTCCCGCTCGTCCTGCGTCGACCGGTGGACCCCGTGGATCCGCAGCCCCTCCGCCACCGCGTCGTACACGGTGTGCCGGGGGTTCAGCGAACCGCTCGGGTCCTGGAGGACCAGCTGCGCCCGCCTCCGGTAGGCCTTGAGGGCCCCGGAGGAGTAACCCAGCGGCTGCCCGTCGAAGGCGACCGTCCCCGAGGTGGGCCGGACCAGACCGAGCAGCGAGCGCGCGAGTGTCGTCTTGCCGCAGCCCGACTCCCCGACCAGGGCCACGATCTCGCCCGCGCCGATGTCCAGGTCCACCCCGTCCACCGCCCGCGCGAGGGGTGCGCCCCGCCGCCCGGGGAAGGCGACGTGCAGCCCGCGCGCCGACAGCAGCGGCGGCGCGGACGTCTCCGTACTCATGACGCCTGTACTCATGACGCGCTCCCCACATGGACGCAGGCGGCCCGGTGCCCGGCGGCCGCCTCCCGCAGTTCCTGGTCGGTCTCCCCGCAGCCGGCCACCGCCACCGGGCAGCGCGGATGGAAGGTGCAGCCGCCGGGCAGGTCCGCCGGGTCCGGCGGGTCGCCCGGCAGTCCGCGCGGCGCCCGCCGGGACGCGGGGTCCCCGACGCGTGGGAACGCCGACGACAGCGCGCGCCCGTAGGGATGCCGGGCGGCCTCGTACACCGCCCGGGCCGGCCCCTCCTCGACGACCCGGCCCGCGTACATCACGGCGAGCCGGTCGCAGGTGTCGGCGAGGACGGCCAGGTCGTGGCTGATCATCAGGAGGCTGATGGACTGCTCGGCGACGAGCCGCTCGATCAGCCGCAGGATCTGCGCCTGGATCATCACGTCGAGGGCGGTCGTCGGTTCGTCCGCGACGATCAGCCGGGGATCGCAGGCCAGCGCCATCGCGATCATCACCCGCTGCCGCTGCCCGCCGGACAGCTCGTGCGGATAGGCGGCCGCCCGCGCGGCGGGCAGTCCGACGTGTTCGAGCAGTTCCCCGGCGCGTCTGCGGGCCGCCGCCGGGGTCGCGTGGCCGTGGACGAGCAGCGGCTCCGCGATCTGGTCCCCGATCCGGTGCACCGCGTTGAGCGAGTGCATCGCACCCTGGAACACGATCGAGGTGCCCGCCCAGCGCACGGCCCGCAGCCGCCCCCAGGTCATGGCGAGGACGTCGTCGCCGTCGAGCAGGATCCGGCCCTCGATCCGCGCCGAGGCCGGAAGGAGCCGCAGCAGCGCGAGGGCGAGCGTGGACTTGCCGCAGCCGGACTCGCCCGCCACGCCGAGCTTGGTGCCCGCCTCCAGGGTGAGGTCGACCCCGCGTACGGCGGGCACCGCGGACGCGCCCGAACCGTACGTCACCCGCAGGTCCCGGACTTCGAGGAGGCTCATCGCCCCACCCCCAGCTTCGGGTTGAGTACGGACTCGACCGCGCGCCCGCACAGGGTGAACGCGAGCGCGACCAGGGCGATGGCGATGCCGGGCGGCGCCAGGTACCACCAGTGCCCGGAGGAGACCGCGCCCGCCTCGCGCGCGTCCTGGAGCATCCCGCCCCAGGACACCACGGTCGGATCGCCGAGGCCCAGGAAGGCGAGGGTCGCCTCGGTGAGGATGGCGGTGGAGATGCCGAGGGTGGTCTGCGCGAGCACCAGCGGCATCACGTTCGGCAGCACGTGTCTGCTCATGACGTGCCCGTGGCCGCCGCCGAGCGCGGTCGCCCGTTCGATGTACGGGCGGGACTCGACGGCGATCGTCTGGGCCCGCACCAGGCGGGCGGTGGTCGGCCAGGAGGTGACGCCGATGGCCAGCACCACCGTCCACATCGACCGGGACATGACGGTGGCGAGCACGATCGCGAGGACCAGTGCCGGCATCACCAGGAACCAGTCGGTGATCCGCATGACGACGGTCGAGAACCAGCCGCCGTAGTGTCCGGCGACGATCCCCACGAGGGTGCCGATGGCGACCGAGAGGGTCGCCGCCAGCAGGCCGACGAGCAGGGAGATCCGTGCCCCCCAGATCAGCAGACCGAGCAGCGAGCGCCCGAACTGGTCGGTTCCCAGCGGGAATTCGGCGCTCGGCGCCTCCAGGGCCGCGCCGGTGGCCTTCGTCACCGACTGCACGTCGGCGCCGACGAGCAGCGGGGCGGTGAGGGCGAGCAGGGCGATCAGCGCGAGACCGGCGAGGCCGTACAGGCCGGCGCGGTGGGTGCGGTAACCGCGCCAGAAGCGGGCCGCCGTGTGCCGGCGCCGCTGCCAGGCCAGGGAGGTCGCGGAGGCGGCGGACGCCGGAGGGGCCGTCGGCCCGCCGGGGGGCCGGGCGGGAGTCGGAGAGGTCATCGGCCCACCCGGGGGTCGAGCAGCGGATAGAGCAGGTCGGCGATCAGGTTCATCAGGATCATCGCTCCGGCGAAGACGACGAACAGGCCCTGCACGAGTGGCAGGTCGGGCACGCTGAGCGCCTGGTAGAACAGCCCGCCGAGCCCCGGCCAGGAGAACACCGTCTCCACCAGGATCGAACCGGCGGCCACATGGCCCAGATTGATGAAGAACATCGTGACGGTCGGCAGGAGCGCGTTCGGCACGGCGTGGTGGCGCCGGACCGCGTCGTCGCGCAGCCCCTTCGCCCGCGCGGTGGTCAGGTAGTCGCCACCCATCTCGTCGAGCAGCGAGGAACGCATCACGAGCAGGGTCTGCGCGTAGCCGACCGCCACGAGCGTGACGACGGGCAGCACCAGATGGTGGGCGACGTCGAGGACGTACGCGAGACCGGTCTCACCGGTGCCCGACTCCATGCCGCCGGTCGGGAAGAGCCCGGGGATCGGGCCCATACCCACGGAGAACACGATGATGAGGAGCAGCCCGAGCCAGAAGGAGGGCACCGACCACAGGGTCAGCGCGATCCCGGTGTTCAGCCTGTCGCCGAGACCGCCGTGGCGCCAGGCCGAGCGCGTGCCGAGCCAGAGCCCCAGCGCCGAGTAGATCACCACGGCGACCCCGGTGAGCAGCAGGGTCGCCGGAAGCTTCTCCGCGATCAGCTCCCCGACGGGCGCGCGGAACTGGAACGAGGTGCCGAGGTCGCCGCTCAGCGCCTTGGCGCAGTAGTCGGTGAACTGCTGCCACAGAGGCAGATCGAGGCCGAACTGACGCCGAAGGGTGACGAGTTGCTCGGCCGAGGTGGGCACGCCGTGCGTCATCGCCTTCACCGGGTCGCCGGGGATGATCCGGAACAGGAAGAAGCTGGTGACCAGCACGGCGAAGAGCGAGACGAGCGCGCCGCCCAGCTTCCCCGCCGCGTGACGGAGGTAGCCGAGGGAGGAACCGGTGCGGGATGCGCCGTCCGTGACGCGGGCCTTCTCGGCCCGCGTCACGTCGGCTGCGGTGCTTGCCGTCGTCACGTACTACTCGCGGTCGTCGACGGTGGAGCGGCGGCGCAGACCGAGGAAGATGCCGACGCCGACCACGACCACCACGGCGGCGCCGATGCCGACGATCACCCCGGTGGACGAGCCGCCGTCGGAGTCCGCGGTGCTCGCCGCGGGCACGGCCGACCACCAGCTCCAGTAGCCGTCCTGTCCCCACAGGTTCCCGGCGGCCTCGGGCATGGTCGTGATGGACGCGATCTGGTCCGTGCGGTACGCCTCAAGGGCGTTCGGATAGGCCATGACGTTCATGTACCCCGTGTCGTACAGCCGGGACTGCATCCGCTTCACCAGAACCGCCCGCTTGGCGGCGTCGTACTCCACCGCCTGCTGCGCGTAGAGCGTGTCGAACTCCTTGTCGCAGATGAAGTTGTCGGTGGCCCCGGAGTCCTTCGGCGTCGCCGGGAGCGTCCCGCAGGTGTGGATCGACAGGACGTAGTCGGGGTCGGGGTTGACCGACCAGCCGTCGAAGGCGAGGTCGTAGTCGCCCCTGACCCACGGGTCGGAGACGCTGTCCAGGCACTCGACCTTCAGACCGATGCCGAGCTTGCCCCACCACTCCTGGAGGTACTTGCCGATCGCCTTGTCGTTGGGGTCGGTGGCGTGGCAGAGGATCCGGAAGTCCAGCGGCCTGCCGTCCTTGCCGACCCGCTTGCCGGCGGCGTTCTTCCGGTAGCCGGCCGCGTCGAGGAGCTTCTCCGCGCCGGCCGGGTCGTACGCCCGCTTCTGGGCGCCCTCGGGCTTCCAGAAGTACGAGTCGAACCGCGGCGGGATGTAGCCCTCGCCCTCGACGGCGTGCCCCTGGAAGACCTTGTCGACGATGGCCTTCCGGTCGACGGCGAGGAAGAGCGCCTTGCGCACGGCCGGGTCGAGCAGCGCCTTGTGGCCGTTGCCGAACGTCTTCCCGTCCCTGGCCCTCGCGCCCGGGTTGGTGGCGATGGCGAAGAAGCGGCGGCCGGGGGCGTCGTTGACCTTGATGGCCTTCTGCGTCTTGAGCGCGGCGGCCTGGGCGGGCGTCAGGTTCGGTACGAAGGACACCTCGCCCTTCTGGAGGGCGGCGACGGCGGCGTCCCCGTCCTTGTAGTACTTGAAGACCAGCTCGTCGAACTTCGGCGCGCCCCGCCAGAAGTTCTTGTTCGGCTTGAGCTTGATGTACTGGTCGACCTTGTAGTCCGTGACGACGAACGGTCCGTTGCCCACGATGGGGAACTGCTTGTCGTTGTTGAACTTCGAGAAGTCGCCGACCTTCTCCCACACGTGCTTCGGCACGATCGGCACGTCGAGCGCCGTCATCGTCGCCTGCGGCTTCTTCAGGCGGATGACGAGCGTCTGCGGGTCGGGCGCGGTGACCTCGGCGAAGTTGGCCGTGAAGCTGCCGTTGGCGGTGGCGGCGTTCGGGTCGGTCATCATCTTGTTGAAGGTCCAGGCCGCGTCCTCGGCGGTGGCCGGCTTCCCGTCGGACCAGGTCGAGTCCTTGCGGATGGTGTACGTCCACGTCAGCTTGTCCGGCGAGGAGGTCCACGCGGTCGCCAGGCCCGGGATCGGGCGGGCGTCCTTCGCGTCGTAGTTGGTGAGGTACTCGTAGGCCAGCCGGTGGATGCTGGTCGAGGTGAGCTTCTGTGCGAGGAACGGGCTCAGCGAGTCGATGCTCTGCGAGACGGCGACGGTGAGCGTGCTCCCGGCGGGGGACTTGTCGTCCTCCGCGGCGGCGGTACCGGGGACGGCCACGAGCGAGACGGCGGTGACACCGGAGGCGAGCAGCAGACGGAGTGCTCTGCGGGCGGGGGTGCGGCGGGGTGGAGCCTTCGTGACCATGACCATGGGACGGGACCTCGCGTCGGGGGATCTGTCGTGGATCTTGGGCTGACGATGGGTGAAGCGAAGGTTTATCAGCGGTGGTCTGCCGTCGTCAACGATCCGTCAAACCCCTTGTGGACTGCGGGAATGCCAGGAGGCCCCGTACCGGGGGACCGGTACGGGGCCTCATTGGTCTACTCCTGTGACGCCTTACTGCTGAGAGGCTGGCGGTGCCTGCGGGGGCTGCTGCCCGTGCCAGTACGGGGGCGGGACCTGGGGCCCGCCCTGGTCGTGCCCCGGCGCCGAACCGGTGCCGGGATCCTGCGGATCGGCCTGCGGGGGCCCCGGCTGACCGGGCGCCGGCTGCTGCCAGCCCTGGGGCATGCCGGGCTGCCCGGGGGGCGCGCCGAACGGTTGTCCGGGCGCGGGCTGTGCTCCGTACGGCTGACCCGCGGCGGGCGGCGCACCGTACGGCTGCCCCGGCGCGGGCTGCCCCGGAATGGGCTGACCGGACACGGGCTGACCGGGCATCGGCTGCCCCGGCATGGGCTGCGCCGCGTACGGCTGTCCGGGCGCGGGCTGCGCGCCGTAGGGCTGTCCCTGCGCCGGCGGCTGTCCGTAGGGCTGCTGCGGCGGGTAGGGCTGTCCGGGGGTCGGCGGACCTCCGTACGGCTGACCCGGTACCGGCTGCCCGGGGGCGAACTGCCCCGGCACCTGCTGTCCGGGCATGGGCTGCCCGGGTACCTGCTGTCCGGGCATGGGCTGACCCGGCATGGGCCCGCCGGGCATCTGGTGTCCCGGCATCTGGTGTCCCGGCATCGGCGGGGCCATGTGCGGAGGCATCGCGCCCTGGCCGTCGCCGGTCCAGAGTCCCTGCGCCTGCTGGGCCCGTACGAAGTCCTCGGCCACCATCGCCGAGAGGTGGAAGTACGCCTCCCGGGTCTTCGGCCGCATCATGTCGAGGTCCACCTCGGCACCGGCCGACAGGTGCTCGTCGAAGGGGACCACCACGACCCCGCGGCAGCGCGTCTGGAAGTGCTGCACGATGTCCTCGACCTTGATCATCTTGCCGGTCTCGCGGACTCCGGAGATGACCGTGATGGAGCGCTGCACCAGATCCGCGTAGCCGTGCGCGGAGAGCCAGTCCAGCGTCGTCGACGCGCTGGAGGCGCCGTCCACGGAGGGCGTGGAGATGATGATCAGCTGATCGGCGAGGTCGAGCACCCCGCGCATCGCGCTGTACAGCAGACCCGTACCCGAGTCCGTCAGGATGATCGGGTACTGCTTGCCCAGGACGTCGATCGCCCGCCGGTAGTCCTCGTCGTTGAAGGTCGTCGAGACGGCCGGGTCCACGTCGTTGGCGAGGATCTCCAGACCGGACGGCGCCTGCGAGGTGAAGCGGCGGATGTCCATGTACGAGTGGAGGTACGGGATCGCCTGCACCAGGTCGCGGATGGTCGCCCCGGTCTCGCGCCGCACCCGGCGGCCCAGGGTGCCGGCGTCCGGGTTGGCGTCGATCGCCAGGATCTTGTCCTGCCGCTCGGTCGCCAGGGTCGCGCCGAGCGCCGTCGTCGTCGTGGTCTTGCCGACACCGCCCTTGAGCGAGATGACCGCGATCCGGTAGCAGGAGAGGACCGGCGTACGGATCAGTTCCAGCTTGCGCTGCCGCTCCGCCTCCTCCTTCTTTCCGCCGAGCTTGAACCGGGCGGCGGCGCCGCCGGGGTTCCGGCTGGACTTGGGCTTCTGCTTGTTGTTGCGGAGGAGCCGGTCGGAGGAGAGCTCCACGGCCGCGTTGTAGCCGAGGGGCGCACCCGGCACGGACCGCTCCCGCTGGTCGTGCGTCACGGGCGAGGGCCAGGCGGCCCCCGTCCGCGGATCGACGGGCGGCTGCGCGTCGTACTGCGGCTGGGGGACGGAGGGCTGGGGGGGTACGGCGGCGGGGTGCGGGTAGCCGTAACCGCCGCCCGGTACCTGGGCCTGCTGCGGCACACCACCGGAGGGCGCGGGCTGTCCCCCTGGGCCCTGCGGCCCGGGAGGCGCCCCCGGCGGGTAGCCGTAACCGCCCTGCTGCGGAGGCGTCCCGGGGTGCGGGAAGCCGTAGCCGCCCTGCGGGGCGGGCTGCTGGGGGGCCTGCGGATAACCGTAGGAGCCGGGCGGCTGGGCCTGCGGCTGCGGCTGTGCCTGCGGCGGTACGGCGCCGTGCGCGGCCGGAGTCGGGGGCGCCGGCCACGCGGCGGCGGGCGGCAAGGGCGCGGCCTGGGGCGCCGGCTGCGCACCCGGGGCCGGCCGCGCGGGCCACTGCTGGGCGGGCCCGGGGGCGGCGGGCTGGAAGGACGGCGGCAGCGGCGGCAACCCGGTGCCGGCCCCCGGTCCGGCGGCGGGAAGGGGCCCGGGAGCGGCGCCGGGGCCGAAGCCCTGCGATGCGTCGGGAAGAGGGTAGGCGGCGGGAGCGGCGGGCGGTGCCGGCTGCGCGTCCGGGGCCGCGCCGCCGCCGGGGGCCTCGGCGGGAAGGGCGTCGGCGACCGGGCCCGTGTCGGTGGCATCGGCGGACGGGGCCTCCGGGGCCTCCCGGGGCGCCGGAAGTGCCGGGATCGCCTCGGTGCCGGTCGCCGTGGCGGCCGACTCGCCGTGGGCGTCGCGGTTGACCTCGCCGTTGACCTGGCCGTCGGCCTCGTCGTGGGTCTCGGAGGCGGGGGTCCGGCCTTCCGTGCCCGACCAGGCCTCGTTCGACCCGTCGAGGGCCTCGGCCGCATCGGTGCTCGTCGCGGCGGGGCCGGACTCGGCCGAGGCGCTGTCGGTCGTGCCCCCGGCGGAGGTGCCGTCGGCGGCTTCGGTGGGAGCGGAGCCGGGCTCTCGGGCGCCGTCGGCTTCGCCGGGCCGGGCCACTGAACCCGGGGCCTCGTCCGGCGTCCGAGCCGTGTCGGCGCCTTCCGCGGCGTGCGGTGTCGGCGCGGGCGACGCGGCGGAGGGCTCCGCGGCGCGCTCCGCCATCTCGCGCTGGAGCGCGGCGGGGGAGAAGCGAACGGTCGCGCCGCTCGCGACGTCCCCGGCGTCGACCCCGAGGGGAGCCGCACTGCCAGAGGGCACCCCCGCACCCGACGGATCGCCACCGACGGAGGCGGCACCCACCGGATCCCCACCGACGGGAGCCGGCCCTGCCGGAGCCGCGCCGACGGGGGTCGCCCCTACCGGACTCGCCCCTACCGGAGCCGCACCCACCGGACCCGCCCCCACAGGACCGGCCTCCACAGGAGCCGCCCCCACACCGCCCGGCTCGAAGCCGCTGCCCGTCGGGAGGCCCGGCACGCCGAGCGGTGCGCCGCTCGGCGGCGGGGGAGTGACACCGCCCGCCCCCGCACCGCCCGGCGCGTTCTGCGTGTACCAGGCGGGCGGGGTGTAGTCGATGGTGAACTCACCCGTCAGCTCGGCGGGATCCGCGTCGGACTGATCGTCGGCGGATGGATTCCAACCCCCGTGGATCTCGTCGCGATCGCCGTTCACTTTGCCTCCTGGTGTGGTCGAGCACCCTTGTGCCGTTGTGGGCGGGGCCCTTCCAGCCTAATCGGCGCGGGCACCCCCCGGGCAGGGCCGACGGCCCCTCCGTACCCCTCCCCGTGACCCGGTCCGGCCCCCAAGTGAGCCGACCGCGCCGCAGAGTGAAAACCCCGACCGTTCAAAACGATGCAAAAATGGACGTACTTGAGCAACTCCATCGTCTGCGGTCGCCGTTCAGTCCATCCGGCGCGCGCCGCCCAACAATCCGGTCTCGGCGTCGGTCGCCTGGGTCATGACGAACTGGCGGTCGCTCGGCGTGCACCAGAGGGTCACCCCGTCCGCGAGCGTGGACAGCGCCTCGTACTCGTGCCGCGGCAGGCTCATGATGCGGCCGATCTGCGTGGCCTCGTCGGGGGAGACCCGCTGTACGCCGACCAGCGAGGACTTCTCCAGGAGCCGGGGCGCCACCGGGCTCAGGTACGGCAGCAGCGTCACCACCGACTGCCAGGGCGCCGACACGACCCGGCCGCGCGGCGGACGCATGCCGCAGTCGCGCACCACGACCACCGGACTGCCGGCGGACGCGCCCTGGGGCGGCACCCGCCCCACGTCGTGCAGGGAGATGCACGGCTGGCCACCGCCCGCGGCCTGCGCGAGCGCCGTCCACGCCTGCGCGCGGCCGGTCTCGACCGCCACCCGGGCCCCGGTCGCGGCGGCCCGGAGGGCCAGCACCTGCGCGGTCCAGAGCCCGCCGATGAGGGTGACGTCGTACGGGACGGGCCGGTTGATGCCGAGCACCGCGGGGCGGTTCTCGGCGTCGACACCGATCACCATGCCGTCGTCGCCGACCGGCAGGGCCAGGGCGTCGAGTTGGTCGAGGGGGACGGAGTGCTTGTCGCGGCGCGGGCCGACGAGGCCGAAACCGAACCGGGGCCGGGCGCCCCGACCCGTACCACGGGCGTCCGTACCCCTGGGATCCGTACCGCGCGGGGCGGCCGGCCTGCCGGAGCGGGCCGGCGTACCGAAGGAGGAGGCGGAGTGGGACATCAGCGCGCACCCCCCAGCGGAAGCGTCGCGAGGACGCCGGGCACCTGTTCCCTGTCCAGCCGCACCAGGCCCGTCCTCACCCCGCGCGCAGCGCGCTCCAGTTCGTGCCGCGCCGCCACCAGTTCCTCGTCGCTGCGCCCGGTGATCCGTACGTGTCCGGCCACCGTCACCTCCTGCCGGTCCCCGCCGCTCAGCGTCAGGCTGAACGTCGTCGCCAGCGCGGGCAGCGAGGTCAGCAGCGCCACCAGCTGCGGCATCGAGGCCCCCGCCCCACCGCCCCGCCCGCCCAGCTGGGGCCAGCGCCCCACCCAGTACGTCGTGTGCCGCCGGTCGTCCACCCGCCAGGTCCGCGCGGTCTCCTGGGTGCGCCGCCCCAGCGGCTGCCCCCGGCCCGCCTGCGCTATCGCCATCGGGCTCGCACAGGTCGAGGTGGCGAGCGCCGACGTGAGCTCCTGCTCCGTCAGCACGCTCGCCCGGAACCCGGCGCCCGCGAGCCGGCTCGCCAGCTGGTCCGCCGCCCGCACCACGCACTTCTGCGCGCCCCGCACGCCCCCGCCGCGCGCGGCGACCGCCTCCGGGCACAGTTCGGGGTCGAGTTTGAGCGCGACCCAGGTGATCCGCACCGCGGGCGAACCCGTCTGCGCCTGCAGCGGCCCGTAGTTGCGCGCGGCCAGGGACTGCGCGGGCAGGTGCGGCGCGGGCGCCGGCTGGGTGTGCTGCACGATCTGCGCCGATTCGAGGCGGATGCCGTCCACGCTCAGCACGTCCCGGACGAGCCCGACGGGCAGCGGCCGCGCCGCGCGGTCCGGACGCAGGGCGGTGCCGTCCGACTCCACCCGCAGGACCGCGGTCAGGAACGTGCCGTCGCCGACCATGCCGACCGGGCGCCGGTCACGGTCGCTGTACGCGTAGGTCCGCAGCGCCGGGTCGCACTCCACGACCGGCGCGAACCCCGGCTCGGTGCCCTCGGGCACCGTGAGGGAGGCCGCCCTGCGGGTGCGGGCCCGCAGCGCGAGGAACGTGCCGAGCCACTCGGGCAGGGAGCGCCGGTGACGGCGTACGACGGCGAGGAGCAGGAGCACGACGGCGACCGCACCCGCCGGCACGAGCAGCATCGGCTCGACGACCCAGGCGACGACCAGCAGGGCCGCCGCCACCTCGATCAGTACGAGCTGTTGCAGTTGGAACGAACCGAAGTGTCCCGGACGCGCCTGGAGTCTCGGCGAGACCGAGGAGACGGGCCCCGTGGACGGGGGTTCGGAGGCGGTGGCCGCGGCGGGCCGCGTCCGCGTCGCGGAAGCCATGATGGAGAATCCCCCTCAATTCGTCCCGATCACCCTGGCCTGCCAGGGCTTTGGCGGCCGGATCACCCTACCCGCCCCACGAACCCGTCGGGACAGCAGGCATAGTAGGGGGCCGGTCCGACGGCCGGGGCCCGGGTGCCACCTCCCCCGGCTCCCGCGCGAAGATCGCGCCTGACGAGAATGGGGACTCATGGCATCGCGGCGGGACGAGCTCAACGCGTACACCTTTGCGAAGAAGCGCACGGTGGCGGCATTCCTCCAACCCTCGCCCTCCGGCACGGAGGAGGGGGCACCGAGGCCGCTGCGCGCGATCGTCCCGGGCCTGATCGTCGCCGCGCTCGTCGTCGCCGGCTTCGGCGCCTGGGGCATGTTCAGTCCCCAGGCCCCCAAGGGCTGGGACGTCCCCGGCACCCGGGTGATCGTCGGCAAGCAGTCGACGACCCGGTACGTGGTCCTGGAGACCGGCAAGGACAAGGACAAGAAGACCCTGCTCCATCCCGTCCTCAACCTCGCCTCCGCACGACTCCTCCTGAACCCCGACCAGTTCCAGGTCGTCCAGGTCGCCGACAAGAAGCTCGACGAGGGCAAGCCGCCGCGTGGCCCCATCCTCGGCATCCCGTACGCCCCCGACCGGCTGCCCACCGCCGACGACGCGGGCAAGCCCAAGCGCTGGGCCGTCTGCGAACAGCCCGGCGGCGGCAAGGGCGCCAGCGTCCAGAAGGCCACCTTCCTCTTCGCCGAGCGGGACCTCAGCCGCACCGAGGGCGCGGGCCGCCTCAAGGACGGGCAGATCCTGTACGTCAAAGGACAGAAGGACTCCGCCCAGTTCCTCGTCGACCACAAGGGCACCAAGTACCCGGTGAAGGCCGACCGGACCGGACTGCTCACCGCCCTCGTCGGCCTCGGCCGGGAGCCGCAGCCCGTCACCGACGACTGGCTCGCCACCCTGAACACCGGCGACCCGGTGGACTTCCCGCACCTCGAAGGAGACGTCGGCACCCACGCCGGCGTCCCGGGCGACGGCCTGAACGGGACCGAGAACCGGATCGGCATGGTCCTGATCGCCCAGACCGGCTCCGGACCCCAGCACTACGTCGTGCTCGCCGGAAGGGTCCAGCCGGTCACCTCCTTCACCGCCTGGCTCATCATCAACTCCCCGCAGACCCGCGTCCTCGACATGGACGGCACCCCGACCACCGTCGACGCGTCCTCGTTCGTCCCGGACCCCACCGTCTTCCACGGCGAGGTGCGCTGGCCGCGACTGAAGTCCACCCAGGTCAACGTCTCCACCGGCGGGAGCGCCCGCGACACCGTGTGCAGCGTCCTCACCGGCGTCGACGAGAAGGGCGGGACGACCCTCGCCACCTGGGCCGGCACCAAGTACCCCGCCGACATCACGGCGGGCGGCACCAGCACGTACGTCACCCCGGGCACCGGCCTGCTCTACACCCAGATCCAGGGCAGGCAGAAGGCGCCCGACGGCTCACTGTTCCTCGTCACCGACACCGGTCTCCGCTACGCCGTCCAGGCCAACGGCGACAGCGACTCCGCCCGCTCCGAGATCGGCGCCGGGGACAAGGAGAAGCCGACCGACGGACGTCCGGAACCCAGCGAGGCACAGAAGCGTCTCGGCTACGAGAAGGTCGTGCCGGCCCTCGTCCCGATCGAATGGTCGGAATTCCTGTCGAAGGGCCCCCGGCTCGACACCAACAGCGCACGTCAGCCGCAGGGCTCCTAGGGGGTGGCACCGGTGACGACCACGTACCGCACGGCCGCCCTGCTCGCCGCGGGCGCCCTCACCGCCCTCCTCGCGACGCCCGCCGCGGCCGCCGAGCCGCGCCACGGGGGACCCGTCCTCGACGGCAGCGGTGAGTGCACCTTCCCCATGAAGAAGCAGATCGAGGGCATCCCCTGGCCGCTCCAGCGGGTCCTCCTCGACGAGCTGTGGCAGGACACCAAGGGCAAGGGCGTCCGGGTCGCCGTCATCGACACGGGCGTCGACGACGTCAACCCGCAGCTGCGGACCGCCGTCGACGCCAAGGCGGGCAAGGACTTCCTCAAGCCCGACAAGAAGAACCCCGGTTTCGGCGACGAGCTGCGCGGCAAGACCGACGGCACCGTCGACGACGTCGGCCACGGCACCAAGGTCGCCGGCATCATCGCCGCCCGGCCCCGCGCCGGCACCGGTTTCGTCGGTCTCGCCCCCGAGGCGACCATCATCCCGATCCGGCAGAACGACGAGAAGAACAGCGGCAAGTCCGACACGATGGCCCTCGCGATCGACCACGCCGTCGCCAAGGGCGCCCACGTCATCAACATCTCGCAGGACACCACCCAGACCCTCGACGCCGACTCGCCCATGGCCAAGTCCGTGGCCGCCGCGCTCCGGAGGAACGTCGTCGTCGTCGCCTCCGCCGGCAACGACGGTATGGACGGCAAGCTCAAGACCACGTACCCGGCCGCCTTCCCCGGCGTCCTCGCCGTCGCCTCGTCCGACCGGAACAACGAGCGCGCCGCCTTCTCCCAGTCCGGCACCTTCGTGGGCGTCGCCGCCCCCGGCGTCGACATCGTCTCCACCGTCCCCGGCGGCGGCCAGTGCGTCGACAACGGCACCAGCTTCTCCGCCCCGTACGTCGCCGGTGTCGCCGCCCTGCTCCGCGCCGAGCACCCGGAGTGGACGGCGGCCCAGATCGTCGCCCGGATCGAGCAGACCGCCGTCCGCTCGGTCAACGGGCGTGACAACCACGTCGGGTGGGGCGTCGTCGACCCGGTGAGGGCGCTGGCCGACGTCCCGGGGACGCCGCCCTCCTCGCCCACGCCCGACCCGGCCCCGCCCAGGCCGCCGGCCCCCGAGCCGGCCCGCCTGGCGCTGTCGGAGACGCCTCAGGAGCGCTCCGAACGGCTCGCCACCTACGCGCTGGGAATCGGTGTCGTCCTGGTGGCGGTGGTCGCCGGAACCGCCACCGTGATCCGCGACAGCCGCCGCCGGAGGGGCGCCCGTTGACCCGCGTACCGGTCAAGTATCCGGACTGCCCTTTGCAGTTGGAACTGCCGCCGCCAATGGCTAAAGTGACCGCGGGGCGCACGGCAGTGCGAGCCCAGCACGGGGGCGGCATCAGAAGATTCCCGTCCGCATCACGAACGGAGGGCCCGACGGCCGAGCCGTCGACGCCACCGAAGGAAGAAGGGGCAAGATGTCGAAAGACCTGAACGTAACCAGTGCCGAACAAGTCAAGCTCGCCGGCCGGATCCAGGACTTCTCCGACGAGCTCCAGTCCCGCATCACCAACCTCAACGGCGTGGTCGACCGCGTCCAGGCGGGCTGGCAGGGCGCTGCGAGCAAGGAGTACGACCGGGTCCAGAACGACCTGAACCAGCGCCTGCGCAGCATGCGCCAGGAGCTCTCCAAGCTCGAAGAGATGATGCGCATGAGCGCCGACGGCTTCTCGCGCGAGGAGGAGGACCGTCTGCGGTCCTTCCGCACGATGGACGCCGGCGGCGGCGCCGGTGGCGGCGGCAACCAGAGCGCCATCCTCGGCGTCTGAGCCACTCGACCACACCTCCGCGCCACTCTCACTCAGGAGTCAACACCATGACCACTGCGGTCAATTACGACACGGTGACCCAGGCGGCGGCCGACACCCGCCTGACCTCCACCACCCTCACCCAGAAGCTCGACGACCTCATGGCCGAGGTCAACCGCGTCGCCAGCAACTGGGAGGGTGAGGCCAAGATCGCGTACCGCGAGACCCAGGACCGCCTCACCCGCGACATGGCCGGCATGAACCAGGACCTGGCGCGCATCGCCACGCTCCTCGACGAGTCGGTCGTCGGCTACCAGGACACCGACCGCGGCAACGCGGCCCGTTTCCGCATGTGACACCCCGCGGACACGCGTGAGGGGGTGGCCCGTCCGACGGGCCACCCCCTCACGCG
>NZ_JBHXSA010000013.1:27424-212473 GCF_042716475.1 Streptomyces sp. NPDC058671 | reverse complement strand
AAACCAGTTCGCGGCCGAGGCCCGTTCGTCACATCGTCACACCACGTTCAGATCTCGCCGCGCAGCTTGGCGAGCGCCTCGGCGAGGATCGCCTCGCCGTCCGCGTCGCTGCGTCGCTCACGCACATAGGCGAGGTGGGTCTTGTACGGCTCCGTGCGCGGCGGGTCCGGCGGATTGTCCCGGTCCTGTCCTGCCGGGAAGCCGCAGCGCGGGCAGTCCCAGGTCTCCGGGACCTGCGCGTCGCTGGCGAAGCTCGGCTGGGTCTCGTGCCCGTTCGAGCACCAGAAGGAGATGCGGGCGCGCGGCGCCGACTCGCCACGCTCGGCCTCACCCATCGGCCCCGCTCCGACCCGGCTTCCCCGGATCGCGTTGCCACTTGCCACGGTCGTAACTCCCTGCGTGATGGTGCTCGAAGATGCCCCAGTCTACGTAAGGCCCAACGCGCGTCCAGTGATTGGAGTTACCCGTCCAACTTCATCAGCAGACCAAGTACCACAATGCAGGCGAACCAGAGCAGACCCACCACGACGGTGATGCGGTCCAGGTTGCGCTCGGCGACCGAGGAGCCACCGACGGAGGACTGCATGCCGCCACCGAACATGTCGGAGAGACCGCCGCCCTTCCCCTTGTGCATCAGCACGAGCAGCATCAAGAGGCCGCTGAAGACGAGCAGGGCGATCGAGAACCCCATAACCACGGCTGGACCAACTTCCTCGGACTTATACGGACGGGGGCCGGGCACCTGCCCGACCCCCGCAAGGGTACGACGTAACTGCGCTACCGCATACTCACTGGTCGCGGAAGCGCGCGATCTTGACGAACTCGTCGGCGTCGAGCGCCGCGCCGCCCACGAGGGCGCCGTCGACGTCCGGCTGCGCCATGATCGCGGCGACGTTGCCGGCCTTGACCGAGCCGCCGTACTGGATGCGGACCTTGTCGGCCAGTTCCTGCGAGTACAGCTCCGCGAGGCGGCCGCGGATGGCCCCGCAGACCTCCTGGGCGTCCTCGGGGGTGGCGACCTCGCCGGTGCCGATGGCCCACACCGGCTCGTACGCGATCACGATGGACTCGGCCTGCTCGGCCGGGACGTCCTTCAGGCCTCCGTCGAGCTGGGCGAGGGTGTACTCGACCTGCTGGCCGGCCTTGCGGATGTCCAGACCCTCGCCGACGCAGAGGATCGGGGTCACGCCGTGCTTGAAGGCGGCCTTCACCTTGGCGTTGCAGACCTCGTCGTCCTCGGCGTGGTACTGGCGGCGCTCGGAGTGGCCGACGGCCACGTAGGCGCACTTCAGCTTGGACAGCATCAGGCCCGAGATCTCGCCGGTGTAGGCACCGGAGTCGTGCGCCGAGATGTCCTGGGCGCCGTACTTGATCTTGAGCTTGTCACCGTCGATCAGGGTCTGCACCGACCTCAGGTCGGTGAAGGGGACCAGGACCGCGACCTCACAGGCGTCGTAGTCCTTCTCGGTCAGGGCGAAGGCGAGCTTCTGGACGTGGGCGATGGCCTCGAGGTGGTTGAGGTTCATCTTCCAGTTGCCCGCCATCAGCGGGGTGCGAGTGCTCATGTGGGGGTCAGCCCTCCAGTGCGGCGAGGCCGGGAAGCGTCTTGCCCTCGAGGTACTCGAGGGAGGCGCCGCCGCCGGTCGAAATGTGGCCGAATGCCTTCTCGTCGAAGCCCAGGATGCGGACGGCGGCGGCGGAGTCGCCACCACCGACCACCGTGAAGGCCGGAGAGTCGACGAGCGCCTGGGCGACGGCCCTGGTGCCCTCGGCGTAGTCGGGGTGCTCGAAGACGCCCATCGGACCGTTCCAGAAGACGGTGCCGGCGTCGGCGACCTTCGAGGCGTAGAGCTTACGGGTCTCCGGACCGATGTCCAGGCCCTCCTCGTCCGCCGGGATGGCGTCCGCGGCGACCGTGGTGGGATGGGCCGGAGCCTTGGTCTTCAGGTCGGGGAACTCGGGAGAGACGAGGACGTCGACGGGGAGGACGAACTCCACGCCGCGCTCCTCGGCGCGCTTCAGGTAGTCCTGGACCGCGGGGACCTGGTCCTCCTGGAGCAGCGAGATGCCGACCTCGTGGCCCTGGGCCTTGAGGAAGGTGTACGCCATGCCGCCGCCGATGAGGATGCGGTCGGCCTTGTCCAGGAGGTGGTCGATCACACCGAGCTTGTCGGAGACCTTGGCCCCGCCGAGCGCGACCACGTAGGGGCGCTGGACGTCGTCCGTCAGCTTCCTCAGGACGCCGACCTCGGTGGCGATGAGGTAGCCGGCGGCGTGCGGCAGGCGCGCCGGGAGGTCGAAGACCGAGGCGTGCTTGCGGTGCACGGCGCCGAAGCCGTCACCGACGTACAGGTCGGCGAGGGCGGCCAGTCGGTCCGCGAAGGCGCCGCGCTCGGCGTCGTCCTTGGAGGTCTCGCCCGCGTTGAAGCGGAGGTTCTCGATGACGGCCACCCGGCCGTCGACGAGGCCGGCGACGGTGGCGGTGGCGGAGTCGCCGACCGTGTCCGTCGCGAAGGCCACCTCGGTACCCAGCAGTTCGCCGAGTCGCGCGGCGGCCGGGGCGAGCGAGAACGCCGGATCCGGGGCGCCCTTGGGGCGGCCCAGGTGCGAGGCGACCACGACACGGGCACCCGCGTCGGCGAGTGCCTTGACCGTGGGGACGACGGCGCGGATGCGGCCGTCGTCGGTGATGGTGGTGCCGTCGAGCGGCACGTTGAGGTCGGCGCGGACGAACACGCGCTTGCCTTCGACGCCCTCGTGGAGAAGCTCGTCGATCGTCTTCATCTGTTAACTGACTCCTTGGTACGCGGTGGAGCACACGAACAGGGCTCGCACAGCGCGGCGTTGCGCTGCCCGAGCCCTGCTCTCATCGAAAGCCCGCCCTGAAGCTTAGAGCTGGCCGCCGACGAAGACCGTGAGGTCGACGAGACGGTTGGAGTAGCCCCACTCGTTGTCGTACCAGCCGAGGATCTTGACCGTGCTGCCGTCCTGGACCATGGTCAGGGAGGCGTCGAAGGTGCAGGACGCCGGGTCGCTGACGATGTCGGAGGAGACGATCGGGTCCTCGGTGTAGACCAGGACGCCCTTCAGGTCGCCGTCCTCGGAGGCCTTCTTGAACGCGGCGTTGACCTCGTCCTTGGTGACCTCGCGGTCGAGGGTGACGACCAGGTCGGTGGCGGACCCGGTCGGGACCGGGACGCGCATGGCGATGCCGTCCAGCTTGCCCTTGAGCTGCGGGAGGACCAGGGCGGTGGCCTTGGCGGCGCCCGTCGTGGTCGGGATGATGTTCTCCGCGGCGGCGCGGGCGCGGCGCAGGTCCTTGTGCGGGAAGTCCAGGATGCGCTGGTCGTTGGTGTAGGCGTGGACCGTGGTCATCAGGCCCTTGACGATGCCGAAGTTCTCGTCGAGAACCTTCGCCATCGGCGCGACGCAGTTGGTGGTGCAGGACGCGTTCGAGATGACGTGGTGCTGCGCCGGCTCGTACTTGTCCTGGTTGACGCCCATGACGATGGTGATGTCCTCGCCGGAGGCCGGAGCCGAGATGAGGACCTTCTTGGCGCCACCGGCGATGTGCTTCTCGGCGTCGGCCTTCTTGGTGAAGATGCCGGTCGACTCGATGACGATGTCGACGCCCAGCTCGCCCCAGGGGATGTCGGCCGGGTTGCGCTCGGAGAGCACCTTGATGGTGTGGCCGTCGACCGTGATGGTGTCGGCGGTGTGGGTGACCTCGGCCTTGAAGCGGCCCAGAATGGTGTCGTACTTGAGCAGGTGGGCCGTGGTGGCGGTGTCACCCAGGTCGTTGACAGCCACGATCTCGATGTCCGCACCCTGCTCAAGGAGCGCGCGGAAGTAGTTCCGGCCGATGCGGCCAAAGCCGTTGATGCCTACGCGGATCGTCACGAACCGATCTCCTCGTTAGGTACGCCGGAGTGCTCGACGCCGGCGAGATTTTTGTTTTTTGGGATGTCCCCGACCGCTTACGACCCTACCCCCACAGGCGCCCGGGAGTGACATCGGCCGCATCCGCACATGCCCGGAAAGTGAGGGAAAACGGCTGACGGCCCGTACCTACCAGCGGGTACGGGCCGTCATGGGACCTTTGTCCCCACTACTCTCCGTCAGCGGCGGAGCGTCCCGAGAGCGCGGCCGACGAGTCGTGCCCGCTCGGACGCGCCGGTCACGTGCTCCAGGCCGTAGCCGAGGAGGACGGTGTCACGCGTGGTGACCGCGGCCTGGGAGTGGAAGAGGGCCGCGGAGCGCGTCCAGTCGGCGCCGTTGCCGGGGCTGCCGGCCGGGGCGCCGGGGACGGTCCACGCGCCGAGGGAGGTCTCGAAGCCCTCCGCCTCGGTGGTGGAGCCGATGACGAGGCGGGTGTCGTCGACGAAGGCACCCGTCTCGCCGGTGCCGGGGTCGGAGACGTACGAGATGGACAGTTCGACCTGCTTGCCCGCCCAGGCGCTCAGGTCGACGGAGGCCTGCCGCCAGCCGTTGGAGGGGCCGGTGAAGGCGTTCCAGGAGCCGGTGGTGCCGGTGGCCGAGCAGCCGTCCTCGCCGACGGTGAGGTAGTGGGCGAGGAAGGGGTGGCCCCGGACGTAGTAGCCCTCGCCGCAGTCGGCGGGGGGCTCGCTGGACGTGCCGCCCCTGGTGTCCGGCAGGGTGGTCCAGTCGTCCTGGCCGACGGTGTGGGCCTCGACGACGAGGTTGTCGTAGCCGGGCTCGGTGTCGTAGCTGATCTGGAAGTCCAGGCGCGGTGCGGCTCCGGCGGCGACGCCGGTGAGGTCGACGGTCCTGCTGAGCCGGGCCCAGGTGTCGTCGGCGTGCTTGACGGCCACGAAGGTCTCGCCCTCCGCGGGCTCGAAGGGGGTGCGAACGCCCGGGTAGTCACCGGCGGAGGCGCTGCTCGCGAACTGCGGGAACTCCTTCGGCTTCAGCGTGTCGGAGGTGACGGTGTACGCGCCCGCGTTGTCGAGGGGGTTGTCGGCGGCGGCGCCGAGCGTCGCGCCGACGCCCGCGAAGGCGCCGGTGCCGGCGAAGGCGGGCGGGTTCCCGAGGCCGGCGCGGTGGTAGGCGCCGAGGTAGTACTGGGCGAAGTCGTTGGTCTCGGCCAGGCCGACCCGGGTGAGTCCGCCGGACTTCTCCCCGGCGTTGATCAGCTTGCCGCCCTCGTTGAGGTAGGCGCGGACGGCGAGCTGGGTGGACCCGGAGGGCCGCTCGGCGCCGGTGTACCAGACGACGGTACGGAAGTGGGAGAGGACGCCGAGGGCGTCCGGGGTGCCCTGGGTGGCGACGTCCCAGACGGCGGCCTTGCGGCCGTTGTCGGCGAGCGCCTTCACATAGGCGGCGGTGTGCCGGGCGGCGGCGGTGCCGCCCTCGTCGGCGAGGACGAGCACGTCACCGCGGGGGCGCTCGGCCACCCTGTACGTGAAGGGGGCGGAGGTGGTGGTCCGGCCCTCGCGCGTGCGGGCGGTGAACCAGACCTCGACGGAGTCGCCGGGCTCGGCGTCCTCGATCTCGGCGCGGTACTCGTCGAAGTAGAGGTTGTCCTCGCCGCCGAAGGTCTCGCCGCCCTTCCAGGCGTCGAGCCCTTCGCTGTGGGTGCGGCCGCCGTTGATCCGGTACTTCAGGGTCTTGCCGCGCAGGGACTTGCGGGCGGTGACGGCGACCTCCTGCTCCTCGCCGCGGGCGTAGGAGGTGGTGAAGGTCTTCGGGGTGAAGTCGGGGGCGTCGACGCCGACGGGAGAGACGGGCCGGTCCGGGTGGGCGGCGGTCTCGGCGACGGCGAGCGCGAAGGGGATGTTCTTGGCGAACTCGGCCTGGATCAGCTTCTCGTCGTCGGGGAAGGTGAAGACGGAGGCGCAGTCGGCGGGGTTCCAGGCGTCGTTCGGGTCGACCCGGGAGGCGGTGGCGCAGGTCGACATCTCCGGGGTGAACATCTGCGTCCCGTTGACGTTGGCGGCGTGTCCGTCCGCCTCGCCGTTGGTGATGTACAGCTCCGAGGAGACCTGCGGCCGGTAGCCGGGCACGGCGGGCTTCTGCGGCGTGCCGGCGAGGGCCTTGAGGGCCACGTCGTCGGGGGTGTCGGTGGCGACCTGCCAGCCGACGCCGTAGAGGATCAGCTGGGCGGCCGAGTGGTAGTTGATGCCGTACGCGAAGCCGATGCGCTTCTGGAAGGCGTCGATGGCCTTGGTCTCGGGCTCCGACATGGGGCCCTTGCCGCGGAAGGTCTCGTCGGCCGGGTCGGGCGACGAACCCTCGTTGTCGTAGCCCCACTTGTAGGCGAAGTTGCGGTTGAGGTCGACGCCGTCGCCCGGGGCGATCCTGCCGTCGCCGTCGTTGTCACGGAGGTTCTTGCGCCACTGCCGGTTCGCGGGGTCGGCGTGCGTGTGGTCGTAGCCGTCCGGGTTGGCGGAGAGCACGAACCACAGCTCGGTGGAGTCGACGATCCGGGTGATCCGCTCGTCCTTGCCGTACCCGTCCAGGTAGTGGTGGAGCAGCCGCCGGGTCATCTCCGGCGTGATCCACTCGCGCGCGTGCTGGTTGGACATGTACAGGGTCGCGGGCTTCGAGCCGTCCTTGACGCGCTGGGCACCCTTGCTGACCTTGAGGGCGAGGATGTCCTGGCCCCTGAGGGTCTTGCCGAGGGAGACGACCTTGGTGATCCCGGGGTTGGCCCGGGCGGTGTCGAGGATCTCCTGCTTGAGGCCGTTCGGCCCGCCGTACGGGCGGAAGACACCGTCCCCCGCGGCGGCCACCCGCTTCTCGGCCTGGGCGGAGAGGTGATGCTCGGCGAGCTCGACACCCTGGCCGCGCAGCTGTCCTGCCTGTCGGCCGGTGAGGAAGAGCTCGACCGTCGCGGAGCCCTTCTCGGGCACCCGCTCGGTCATCTCGTGGGCGTCGGCGCCGGCCTCCAGGAGCAGCGGGACCTGCTCCTTGGTGACCTCGGCCCGCCATACGGAGAGGGCGTCACCGCCGTCCCGGTCGTTCTGCTGCGCTCCGGCGACGGGTGCCATCGCCACTCCAGCGATCAGCAGTGAAGCCGCGGCGAGGATCGATCTCGCTCTGCGTCTCATGAGCCCCCCTTGTTGTCGTCTGCCACGAAGGTGAACAGACGCCAGGCTCATGGGCGCCCATGGGCCTGTCAAGGGTGCCTCGCGGGCGTACGCGAAAAGCTGCCGGCGCCTCAGAAAGGCACCGGCAGCCCGGAGTTCACGCTTCCGTACGGATCAGCCGACGAGGCTGTCGTCGAGCTCCTCGCTCAGGTTGGACTCGGTCCCGGGGATCCCCAGGTCCTGCGCCCGCTTGTCGGCCATCGCGAGCAGCCGGCGGATCCGGCCGGCCACCGCGTCCTTGGTCAGCGGCGGGTCGGCGAGCGCGCCCAGCTCCTCCAGGGAGGCCTGCTTGTGCTCCATGCGGAGCCGGCCGGCCGCCGCGAGGTGCTCGGGCACCTCCTCGCCGAGGATCTCCAGGGCGCGCTGCACCCGGGCCCCGGCGGCGACCGCGGCGCGGGCCGAACGGCGCAGGTTGGCGTCGTCGAAGTTGGCCAGGCGGTTGGCGGTGGCGCGGACCTCGCGCCGCATCCGCCGCTCCTCCCAGGCGAGCACCGATTCGTGCGCGCCGAGGCGGGTGAGGAGGGCGCCGATCGCGTCGCCGTCGCGGACGACGACCCGGTCCACACCCCGTACCTCGCGGGCCTTCGCCGCGATGGAGAGCCGCCGCGCCGCGCCGACCAGGGCGAGCGCGGCCTCCGGACCCGGGCAGGTCACCTCCAGGGAGGAGGAGCGGCCGGGCTCGGTCAGCGATCCGTGCGCGAGGAAGGCGCCCCGCCAGGCCGCCTCCGCGTCACAGGTCGCCCCGGAGACCACCTGCGGGGGCAGACCCCGGATGGGGCGGCCCCGTCCGTCCACCAGACCCGTCTGCCGGGCCAGCTGGTCGCCTCCGGCCACCACCCGCACCACGAACCGCGAGCCGCGCCGCAGACCGCCGGGGGCCATCACGATGAGCTCCGAGCTATGCCCGAAGATCTCCAGGATGTCCCGCTTGAGGCGGCGGGCCGCCATCGCGGTGTCGAGCTCCGCCTCGATCACGATGCGGCCGCTCACCAGGTGCAGCCCGCCCGCGAACCGCAGGATCGACGAGACCTCTGCCTTCCTGCAGCAGGTCCGGGTGACGGGAAGCCGGGAGATCTCGTCCTTCACCGCTGCCGTCATCGCCATGGGCCGATCCTTCCATGCATCCGAAAAATACGGTCGTACGCGGCGGCCAACAGCTCCGGGTCATGCTTCGCGGAGCCGTCGGACCCGGCCACCGGCGCCAGCTCGACCGCGGCACCGAGCCGCTTGGCGGCATCGGAGAGGGACTCGCGATCGGGCACGGCGGCCTCGTCGGCCAGCACCACGTCCAGGGCGAGTTTAGGGGCGTGTCGTCCCAAAACCTCCAAATGACGCTGCGGTGAGAAGCCCTCGGTTTCTCCGGGTTGCGGCGCGAGGTTCAGCGAGAGCACCTTCCGGGCCTTCGTCTCGACCAGGGCGTCGAGCAGCTCGGGCACCAGGAGGTGCGGGATCACCGAGGAGAACCAGGAGCCGGGTCCGAGGACCACCCAGTCCGCGTCCAGGACCGCCGCGACCGCCTCCGGCACCGCCGGCGGGTCGTTCGGCACGAGGTGGACGGACTGCACCTCGCCGGGGGTGAGCGCCACGGTCGCCTGCCCGCGCACGGTGTCCACGTCGTCCGGCCGCTCCGGGTCGTGGCCCTTGACCAGCGCCTGGAGCTCCAGGGGCACGGCGGACATCGGCAGCACCCGGCCGTGGGCGCCGAGCAGCCGGCCCACCAGGTCGAGGGCCTGCACGGGGTCACCGAGCTGCTCCCAGAGGGCGACGATCAGCAGGTTGCCCACGGCGTGGCCGTGCATCTCGCCCTTGGACTGGAAGCGGTGCTGGATCACCCGGGCCCAGGTCTGGCCCCAGTCGTCGTCGCCGCAGAGCGCGGCGAGCGCCTTGCGGAGGTCCCCCGGGGGCAGCACGCCGAGCTCCTCCCGGAGCCGGCCGCTGGAGCCGCCGTCGTCGGCGACGGTGACGACGGCCGTGAGATCGCCGGTGATCCGGCGGAGCGCGGCGAGGGAGGCCGAGAGGCCCATGCCCCCGCCCAGGGCGACCACCTTGGGCTGGGTCCCCCGCCTGCGGAGCGTGCGCCGCGCCACGAGGGTGGAGGCACGCCGGCGGTACGGCTTCACTCGCGCCCCATGTCCCGGTGCACGACGACGGTCTCGACCCCTTCGGCGGCGATGCGGGCGGCGAGCCGCTCGGCGGTGGCCACGGAGCGGTGCTTGCCGCCGGTGCAGCCCACGGCGACGGTCACGTACCGCTTGCCCTCGCGCCGGTAGCCCGCGGCGATCAGCTGGAGCAGCTCGGTGTAGCGGTCGAGGAACTCCTTGGCGCCGGGCTGGTTGTAGACGTAGTTCGACACCTCCTCGTTGAGGCCGGTGAAGGGGCGCAGCTCGGGGACCCAGTGCGGGTTCGGCAGGAAGCGCATGTCGACGACGAGGTCGGCGTCGACCGGCAGGCCGTACTTGAACCCGAAGGACATCACGGTGGCCCGCAGCTCGGGCTCCTCGTCCCCGGCGAACTGGGCGTCCATCTTGGCCCGGAGTTCGTGGACGTTGAGGCTGGAGGTGTCGATGACCAGGTCGGCGTCGCCGCGCAGTTCGCGCAGCAGGTCGCGCTCCGCGGCGATGCCGTCGGTGATCCGGCCGTCGCCCTGGAGCGGGTGCGGCCTGCGGACCGACTCGAAGCGCCGGACCAGGGCGTCGTCGGACGACTCCAGGAAGACGATCCGGCGGGTGACCTGCTTGGCGTCGAGGTCGGCGAGGGACTCCCTGAGGTTGTCGAAGAACTGCCGGCCGCGGACGTCGACGACGACGGCGATCCTGGCGACGTTGCCCTGGGAGCGGGCGCCGAGCTCCACCATGGTGGGGATCAGCGCGGGCGGCAGGTTGTCCACGACGAACCAGCCGAGGTCCTCCAGACACTTCGCCGCGGTGGACCGGCCGGCTCCGGACATGCCGGAGATGATCACCAGTTCGGGGATGGCCGCCTCGGCGCCGTTGTCGCCGGGGGTCTCCTTCGTGCCCGTACTCACGTGTCCTGCTCCGTCTTCTCGGTCGTGCTGGTCTTGCTCTTCGTTGCGGTCCTGCTCGTGCGCGGTCATGCCGTGCCGCCCCCGTCGTCTTCCATGATCTCTCCTGTCGCCGTGTTCACGGCGGGTGCGGCCGGGGCCGCCTGGGCGAGGGCCACGACGACCGCCTCCGCGGTCTTGCGGCCCATGCCGGGTACCTCGCAGATCTGCTCGATTGTCGCCTGTCGCAGCCGTTTCACCGAGCCGAAATGCTTGATCAACGCGCGTTTCCGGGTGTCGCCGAGGCCCGGGACCACATCGAGGGGGCTGGTCCGGATACGTTTCGTCCGCTTGGACCGCTGGTAGCGGATGGCGAAGTCGTGAGCCGTGTCACGCACCCGCTGGAGCAGGTAGAGGCCCTCGCTGGAGCGGGGCAGCACCACCGGGTCGTCGTCGCCGGGCAGCCACACCTCCTCCAGGCGCTTGGCGAGCCCGCAGACCGCGATGTCGTCGATGCCGAGTTCGTCGAGGGCGCGCCGGGCCGCGGCGACCTGGGGCTGTCCGCCGTCGACCACGACGAGCTGCGGCGGGTACGCGAAGCGCTTGGGCCCGCCGCTCTCCTCCGGGCCGTCGACGATGTCCTCGGGGTCCTGTCCCCCGCCGTCGGCGGACAGGTCCCATTCCCCGGTCTTCTCCTTCTCGGCGAGATAGCGGCGGAACCGGCGGCCGATCACCTCGTGCATGGACCGGACGTCGTCCTGGCCCTCGAAGCCCTTGATCTGGAAGCGGCGGTACTCGCTCTTCCGCGGCAGCCCGTCCTCGAAGACCACCATCGAGGCGACCACGTCCTCGCCCTGGAGGTGGGAGATGTCGAAGCACTCGATCCGCAGCGGCGCCGAGTCCAGGTCCAGGGCCTCGGCGATCTCCTCCAGGGCCCGGGAGCGGGTGGTCAGATCGCTGGCACGCTTCGTCTTGTGCAGCACGAGCGCCTGCTGGGCGTTGCGCGCGACGGTCTCCATCAGGTCCTTCTTGTCGCCGCGCTGCGGGACGCGCAGCGAGACGTTGGCACCGCGGCGGCCGGAGAGCCAGGCGGTGACGGCCTCCGCGTCGTCCGGCAGCGCGGGGACCAGGACCTCCTTGGGGACCGTGTCGCCGCTCTCCTCGCCGTACAGCTGCTGGATGGCGTGCTCGACGAGCCCGGCGGTGTCGACGGCCTCGACCTTGTCGGTGACCCAGCCGCGCTGGCCGCGGACGCGCCCGCCGCGCACGTGGAAGATCTGCACGGCGGCCTCCAGCTCGTCCTCGGCGAGGGCGATCAGGTCGGCGTCGGTGGCGTCGGCGAGCACGACCGCGCTCTTCTCCATGGCCCGGCGCAGGGCCCCTATGTCGTCGCGGAGCCGCCCGGCCTTCTCGTACTCCATGTCCTCGGCCGCCAGCATCATCTGCTTCTCGAGACGGCGGATGTACGTACCGGTACGGCCGGCCATGAAGTCGCTGAACTCCTCGGCGAGTTCGCGGTGCTCCTGGGGGGTGACCCGGCCGACGCAGGGCGCCGAGCACTTGCCGATGTAGCCGAGGAGGCAGGGGCGGCCGGCCGAGGTCGCGTTCCGGAACACCCCGGCGGAGCACGTCCGCACCGGGAAGACCCGCAGCATCAGGTCGACGGTCTCGCGGATCGCCCACGCGTGCGCGTACGGCCCGAAGTAGCGCACGCCCTTCTTCTTGTGGCCGCGCATGACCTGGACGCGCGGGAACTCCTCGTTCATGGTCACCGCGAGGTACGGGTAGCTCTTGTCGTCCCGGTACTTCACGTTGAACCGGGGGTCGTACTCCTTGATCCAGGAGTACTCCAGCTGGAGCGCCTCGACCTCGGTCGAGACGACGGTCCACTCCACGGATGCGGCGGTGGTCACCATGGTGGCCGTGCGCGGGTGCAGGCTCGTGAGCGGCTGGAAGTAGTTGGCGAGCCGCTGGCGCAGGGACTTCGCCTTTCCCACGTAGATCACCCGGCGGTGCTCGTCGCGGAACTTGTAGACCCCCGGGGAGTCGGGGATCTGACCCGGCTTGGGGCGGTAGCTGGAGGGGTCTGCCATGGTCCCCACCCTACTGGCGGGCACCGACACTCCGGCCGGGCCCGCTCGTTGGCGGAACCCGGTGGGAGGGAGCTCGGGGCCCGGGGGGCCGGGGCCCGGCCTGGGTCCGGGGCGCGGTCCCGGGGCCCGGCCCTGCCTAGGTCCGGGGCGCGGCCTCGGGGCCCGCGACCAGCTTGCCGTTCTCGACGCGGATCGGGACCTCGGGGAGCGGCACGGTGGCCGGGCCCTTGAGGGCCTTGCCGGTCGTGACGTCGAAACGGCTGCCGTGGCAGGGGCAGTTGCCCTCGTTGTCCTCGATCTTGTCGAGGACGCAGCCGGCGTGGGTGCACTGGGCGCTGAACGCCTTGTACCGGCCCTCGGCCGGGCAGCTCACCAGGAGCCGCTGCTCGCGGTAGAGCCTGGCGCCGCCGACGGGGACCTCGTCCGGGGCGCCGAGGGCGACCGGGGCGGTCGGGGTCGGGACCCCGGCATGGCCGAGCTTGGACTCGGTGGAGCAGGCGGCGACTCCCAGCCCGGCGGCACCGGCGAGGGCGGCGCCTTTCAGGACGGTGCGGCGGCTGGACTGGCCGGACATGAAAGCTCCACGGTGGATCGGGGCAAGGCGTGACCGAACCGACGATACCGGCGGGTCCGCGGACCCCGTCGTCCGGGCCCTGGCCGTGGGCGGGCGTGCGGCAGGGCTCGCGGGCCCGGGTCGTCCCCTTCTCGGCGGCGTGCGGGACCGGGCGGCAGGGCCCCTGGGCGGGGGCCCTGCCTCGGGCGTCAGGCCTTGCGGGCCCGGGTCGTCGCCTTCTTGGCGGCGGCCTTCGTCGCGGTCGCCTTGGCAGCCGTCCTCTTCGCCGGCGCGGCGGCCTTGGCGGTGGTGGCCTTCTTGGCGGGGGCCTTCTTCGCCGCCGTCTTCTTCGCCCCGCGGGCGGCGGGGACGGTCCTTCCGGCGTCGCTGACCCGGTCCGCGCCGAGGATCTCGCGGAGGAACTTGCCGGTGTGGCTGGTGGACACCGAGGCGACCTCCTCGGGGGTGCCCTCGGCGACGACCAGACCGCCGCCGTTGCCGCCCTCGGGGCCCATGTCGATGAGCCAGTCCGCGGTCTTGATGACATCGAGGTTGTGCTCGATGACGATCACCGAGTTGCCCTTGTCGACCAGTCCGGACAGCACCTTGATCAGCTTCGAGATGTCCTCGAAGTGCAGACCGGTGGTCGGCTCGTCCAGGACGTAGACCGTGCGGCCCGTCGAGCGCTTCTGGAGCTCGGAGGCGAGCTTCACGCGCTGTGCCTCACCGCCCGAGAGCGTCGGCGCGGACTGCCCGAGCCGGACGTACCCGAGGCCGACCTCGTTGAGCGTGCGCAGATGGCGCGAGATGGTCGGGACGGCCTCGAAGAAGTCGAGGGCCTCCTCGATCGGCATGTTCAGGACTTCGGCGATGGACTTGCCCTTGTAGTGGACCTCCAGGGTCTCCCGGTTGTACCGGTCGCCGTGGCAGACCTCGCACGGGACGTAGACGTCCGGGAGGAAGTTCATCTCGATCTTGATCGTGCCGTCGCCGGAGCAGTTCTCGCAGCGGCCGCCCTTGACGTTGAAGGAGAACCGGCCGGGGAGGTAGCCCCGGACCTTGGCCTCCATCGTCTCGGCGAAGAGCTTGCGGACGTGGTCGAAGACGCCGGTGTACGTCGCCGGGTTCGACCGCGGGGTGCGGCCGATCGGGGACTGGTCGACGTGCACGACCTTGTCGACGAGATCGTCGCCGTCCACGCGCGTGTGCCGTCCGGGCACCGACTTGGCACCGTTCAGCTCGCGCGCCAGGTGGGTGTAGAGGATGTCGTTGACCAGGGTCGACTTGCCGGAGCCGGAGACGCCGGTGACGGCGGTGAGGACACCGAGCGGGAAGGAGACGTCGATGTCCCGCAGATTGTTCTCGCGGGCCCCGTGCACGGTGAGCCGCCGCCCGGGGTCCACCGGGCGGCGGATCTCCGGCGTGGGGATCGCCCGGCGCCCGGACAGGTACTGCCCGGTCATCGACTCCTCGTTGGCGAGGAGCTCCTTCAAGGTGCCGGAGTGGACGACCTTGCCGCCGTGCTCACCGGCGCCGGGGCCGATGTCGACGACCCAGTCCGCGACCTTGATGGTGTCCTCGTCGTGCTCGACGACGATGAGCGTGTTGCCCATGTCCCGGAGCCGGACGAGGGTCTCGATGAGCCGGTGGTTGTCGCGCTGGTGCAGGCCGATGGACGGCTCGTCGAGCACGTACAGCACGCCGACCAGACCCGAGCCGATCTGGGTGGCGAGCCGGATGCGCTGGGCCTCGCCGCCGGAGAGGGTGCCGGCGGCCCGGTTGAGCGAGAGGTAGTCGAGGCCGACGTCGACGAGGAAGCGCAGCCGCTCGTTGACCTCCTTGAGGACCCGCTCGGCGATCTTCTTGTCGCGCGCGCTGAGTGTCAGCCGGCCGAGGAACTCGGCGCAGTCGCTGATCGACATTCCGGAGACCTCGGCGATGGACTTCTCCATCACCGTGACCGCGAGGACGATCGGCTTGAGGCGGGTGCCCTCGCAGGTGGGGCAGGGCACCTCGCGCATGTAGCCCTCGAAGCGCTCCCGGCTGGAGTCGCTCTCGGCCTCGGTGTGACGCCGCTTGACGAAGGAGACCGCGCCCTCGAAGGCCGGGGTGGTGTACGCCCGCTCCCGCCCGTAGCGGTTGCGGTAGCGGACCTCGACCTGGGTCTTGTGGCCGTGCATCAGGGCCTTCTTGGCGCGCTGCGGCAGCCCCGCGTACGGGATGTCCGTGCGGAAGCCGAGCGCCTGGGCGAGCCCGCCGATGAGCCGGCCGAAGTACTCCTTGGTGTGTCCGTGCGACCAGGGATGGATGGCGCCCTCGTCGAGGGACTTGTCCTCGTCGGGGACGATCAGCTCGGGGTCGACCTCCATGCGGGTGCCGATGCCGGTGCAGTCGGGGCAGGCGCCGAAGGGCGAGTTGAAGGAGAAGGAACGCGGCTCCAGCTCCTCGAAGGACAGGTCGTCGTACGGGCAGTAGAGGTGCTCCGAGTACATCCGCTCGCGCTCGGGGTCGTCCTCCGGGAGGTCGACGAAGTCGAGCACGACCATGCCGCCGGAGAGTCCGAGCGCGGTCTCGACCGAGTCGGTGAGGCGGCGCTTGGCGCCTTCCTTCACCGTCAGGCGGTCGACGACCACCTCGATCGTGTGCTTCTCCTGCTTCTTCAGCGTCGGCGGTTCGCTCAGCTGTACGGTCACGCCGTCGACCCGGGCGCGGCTGTAGCCCTTGGTCTGGAGGTCGGCGAAGAGGTCGACGAACTCGCCCTTCCGCTCGCGCACGAGCGGGGAGAGCACCTGGAAGCGGCTGCCCTCGGGCAGCTCCAGGACGCGGTCCACGATGGCCTGCGGCGACTGGCGGGAGATGGGCCGGCGGCACTCGGGGCAGTGCGGCTTGCCGATGCGGGCGAAGAGCAGCCGGAGGTAGTCGTAGACCTCCGTGATGGTGCCGACCGTCGAGCGCGGGTTGCGCGAGGTCGACTTCTGGTCGATGGAGACGGCGGGCGACAGACCTTCGATGAAGTCGACGTCCGGCTTGTCCATCTGACCGAGGAACTGCCGGGCGTAGGAGGAGAGCGACTCGACGTAGCGGCGCTGCCCCTCGGCGAAGATCGTGTCGAACGCGAGGGAGGACTTGCCCGATCCCGAGAGCCCGGTGAAGACGATCAGGGAGTCACGCGGGAGGTCGAGCGAGACGTTCTTGAGGTTGTGCTCACGAGCGCCACGGACGATGAGACGGTCGGCCACGCCGGTCCGCACCTTTCTTCAGAGAGCGGATGTGCCTGACACACCCAACAACCAAGGATGCCGGATGCTTCCTCCGAGCGTATAGCACGCACATTCGATTTCCGGCCTCGTGGAGACCGCTTCACCCGAACGAGTGGCGAGACCCCGGTCGGCACTAGGGTCGGCGCCATGATCGACCACGAACGCGACCTTGCTCACCTCCGCGCAGCGACCGAAAGACTGCTGGACGCGGCCGCCTCCCTGGACAACGCGGCGACGTCCGCGCCGTCACGGCTGCCCGGCTGGACCCGGGGCCACGTGCTCGCCCACGTCGCCCGTAACGCCGACGCCCTGGTGAACGTCCTCCAGGGCCGTCCCATGTATCCCGACGCCGCGACCAGGGACGCCGACATCGAGCGCGACTCCGCCCGGCCGCCGGCCGTCCACCTCGCCGACCTGCGCGAGACCGCCGCCCGCTTCGCCGCCGTGGGCGCCGAGCCCGCCGACTGGAGCCGGACGGTCGAGCTCCGCAACGGCGTCACCGACAGCGCCTCCCGGATCCCCTTCCGCCGCTGGGTGGAGGTGGACCTGCACCACGTCGACCTGGGCGTCGGCTACGAGCTCGAAGACCTGCCCGAGGAGTTCGTCACCCGCGAGATCGCGTTCCTCGCCGACCGCTTCAGCGGCCTGGAGAGCGTGCCCGCGACGGTCCTCAGGTCCGACGACGGCGGGACGTGGACGACCGGCGGCCCGACCGGCGACGTCACCGTCACGGGCCCGGCCCCCGACCTCCTCGGCTGGCTCGCCGGCCGCCGCGACGGCTCCGCGCTCACGACGGAGGGCGGCCCGCTGCCGACGCTCCCGGCGCTCTGAACACCCCTAAGCTGAACACATGACGTACAGCGGAGTGGTGAAGGTCGGCGGACCGGCGGACGTGCACGAGCTGACGGACCTGATGATCTCGAAGGTCGCGGTCGGCCCGATGGACAACAACGCGTATCTGCTGCGCTGCCGGGCCACCGGCGAGCAGCTCCTGATCGACGCGGCCAACGACGCCGACACGCTGCTCACGCTGATCGGTGACGACGGTGTCGGAGCCGTCGTCACCACCCACCGGCACGGCGACCACTGGCAGGCGCTCGCCGAGGTGGTCGCCGCGACCGGCGCCGTGACCTACGCGGGGGCGTACGACGCGGAGGGCATCCCGGTCGCGACCGACGTGCCCGTCGAGGACGGCGACACGATCCGGGTGGGGCGGGTGGAACTGACCGCGCGCCGCCTGGTCGGCCACACCCCGGGCTCGATCGCCCTCGTCTACGACGACCCGCACGGCCACCCGCACGTCTTCACCGGCGACTGCCTGTTCCCCGGCGGCGTGGGCAACACCCGGAAGGACCCGGAGGCCTTCGCGAGCCTCCTCCACGACGTGGAGACCAAACTGTTCGCGGCGCTCCCCGACGAGTCCTGGATCTATCCGGGCCACGGCAAGGACACCACGCTCGGTGACGAGCGCCCGTCCCTGGCGACATGGCGCGAGCGCGGCTGGTGATCCCCGGCGGGACCGAGAGCGCGCGGCCGAGCAGCGTCGCACTCCCGCACGCCCCCGTAACCGGGAGGTCGGCCGGGTAGTTGGCGCCACATGCGCCTCAGTCACTCTCCGTCGCCTCCCGCTCCCCCCGCCGCCCCCGCCGCCCCGTCGATGGCGCGGGTCGCCGCGGCCTCGCTCGTGGGCACCGCCATCGAGTTCTTCGACTTCTTCGTGTACGGGACCGCCGCCGCCCTCGTCCTGGGTCCGCTCTTCTTCCCGACCTTCTCCCCGCTCGCCGGGACCCTCGCCGCCTTCGGCACCTTCGCCGTCGGCTTCGTGGCCCGTCCGCTCGGCTCGATCCTCTTCGGCCACGTCGGCGACCGGTACGGCCGGCGCCCGGTCCTCATGGTCTCCCTGCTCCTGACCGGCTGCGCCACGGTCGCGGTCGGCTGCGTCCCCACGTACGCCACGCTCGGTATCGCCGCCCCCGTGCTGCTGCTCCTCCTGCGCTTCCTCCAGGGCCTGGGGCTCGGCGGCGAGTGGGGCGGGGCGGTGCTGCTCACCGCGGAGCACGCCCCGGCGCACCGGCGGGCGCTCTGGTCGAGCTTCCCTCAGATCGGCCCGGCGATCGGCTTCCTCCTGGCGAACGGGGTGATGCTGGCGCTGTCCGCGGGCCTCAGCGACGCGGAGTTCCGGTCCTGGGGCTGGCGGGTGCCGTTCTGGGCGGCGGGCCTGCTCGCGGCGGCGGGACTGCTACTGCGTTCCTCCCTCGCGGAGACCCCGCAGTTCGAGGAGCTGGCCGCGGCGGGGAAGCGCTCCGGCGCCCCGCTGGCCGAGGTCGCCCGCGACCACTGGCGGCTCGTCCTGCTGACGGCCGGCGCCCTCGCGGTCGGATACGCCACCTTCTACACGGTCTCCACCTGGGCCCTGGCCTACGGCACCGAGCACCTCGGGGTGAGCAGCACGGTGATGCTGACCTGCGTGATGGCGGCGGTGGCGATCAAGGGTGCGGCGACCCCCTTCGTGGCGCTCCTGGCCGACCGCTGGGGCCGCCGTCCGCTCTGTCTCGCGGGGTGCGCGGCCTCCGCGCTCTGGATGTTCCCGCTGGTGGCGCTGTTGCACACGGGACGGCCGTTCCTGATGTTCCTCGGTTTCCTGGGCGCGCTGCTGGCCTTCATCACCATGTTCGCGGTGGTCGCCGCGTACCTCCCGGAGCTGTACGAGCCCCGCGTCCGCTGCACCGGCGCGGCCGTCGGCTACAACCTCGCCGGGGTGCTCGGCGGCGCGCTCACCCCGCTCGTCGCCACCGCCCTCTCCGACGGCGGTTCAGGACCGCCCTGGAGCGTGGCCGCGTATCTGACCGTGGTGGCGCTCGTCAGCCTGGGCTGCTTCGCCCTCCTCCCGGAGACCCTGCCGGCGCGGGCCGTCCCGGAGCCGGTGGCCGATCTGGATCCGGTGTAGACCCGTAGCGGCCCCGTGCGGGGCCGGGGACACGGCGACGGCCGGCCCAGGGAGCTCTCCCCGGGCCGGCCGTCGCCGTGTGCGCCGCGTCAGGCGCCGATGCTGTCCTTCTCGGCTCCGTCGGCGTCGGCCGCGCTCTCGGCGGCTTCCCGCTCCGCCTGCTTCTTGGAGGCGATGAGGCTGGTGATCGTGGTGATGACCAGGACACCGCAGATGACCGCGAGCGAGAACGGGATGGAGATCTCCGGGACGTGCACCCCGGACTCGTGCAGGGCGTGGAGCACGAGCTTGACGCCGATGAAGCCGAGGATCACCGACAGGCCGTAGCTGAGGTGGACCAGCTTCTTGAGCAGGCCGCCGATCAGGAAGTACAGCTGCCGCAGACCCATGAGGGCGAAGGCGTTGGCGGTGAAGACGATGTACGGGTCCTGGGTGAGGCCGAAGATCGCCGGGATGGAGTCGAGGGCGAAGAGGATGTCCGTGGTGCCGATGGCGAGCATGACGACCATCAGCGGGGTCATGATCCGCTTGCCGTTGTTCCGGATGAACAGCTTGGTGCCGTGGTACCGGTCGGCCACGCCGAACTTCTTCTCGACGGTCTTGAGGAGACGGTTCTCCTCAAACTCGTCCTCCTCGTCGTCGGAGCGCGCCTCCTGGATGAGCTTCCAGGCGGTGTAGATCAGGAACGCGCCGAAGATGTAGAAGACCCAGGAGAAGCTGGCGATGATCGCCGCGCCCGCGGCGATGAAGATCGCACGGAGCACCAGGGCGATCAGCACGCCCACGAGGAGCACGCGCTGCTGGAGGTGCGAAGGGACCGAGAACTTCGCCATGATCAGGACGAAGACGAAGAGGTTGTCGACGCTGAGCGACTTCTCGGTGATGTAGCCCGCGAAGAACTCGCCGGACGCCTGGCTGTTGCCCCAGATCAGCAGGCCGATCCCGAAGAGGGCGGCCAGGACGATCCAGACGATGGTCCAGATTCCGGCTTCCTTGACCGACACGTCATGGGGCTTGCGCCCGATGAAGAAGTCGGCACCGATCAGGGCACCCAGACCGAGAATGGTCAGGACCCACATGGTCATTGAAACGTCCACTGCGCCTCCGGCGTCGTACGGCTACTGATCAGCGTCGTCGCTGCCGGAGGTCTCTTCCACCCGGGCGACGGACGAACGCCGCCGGGCCGACGCCCCGGGATCGGATCACCGTGGATCCGTCCGTACTGACGGGTACGCCGCGCTTGGGGAGTACTCCCCTCCGCACCAAGAAGACTACCCGAATACCCAAGAGAAGGTAAAGGGCAGGGTAAAGAGTAGCCAAAAGAGCAGGTCAGGGACGCTTTCCATGGCGAGCATCGGCCACCTGCGCGAGCACCTGACGGAGCACCCCGCTACCCGGCGGAACGAGCGGCGGCTCGTACGACCAGGCGTGGCCCACCCAGGGATCGGCGAGGTGGTCGTCCGGGACGGGGGTGAGCCGCAGCAGCGAACGCCACAGGGGGTCGAGCAGGGGCCCGTACGCCGCCGCGTCCTCCCGGTCCGCGACCATCAGCAGATGGACGCCGACCGACGGTCCCTCGTCGGCGAGATACCGCAGCCGGGTGACCGCCCTGTCGTCGAAGCCGTGCGGGAAGTCGTGCACGAGCAGAAGCTGCCGCGCCGCGTCCAGACCGGGCGGCAGGGCGTCGGCCGCCCCGGCCCGCACCGCCATCTGCAGCAGGTCGACCCGGTCGGTGAGCTGCTCGAGGACCGCGGAGACGCCGGCCGCGCCCCGGGCCGGCGGGGCCGCGAGGACACCCGACTCCACCAGCGGCGCGAGCGAGGTGGCGCCCGCGCCCGCCGGGTCGACGACATGGAGGGCGAACGCCCCTGCCGGGTGCGCCGCGAGCAGCCGGGCCGCGTGCGCGACCGCGCTGTCCAGGGCGAACCGCCGCAGCTCGGTCTCGTCGAGGAGACCGGCGGCTTCCGAGTGCCCACGGCCGCTGTCCACCCAGAGGCCGCGCTCGAGGGGGAGCCGGACGAGCATGGGGATCCGCAGATCCGTCCGCTCGGGGAGGTGGAGGTCGCCGAGCCGGACGGCCATCGGCTCCTCGGCCGGGACGCGGTAGGCCTGCCAGACCGGGTTGTCCCAGCGGGCGTACGCGGCGGGAAGCGCCGGTTCGACGACCTCGGACTCGGCCACGAGCTGCGCGAGGTCCCGGTCCAGGACCGCCTGGGCCCGCTCCACCAGCTCGTCGTGCCGGGCGCGGGCGGCCGCGCGGGCCGCGTCGTTGGCGCTGTCGGCGCGGGCGCGGTAGTCGGAGAGGGTCTGGTCCAGCTCACGGTCGAGCCGGGACTCCGCGAAGTCGCAGGCGCTGCGGTAGGCGGCGGCCGTACGGGCCAGGTCCTCGAACATGCCCCACACCTGGTTGTACAGCCGCTCGTCCATGGACCAGCCCGACGCGTCCCCGGCGACCGGCGCGGGCGGGGCCTGCCGGGGCTCGGTCGTGGGGGCGGTCCGGCGGCGGGGGTGGGCGTAGTCGATGGGGCCGCCGGTGTGGGTGCCCGTCGGGTGCGCGGGCCCGGGCGCGGGAGCCGCCGGGTCGGTGACGGGTGCGGTCGCGTCGGTGCCCGCCGTTGGCACGGGCGGGCCGCTGCCCGTCGTGGGTGCCGCGGGGTGTGCCGCGGGCGTGGGCGCGGCCGTGTGGGTGGCCGGCGCGGTCGCGCCCGTGCGCGTCGTGGGTGCGGTGGTGCCGGTGTCCGGCACGGTGGCGGGCGGTGGCGGTGTCGCCGGGGTGGTCGGGGCCGGGTTCGTGGCCGGCACCGGTGCCGTGTGGCGTACGCGCTCCGTCTCGGGGGCGCGCTGCGGCGGCGCCGGAGCCGGCGCGACCGTCTCCAGGATCGCCGCCGCCAGATCGGCGGCCCGTTCCAGGCCCTGGTCGCCGAGGAGCGCGGCGAGACCGCCCTCGTACCCCTGGCCCATGGCACGGACCTTCCAGGCGCCCTGCCGCCGGTACAGCTCCAGGGCGACGACGGCGGACTCGCTGTCGAGACCGGTGATCGTGTAGCTGGCGATCTCGGCGCCGTCGGCGCCGGCGACGGCGACGAAGGGCGCGGCGACTGCTCCGAACCGAGCGGCTCCCTCGGTGCGCGCCGCCGGCAGGGCCAGGAGCACCGAGACGCGGTGGACGGTGCCGGGGACCGCCTCCAGGTCGACGGTCAGCCGGTGGTCGGCGGCGGCCTCGCGGGAGACGTCGACGCCGGGGAGGGAGGGCGAGCCGGGGTGGGCGATCCACTCCCCGCCCGGGACCCTGCCCCGCTCGTCGCCGAGGGTGGCTCCGGCGAGGACGGGGTGACCGGCCGACACCCGGATCTCAAGGCGGGTGTCGGGCAGGGGGTGGTTCTGCCCCCGGACCAGCTCGGCCGTCATCGACTCTGTCCCCTCAGCGTTACCGGGCTCGGTGTGAAGCGATCGTGTGGTTCATGCGGGACAGCTCCCGGTGGCCTGTCGCCTCCGGGAGCTGTGGTGCGTGCCGCGCGGGCCGTCTACAGGTGCGGCAGGATGGCGGGCATCAGGTCCTGGAAGGTGCGCCCGTTGGCCGGGTTGCCCAGGGCGGTCATCTGCCAGCCGGTGCCGACCCGGTGGACCTTCGCCATGATCTGGGCGGTGTAGTTGCCGCCGCCGTCGAGGGTGTAGCGCGCGAGCTCCTGCCCGTTCGTCTCGTCGACGATGCGGCAGAAGGCGTTCTGCACCTCCTGGAACGTCTGGCCGGTGAAGGAGTTCACCGTGAAGACGATCTGGTCGATGTGGACCGGGACCCGCTCCAGGTCGACGAGGACCGCCTCGTCGTCGCCGCCCTGGCCGGCGCCGCCCACGAGGTTGTCACCGGTGTGCTTGACCGAGCCGTCGTCACTGACCAGGTGACGGAAGAAGACCACGTCGACCGGCTGCTTGTCGGCGAAGAGGACAGCCGAGGCGTCCAGGTCGATCTCCCGGGTCCGCGAACCGAAGAGACCGCGGCGCGGCGCGGCCTGCCAGCCGAGGCCCATCCGCACCTGGGTGAGGTTGCCCCCGCCCTTCTTCTCCAGGCTGATGGCCTGCCCCTTGGTCATGTTGACCGACACGCGTATGCCCCTCTCGTTAGCGTTCCCCGCGCCCGCTGTTCCGGTGCGTGCGGTTGTCCGTCACCCTACGCAGCACCACTGACACCGAGGAGGCGCGGTCCGGTTTCGTGTCGGTCTTGCAACACACCGGACCGCGTCCGGTCAGGCGAGTCCCGCCTCCTTCATCTGGCGCAACTCCTTCTTCAGGTCTCCCACTTCGTCACGGAGCCTGGCGGCCACCTCGAACTGCAGCTCGGCGGCGGCGGCGCGCATCCGGGCGGTCATCTCCTCGATGATCGCGGCCAGTTCCGTGGCGGGCCGGTCTCCGAGCTCCACCGTCGATCCGGCCTTGCCTCTGCCCTTGCCCTTGACGCCGTGGGCGGCGAGCGCGGGGACGGGGGCCTTGGCGCCCTTGCCCTCCTTCGCCTGGCGGTAGCCGCTGCCGAGCAGTTCCTCGGTGTCGATCTCCTCGCGCGCGATGGTCGCGACGATGTCGTTGATCTTCTTGCGGAGCGGCTGCGGGTCGATGCCCCGCTCCGTGTTGTACGCGATCTGCTTCTCGCGGCGCCGGTTGGTCTCGTCGATGGCCTGCTCCATCGCCGGGGTGATCCGGTCCGCGTACATGTGGACCTGGCCCGACACGTTTCGGGCGGCGCGGCCGATCGTCTGGATCAGGGAGGTCCCGGAACGCAGGAAGCCCTGCTTGTCGGCGTCGAGGATCGCCACGAGCGACACCTCGGGGAGGTCGAGGCCCTCCCGGAGGAGGTTGATGCCGACGAGGACGTCGTACTCGCCGGCCCGCAGCTCGCGGAGCAGCTCGATGCGGCGCAGGGTGTCGACGTCGCTGTGCAGGTAGCGGACCTGGATGCCGAGTTCCAGGAAGTAGTCGGTCAGGTCCTCTGCCATCTTCTTGGTGAGGGTGGTGACGAGGACCCGCTCGTCGCGCTCCGTGCGCAGCCGGATCTCGTGGACCAGGTCGTCGATCTGCCCCTCGGTGGGCTTGACGACGACCTCGGGGTCGACGAGGCCGGTGGGGCGGATGATCTGCTCGACGAAACCGTCGCCCCGGGACAGCTCGTACGTCCCCGGGGTCGCGGAGAGGTAGACGGTCTGGCCGATCCGCTCCTGGAACTCCTCCCACTTCAAAGGGCGGTTGTCCAGGGCGGACGGCAGCCGGAAGCCGTGGTCGACCAGGGTCCGCTTGCGGGAGGCGTCGCCCTCGTACATGGCGCCGATCTGCGGCACGGTGACGTGCGACTCGTCGATGACGAGCAGGAAGTCCTCGGGGAAGTAGTCGAGGAGGGTGTTGGGCGCGGTGCCGGGCCCGCGGCCGTCGAAGTGCATCGAGTAGTTCTCGATGCCGGAGCAGGAGCCGATCTGGCGCATCATCTCGATGTCGTACGTGGTCCGCATGCGCAGCCGCTGCGACTCCAGGTGCTTGCCCTGCTTGTCGAGCTCGGCGAGGCGGCCCTCCAGCTCGCGCTCGATGTCGTTGACCGCGCGCTCCATGCGCTCGGGGCCCGCGACGTAGTGGCTGGCGGGGAACACGTACAGCTCGCGGTCCTCGCTGATGACCTCGCCGGTGAGGGGGTGGAGGGTGGAGAGGGCCTCGATCTCGTCGCCGAACATCTCGATGCGGACGGCCAGCTCCTCGTACACCGGGAAGATCTCGATGGTGTCGCCGCGGACGCGGAAGGTGCCGCGGGTGAACGCCAGGTCGTTCCGTGTGTACTGGATGTCGACGAAGCGGCGGAGCAGCTTGTCGCGGTCGAACTCCTCGCCGACCTTCAGCGGGACCATCCGGTCCACGTACTCCTGTGGCGTGCCGAGGCCGTAGATGCAGGAGACGGAGGCGACCACGATGACGTCCCTGCGGGTGAGCAGGGAGTTCGTCGCGGAGTGGCGGAGACGCTCCACCTCCTCGTTGATGGAGGAGTCCTTCTCGATGTACGTGTCCGACTGCGGCACGTACGCCTCGGGCTGGTAGTAGTCGTAGTACGAGACGAAGTACTCCACCGCGTTGTTCGGCAGGAGCTCGCGGAACTCGTTCGCCAGCTGGGCGGCCAGCGTCTTGTTCGGCGCCATCACCAGGGTGGGGCGCTGGAGCTTCTCGATCATCCACGCGGTGGTGGCGGACTTTCCGGTGCCCGTGGCACCGAGGAGCACGACGTCCTTCTCCCCCGCGCGGACACGCCGCTCGAGGTCGGCGATGGCCGCGGGCTGGTCACCGCTGGGCTGGTAGGAGCTGACGACCTCGAAGGGCGCCACCGAACGTTCGATCTTGGAAACGGGCCGCATGCAACCACCGTACGACCCGGCACCGACAGCCGGGCGGTGATCACCAGTCCTGGGAGCGGTGGCCGCCCCGGGCGGCGGTCCTGCGGGCGGCGCGGCCGGCGGGCCGGGACGTCCAGTTGGCGGGCTCGCCGTAGGACGGGACGTGGCGGGGGGCCGGCACGCCGGGGCGGTGCGGGGTCCGGGCCGCGGGCCCCTGCCAGTCCGGGTCGCCCATCACGAGCAGCGGGTCGAACATGACGACGACGGCGGCGAGGATGAGGAAGACCGCCGGGCCGAGCAGCATCGGCAGCAGGAGCGAGGTGGCGGCGTCACCGGTGTTGGTGGCGGGTTCGGTGCTGTGGAGACGGACGCTGACCGCCGCCATGGCGGTGTAGTGCATCCCGCTGACGGCGACGCCCATCACGAGGCTGGCACCGAGGCTGGCCAGGAATCCCCGCACGGAGACGGCCGCCCAGAGGGCCACGGTGGCCGCCACGACGGCGATGACCACGGAGAGGGCGACGGTGGACGTGTCGTACTCGATCCGCCCCTGAAGACGCATTCCGGCCATGCCCAGGTAGTGCATGGTGGCCACACCGAGACCGGTGATGGTGCCGCCGGTGACCAGGGTGAGGGCCGTGGCCCCCCGGTAGCCCACGATGAAGATGCCGATACCGACCATCAGGACGGCGACGCCCAGGCTGGCGAAGGTGATCGGGCGGTCGTAGTTGATGGGTGCCTGGTGGACGGAGAAGCCCATCATGGCGATGAAGTGCATGGTCCAGATGCCGGAGCCGATCGACGTGGCACCGAGCGCGAGCCAGCCCGCCTTGAAGCTGTCACGGTGGCGGAGCGATCTCGTGGTGCACCGGAGGCCGAGAGCGCCGCCGAGGCACGCCATGAGAAAGGCGGCCACCGGCGTGACCAGGCCGTAACTGAATCCGTCGACCGTGCCGTGCATGAGCGTGTGTCCTCCACCCCTGGTGCCACGTCGTCCGAAAACAGTCGGTACCGCTGGGTAGTACTACCGGGCGAGATTATGGCGCGCCGCAGGCCTCCGGACCACGTGACCGGGGAATTACCGGTCGTGAGATCGGAGCGGTGCCGGGCCGTGACCTCCCTGGCGGGCCGAAGCGGCGCGCGTGCGGCGACGGCGGGAAAACGTTCTCCACCGGTCCGGCGAGCCGTTCCCCTCCGGGCTGTCAGTGGCGGGTCGTACCGTGGGCGGCATGGACATCGAAGCGGGGCCGACGGGCGGCGGGCGGGCCGTCCCCGCGGAGTGGACCGTCGTGGAGAGCGCCATCGGGCCGCTCTTCCTCGCCGCCACCGCGCGGGGGCTCGTGCGGGTGGAGTTCCACGCCGACGCGGCGCGCCGGGAGCAGATGCTCGCCCGCCTGGCGGGTCAGCTCGGGGCGGAGCCGGTGGAGCGTGCCTCGGGGCTGCTCGCGGGCGCGATACGTCGGCTGGACCGGTACTTCGCGGGCGAGCCCGGCGATGTGGGACTGCCGCTGGACTGGAGCCTGACGGCCGGGTTCAGCCGGCAGGTGCTGCGTGCGCTGGCGTCGACCGTGCCGTACGGGACGGTCGTCGGGTACGGGGAGCTGGCCCGGCGCGTGGGGCAGCCGGGGGCCGCGCAGGCGGTCGGGGCGGCGATGGGCTCCAATCCGCTGCCCCTGGTGGTGCCGTGCCACCGCGTGGTGGAGAGCGACGGTGGCCTCGGCGGCTTCGGGGGCGGCCTGGAGACCAAGCGACAGCTGCTGGCCCTGGAGGGGGTGCTGCCCGCCCCGCTGTTCTGAACGGGGTGGGCGTCCCGAGAAGCGGGGCGGGCGTCCCGAGAAGCGGGGCGGTCGGTGGACCGGGGACGTTTCCCTCGGGTGGGGTCGCTGGCACACTCATGTCAGTGACCAAGACCCCCGACGCCCCTGACGCTGATGACTCCGTCGCCGCCTCCTCTCCCGAGCGCCTCGCCGTCGTCGGCGCCGCCCTGCCCGCGGTCCGCCGCCGGATCCAGGCCGTGCTCATCGCCACCCAGGTCCTCGGGGGTCTCGGCATCGCCACCGGCGTCGCCCTGTCCGCCGTCCTGGCCAGGGACGTCAGCGGTTCCGAGGCCCTCTCCGGTCTGGCGTCGACGGCGACGGTGGCCGGTCCCGCGCTCCTCGCGATGCCGCTGGCCGCCCTGATGGCCTCGCGGGGCCGCAGAGCCGGGCTCGTCCTCGCGTACCTCATCGGAGCGCTCGGGGCCGGGGTCGCGGTCCTCGGGGCCGTCGTCGACAGCTTCCCCCTGCTTCTCGTCGGGCTCGTGGGCTTCGGCGCCGGGTCCTCGGCGAACCTGGCGGCCCGCTTCGCCGCCGCCGACCTGGCCGAACCGGACCGCAGGGCTCGGGCCATCTCCACGGTGGTGTGGGCGACCACGATCGGGGCGGTGCTCGGACCGAACATCGCCGCGCCGGCCGGGGAGAGCGTCTCGGGCCTCGGGATACCGGCCACCGCCGGGCCCTTCGTCTGGGCCGCCGGTGTCTTCGTCGTCGCGGCGGCCGTGGTGGCGACGCTGCTGCGCCCCGATCCGCTCCTCACCGCCCGCGCGCTGACCGACACCGACGCGCGCGAAGAGGCGGAAGGGCGCTCGCTCCGCGCCGGGATGCGGGTCGTCCGGGAGTCCCCCCGGGCCCGTCTCGCCCTGGTCACCGTCGCCGCCTCGCACACCGCGATGGTGTCGATCATGTCGATGACCCCCGTGGCGCTCACCCACCACGGGGCGGACATCCAGCTGGTGGGGCTGGTGATCAGCGGGCACATCGCCGGCATGTACGCCTTCTCGCCCGTGATGGGCTGGCTGTCCGACCGGCTGGGACGGCTGTCGGTGATCGGGCTCGCGGTCGGGCTGATCGCCGTGGCGGCGCTCGTCGCGGGCACGGCGGGAGCCGACCACGGCCGGACCGCCCTGGGGCTCTTCGTCCTCGGCCTGGGCTGGTCGGCCGGTCTGGTGTCGGGCTCGGCGCTCCTCACGGACTCGGTGCCGCAGGCGGCGCGGGCGGCGGTCCAGGGGCTCTCCGACTTCGTCATGAACACCTGCGCCGGTATCGGCGGCCTGGCGGCGGGCCTGATCGTCGCGAAGGCGGGGTACGGGCCGCTGAACGCGATCGCCGCGTGCCTGCTGCTGCCGATGGCGGCGCTGGCGATCCGCGGCTCGTCGCGAAAGGCCTGACCCGCCGGGTCCGTACGGAACCGGGGGGAGGAGGCCGCGCGGGCGAGGCGACGCGGGGCCGGTCGACTTCTGCCCGCCTCGCGCGCGAGGCGGAGGCCGAGGCGGGAGCAGGCGGAGAGGCTGTACACCGGTGCGGCGCATCGGACCGCGTGCGCGCCGTGGATCGGGCGCCCGCGTCACGGGCGGGGGCACGAGCGACCGGCCGGGTGGCGATTCGGGGCGCCGCGCGGCGGGGTGATAACGGGCGGCTGGGTCCAAGCTCTCACTGAGCGCGTCACGCCGGTGGGGACGGGCGCCGCCCCCCGGCCGCTGCCCGGGAGGCCGGCCGACAGGCAGGTTGCCTCCCGGACCCGGAACCACCCCGGTCCCCCCCCGGGACTTCGAGCGTCTTCCGAGGGGCCTGCAGGGGCGGTCCCGACGAACCGGGGGCGGCCTCGCGGAAGGTTTCGTCAGGCCTCAGAGGCTGATGTGGTACGCCTTGCGGAGGGTCTCGTGGACGGTCCACGTCGTACGGTCGCCCTCGCGCAGCACACAGGCGTCACCCGGGCCGATCTCCAGGGTGTCCCCGCCCTCGACGGCCACGGTCGCCCGGCCGGAGACCACCACGAAGAGCTCGTCGGCCTCGGTGTCGGTGACGACGCCGGGCGTGATCTGCCAGATGCCGCGCAGCTGCTTGCCGTCGGCGGACTCCCACAGCAGCTTGCCCGTCACCTCGGGCGTGCCGGAGACGATCTGGCCGGGGTCGAGCGGCTCCGCTTCGAGCTCCTCGTCGGGGATGTGCACGGCGAAGGAGGGCTGGTCGTGTGTCGTCATGGGCGGTGACTGTAGCGGGGTTCCGAGGCGGCCCCGAGGCCGGGACCGGGTGGATGAACACCCTCCGCTTCGCCTCCCACCAGGCGCGATGCCCGAATCGTGCGACGACGACGAAATCCGTACCGCCCCTTCGGCACGGTACCCGGCGGGTGCGGCGGCCGACTCGGACGACGCCGCCGGGCCCGCCGTGACGGATTCCGAAGGCGCCGGCCTGCGGGTGGCGGGTGCTCGCCGAGGAGGTTTGCGAGGCCCACGGTCGCGCCAGGAATGGGACATGTCCACACAGGTGTCCGAAGAGGTAAGGGAAGCGCTTCACGAGGGGCGTCCCGTCGTCGCGCTGGAATCGACGATCATCGCCCACGGCCTGCCGCGCCCGCGCAACCTCGCCGTCGCCCTGGAACTGGAGGCGCTGGTACGGGCCGGGGGCGCCGTCCCCGCCACCGTCGCCGTGGTCGACGGCACGGCCAGGGTCGGCCTGGACCGGACGGCCCTGACCCGGATCGCCGAGGACCCGGCGGTACGCAAGCTCGGCCACCGCGATCTGGCCCCGGCCCTGGCGTCCGGCGCGACCGGGGCGACGACGGTCTCGGCGACGGCCCGGCTCGCGGACGCGGCCGGCATACGGGTCTTCGCGACCGGCGGCCTCGGCGGCGTGCACCGCGAGTGGGCCGAGACCCAGGACGAGTCCGCCGACCTGCGGCTGCTCGCCCGCGTCGGGATCACGGTCGTGTGCGCCGGGGTCAAGTCGATCCTCGACGTGCCCGCGACGCTCCAGCGCCTGGAGACCCTGGGGGTGACGGTCGTCGGGTACGGCACGGAGCACTTCCCCGGCTTCTACCTCTCCTCCTCGGGCGAGCCGGTCGACTGGACACTGCGGACCCCGGAGGAGGTGGCCGGGGTGATACGGGCGCAGGACCGGCTGGGCGAGCCCCGGGCGGCACTCGTCGTCGCCAATCCCGTGCCGGAGTCGGACCAGCTGGATCCCGCGCTCCACGACCGGGTGCTCGCGGGCGGCCTGGCGGCGGCGAAGGAGAAGGGGATCGTGGGGCAGGGGGTGACGCCGTTCCTGCTGGAGTACCTGACGGTGCACACGGAGGGGGCGTCCCTGGAGGCCAATCTGGCGGCGGTACGGGGCAATGTCCGGCTGGCGGCGAGCATCGCGGGGGCGTACGGAGCGGGGGAGGCGGCGGGCGCCGGGGCGTCAGCGGGCGGGGCGTCGGTCGGCGCGGGGAAGGCGGCCGAGGCGGGGGCGCGAGGCGGCGACGCGGGGGCGAGACCCGCGGCGGGGACGCCGACCGATGCCGCGGTGGGGTCGGGCAAGGCGGGCTCAGGGCCCGGGGACGCCGTGGCGAAGCCCGGCCCGGGGACCGCGCCCGGCGGCGGGACCGTACGCGGTTCGGTCGGTCGGTGAGCGGGGCGCCCGGCGCGCTGCTCGTCGTCGGGGACGTGGTCACGGACGTCGTCGCCCGGCACCGGACCCCGCTCGCCCCCGCCACGGACACGGCGGCGACGATCCGGACCCTTCCGGGGGGCGCGGGGGCCAACGCGGCCTGCTGGGCGGCGCGTTCCGGGCGCGGGGAGGTGCGGCTCCTCGGCCGGGTGGGCGCGGACGCGGCGGCCTGGCACGAGCGGGCACTGCTCCGCGCGGGCGTGCGCCCCCTGCTGGTGCCGGACGCGGAGGCGGCGACGGCCACCGTGATCGCGCTCGTGGACGCCTCGGCGGAGCGCACCTTCCTCACCGACAGCGGCGCCGCCCTGCGCCTCTCCCCCGGCGACTGGTCCGCCGCGCTGCTCGAGGGCGTGACCCGGCTGCATCTGTCGGGTTACCTGTTCTTCGCCGAGCCGAGCCGCGAGACGGCCGTGCGTGCGCTGCGGGACGCACGGAACGCGGGCGTGCCGGTGAGCGTGGACCCGGCCTCGGCGGGATTCCTCACGGAACTGGGGGCGGACCGGTTCCTGACGTCGGTGGAGGGCGCCGAGACCCTGCTGCCCAACGCCGACGAGGCCCGGACGCTCACCGGCCATCGTGCACCGGAGGCGGCGGCAGCCGAGTTGAGCCGCCTCTTCCCGCTGGTCGTCGTCACCCTCGGGGCGGCGGGCGCGCTGGTCGCCGAGGGCGGGGCGGTCACCACGCGGGTGGCGGCGCCCCCGGTGCGGCCGGTGGACTCGACGGGCGCGGGAGACGCGTTCGCCGGGGCGTTCCTGGCCGCGCGACTCGCGGGCGCGGATCCGGCGCAGGCCGCCGAGGCAGGCTGTCGCGCGGGCGCGGAGGCGGTCACCGTGGTCGGCGGCCGCCCACCGGACCGGATGCCCGGCGACTGATGTCTCCAGGCAGCCGGACGACCCCCGGACGTCCCCGCCGCGCGCCCCTCGCCCGAGGACGAGAAACCGGGGGGACGTACCGCCGGAGGACCTACTGCCCGAGGCCCGTCCAGGCCGGGTGGCGGGGGTCGTCGGCGCGTACGACGGCGTCGGCGGTCGCGCCGGGGTCGACCTCCGACTCGTACCGTGCGAAGGCCGGCAGGGTCCAGGCGTCCTCGGTGCGCCGGGCGAGGGCGGCGGCCGAAAGACGCAGGTGCACGGTGAGGTCGAAGGGGAACCAGTGGCCGAGCAGGAAGGGCCCGTGCACCACCAGGATCCCGCCCGGAGGCAGCGTGACGTACGGGCTGCGGGTCGCGCGGTCCCGTACCGGGTCCCACAGGTCGGGCAGCACGCGCCCGGAGCCGCCCGGCTCCAGCGGGCTGAACACCTCCCGCCACAGGGCCCCGATGTCGGTCCACCCGTCGTAGTACGCGTCGGGGTCCCGCTTCCCGTACTCGAACCGGAGGGACGCGGGCCGCAGGAAGCCGACCGTCCCCACGACGTGGACCGCGCGCCCGCGCGCCCGCAGCGCCTCGGCGAGCAGGGCGGCGAGTTCGCCCCCGGGGGCGGCGGCCGGTCCGTCGACGCCGACCTTGAGCCACTCGCCACCGTCGCCGGGGGTGGACGTGTCGAGGTGCCCGGCGAGCGCCTCCGCCAGCCGTTCCCAGGTGATCGCCTCGTATCGTGTCCCGCTCACCCCCTCATCCTGCCCGCAGCGGCCACGGCGCGGGCGCCGGGGCGTACGCAACGGCCCGACCTCGTCACCGGCCTCACGGTTCGACCCTCGGCCCATGCCACTGTCAGCCGCAGGGAGGCGCCGTCACTGGAGGCCGCCGAGGGGTACCCCCGGGGGCCCAGGGCTGGTCGTCACGCGCCGGCGACGATCGGGCGGCGCGGCCGGCCGACTCCTTCCAGCGTGCGACCTGGAGCGCCCTGGCGTCCCTGACCCGTGCGAGCCCGGAAGGCGGCGGGCAGCGACCGGCCCCGGCAGCAGGCGGTCGGCGGCCCGCGACCGGCCCCGGCGGCCGGCGGTCAGCAGCCGACGGCCAGCGGTCGGCGATCAGCGGACCCCGACAGCCGAGGCCCTCCGTACGAAAGTCGCGCGGCCCGCCTCGATCGCCTCGGTGAGCGTCAGTTCTCCGCCCGCGAGGGCCCGGCAGGTCGCCGTGTCGGTCCGGAGCCGCGCGTCCGGCTCCCTCGCCGTGCCGGCGCCGTACACGCCGTCCCCGTACGCGACGCTCCCGTCGTCCCCGACCCGTACGTGGAACTCGCCCTCGTCCAGGGTCACCTGCACGACGCCCTCACCCAGCCCGGCGAGCACCCCGAGGAGCGGAATCGCGTACCAGTGCGCGCGGACGGCGTCGGTGGGCCGGGGTTCGCCGAGTTCCGGCGCCCCCCAGGCGGCGAGGGCGCGCAGCACCGGCTGCAGCTCGCGTCCGCGCGGGGTGAGTTCGTACACGAACGCCGAGGCGGGCGGCGGCAGTCGGCGTCGGGTGACGAGCTCGGCGGCCTCCATGTCCTTGAGGCGGCCGGCGAGCATGTCCGTGCTGACGCCCGGCAGATCGGCGTGGAGGTCGGTGTAACGGCGCGGCCCGGCGAGGAGTTCGCGGACGACGAGCAGGGTCCAGCGGTCGCCGACGAGGTCGAGGGCGCGCGCGGCGGCGCAGTGCTGGTCGTAGCTGCGGCGGCGTGGCTGACGTGGCATGCGACGCAGTCTAGACATGTTGTTGGACTTTCCAAGCTCGAACTTGGTAAAACCAAGCAACACTGTTTCCGGGGACTTGGGGAGGTCGGACATGGAGTTCCGGCAGTCGAGCAAACTCAGCGAGGTCTGTTACGAGATCAGGGGCCCGGTCATCGAGCACGCCAACGCGCTGGAGGAGGCGGGCCACAGCGTCCTGCGCCTCAACACCGGCAATCCGGCGCTGTTCGGGTTCGAGGCGCCCGAGGAGATCGTCCAGGACATGATCAGGATGCTCCCGAAGGCCCACGGGTACACCGATTCCCGCGGCATCCTCTCCGCCCGCCGCGCCGTGGCCCAGCGCTACCAGGCCATGGGGCTGCCGGAGGTCGACGTCGACGACGTCTTTCTCGGCAACGGTGTCTCGGAACTCGTCTCCATGGCCGTGCAGGCCCTCCTGGAGGACGGCGACGAGGTGCTGATCCCGGCCCCGGACTTCCCGCTGTGGACGGCGGTCACCACCCTCGCGGGCGGCAAGGCCGTGCACTACCTGTGCGACGAGTCGGCCGACTGGTACCCGGACCTCGACGACATGGCGTCCAAGATCACCGACCGGACCCGTGCCGTGGTCATCATCAACCCCAACAACCCCACCGGCGCGGTCTATCCGAAGGAGATCGTCGAGGGCATCCTCGATCTCGCCCGACGCCACGGCCTGATGGTCTTCGCCGACGAGATCTACGACCAGATCCTCTACGACGAGGCCGTCCACCACCCGGCCGCCTCCCTCGCCCCCGACCTGGTCGTCCTCACCTTCGGCGGGCTCTCCAAGACGTACCGGGTGGCGGGCTTCCGCTCCGGCTGGCTGGTCGTCACCGGCCCGAAGCAGCACGCCAAGAGCTATCTGGAGGGCCTCACCATGCTGGCCTCCATGCGGCTCTGCCCCAACGCCCCCGCCCAGTACGCCATCCAGGCCGCGCTCGGCGGCCGCCAGTCGATCCACGAGCTGACCGCCCCCGGCGGCAGGCTCCGCGAACAGCGCGACCGGGCCTGGGAGAAGCTCAACGAGATCCCCGGCGTCTCCTGCGTGAAGCCGAAGGGAGCCCTGTACGCCTTCCCACGCCTCGATCCCGCCGTGCACAGGATCCACGACGACGAGAAGTTCGTCCTCGACCTGCTCCTGCGCGAGAAGATCCAGGTCGTCCAGGGAACCGGCTTCAACTGGCCGCGCCCGGACCACTTCCGCATCCTGACCCTGCCGTACGCCGATGACCTGGACGCCGCGATCAGCCGCATCGGCCGCTTCCTGAGCGGCTACCGGCAGTGACGTCCCGCCCCTTGACTGTCATGATCTGAAGGTCCGAAGGATCTTCGGACCCGACGGGGGAACCGGCCGCGGACACGGCCGGAGGAGACGGGAGGGGCGGCCGGTCATGGATGTGGCGCTGATAGCGGTGGCGGGAACCCTGTTGGGTGTCATCGCCACCCACTGGTTCCAGGCCCGGGCCACGGAGCGCACGGCCTCGCTCGCCCGCACCGAACAGCTCCGCCAGGAGCGGATCGCGACCTACAGCGCCTACGCGGGCGCGGTCGTCGACTACCGGCACAGCCAGAACGACCGCTGGTTCCGGGCCGCGGAGGAGCCCGGCTCCGCGGAGGCCGAAGAGTCCCGCCACGCCTCCTACCGGCAGCGGACCAACGCGCGACAGGCGCTCTTCCGCGTCCAGTTGGTGTGCGACGACGCCCACGTCCGCCGCCTGGCCGAGGCCGCCTTCCTGGAGACCCACTGCATGCACGAGGCGGTGGGAGAGACGGAGCGGGCCCGCCGCTCCGAGCAGGCGAAGGAAGCGCTCGCCCGCTTCGTCTCCGCCGCCGCGCCCGGCGTCCGCTGAGCGGGGGCGGCCATGGACCTCGTCGCGCCCGTCGTCGTCGAACCGCTCAGACGCCCCCGCTGCTCGGAGTGCCGGCAGGGGCCGCTGGAACGCATGATCGTCGAGTTCGGTGCGCCGGTCTGCCTGGACTGCGCCGACCTGGGACATCTGGTCTTCCTGCGCCGGGGCGACACGGCGCTGACCCGCCGCGCCCGCGAGGGCAGTGCGCTGTGGGCGGTGGTGGTACGGCACAACCGGCGCCGTACACGGTACGAGCGTCAGGGCCTCCTCGTGGAGGAGGCGGCGCTGGCCGAGGCGGAGTCGGCCTGCCTGGCCGACGCCGAGGCGCGGGCCAGGCGCCGGGCCAGGGACGCGGTGCGGCGCGCGGCACTCGACGAGGAGATCACCGAGGTCCTCCGGGCGGAGATCCTGCGGCTCTTCCCCTCCTGCCCGGCGGACCGGGCCACCGAGGTCGCCGTCCACGCCTCCGCGAAGGGCAGTGGGCGGGTCGGGCGCACGGCCGCGGGCCGCTCGCTCGACCGAGGCGCCGTCACGGCGGCGGTACGCGCCTCCGTACGGCACGTCGACACGCCGTACGACACGCTGCTGATGCGCGGGGTTCCTCGGCACCAGGCCCGGACGAGGGTCGCACCCGCCATCGAGGCGGTGCTCCGGGCCTGGCGTAGCGGCGGCGAGAACGCCGTCGGCAGGGGACGCGGCTGACGGCTCGGGTGTCAGCGCGCCTCGGCCGGACCGCGAGGGCGGGACCTTCAGGCCTGGTCTCCGGCGCGGCGCGCGCGACGGTACAGCAGGGCGCCACCGAGCAGCAGCGCGGCGCTCGCGCCGGCGGCGTAGCCGAGGGTGTCCGCACCGGTGGCGGCCAGCGCGACCGGGCTCGTCTCACCCTGCGGCGCGGGGGCCGGAGCGGGCTTCTCCGCCTCGGGCTCCGTCTCGGTCTCCGTCTGCGGGACCGGCACGTTCCGCACGGGGGTCTGCGGGCGCGGCGTCGGCTTCTCGATCGGCTGCGCCGGCTTCGCGGGGCCGTTGACCGCCGTGTTGCCGAAGACCGGGTTGAGCAGGCCGACGACGTTGACCGAGTTCCCGCTGACGTTCACGGGGAGATCGACCGGCAGCTGGAGCCCGTTCCCGGAGAGGACTCCGGGAGAGCCCGCGGCGACGCCCTCGGCCGTGGATCCGCCGCCGGTGGACGAACCGGCCCCCGGCCCGCCACCGTGGGAGCCGCCGGCCTGCTCGCCACCGCGCGGGGTGCCGGGCAGGTCCTTGTGGGACCGGCCGCCGCCGTCCTCCGACCCGTAGCCCTTGGGCTCGGGCGCGGCGGAGCGGTTGGCGCAGCTGTTGCCGAAGGCCGGGTTGAGCAGACCGACGACGTTGACCGTGTTCCCGCAGACGTTGACCGGCACGTGCACCGGCAGCTGAACCGTGTTGCCTGAGCCGACGCCCGGCGAGCCGACCGCGGCGCCCTGTGCGCCGGAGTCGGCGTGCGCGGCGCCCGCCGAGAGCGCGAGCGCCCCACCCGTGACCAACAGTGTGGCCAGACCACTTCGGCGAATCTGCCTCATGGCTTCCTGCCTTCCGGAGGTGTGCACGGGCAAGTGCCCGTACCCGAATCAACGCGACAAACACACGTGCCGGATCCGGCCGTTGAGTTGATTCACTCCATCGAGTGGGGCCTGTTCGAGTGTCGGTCAGCGTCCCAGCAGGTCGGTGAGGGCCCCGACCGGGTCCGGATCGGGGGCGCCGCGCGGCCACCAGTCCTCGCGGCCGGCGTCCGACTCGTAGCCGTACCAGAGGCCGTCGCGGCCGAGGCGGAGCTGGAGGGACTCGGTGGAGAGCCGGTTGCGCCAGGGTCTGAAGGCGGGGAAGTCGGCTGCGATCAGCGCCGGTCGGGCGCGGTCGAACGGTCCCGCCGGCGGATCCCAGGGCGCTTCGAGGACGGCGAGCCCCGCGGCTCCGCCCTGACGCCAGGCCGCGACGGCGCGGGCGAGGTCCGTGGGGGTGCGGTCGAGCGCGTACGCCAGGTCACGGTAGAGGGCGCGGGTCGAGGCGGTGAGCCCGGAGCCGGGGTGCGCGGCGGCGAGCCGGACGGCGTCCTGCCAGGGGGTGAGCGCGGCGACCGGGTCGCGCCCGGTGCTGAGGAACACGTGGGCGCGGGCGGCGGCTTCGGTGGCGAGGAGGTCGAGGGCGAGCGGGTCGGGGGCGGCGGGGTCGGGCGGGAAGACGGCGGGGCGTCCTGGGCGGTCCGGAAGCGGCAGGGGCGGGGGCAGCGGCGGCGCGGGCCGGTCCGTCGCGTCGAGTACGGCACGGGCGGGGACCGTGGGCATCGGGGGCGCGGCCGCGATCGTCTCGGCGGCGGACCGGGCCGCGTTGCGCCGGGTGAGTTCGGCGAGGAGCTCCTGCTCTCCGCGGCCGCGCATCAGGAAGAGGACGAACGGGTCCTCGTCGAGGAGCCGCGCCGCCTGGTAGCAGAGGGCGGCGGCGTGCTTGCAGGGATAACCGTCGTCCGGGCAGGTGCAGTCGGGGACGAGGTCGCCCGGCGCGGGCAGCAGCCCGGTGATCGCCCCCAGTGCGTGCGGCACGTCCTTGTCGAGGAGGGCGGCGATGTGGTCGGGGCGGGCGGTGGCTTCGTCGAGGAACCGCTCCCAGCCGTCGTCGCCGAGCGTCCGCATCCGGATCTCGGCGCGGTACGGGCGGGCGCGGCTGCCGTGGACGTACGCGACGACCCGGCCGGGGGTGACGGTGATCGCGTCGACGTGGCCGCGTCCCGCGTACGCCTTGCCGCGGGCGAGGCGGGCCGGGTCGAGGGCGGTGTCCTCCAGTGCGTCGACCCATGCGTTGCCCCACCAGGTGGCGGCGAACCGTCCGTCGGGGGTCTCGCGCGGCGCGACCTGCGGGAAGCTGCGGCGGCGCTCGTCGTGGCGGGGGGCGGCTCCCCTGGCGCTGTTCACGCAGGCCTCCTCGGGGACACGAAGGGCCTCCTCAGGCTCAGCGACGGCCTCCTCCGGTTCACGAGGGCCTCCTCAGGGACACCAGGTCGGCGAGCTCCCGGTCGGTCAGCTCGGTGAGGGCCGCCTCGCCGGAGCCGAGGACGGCGTCGGCCAGTGCCCGCTTGGCGCGGAGCATCTCGGCGATCCGGTCCTCGACCGTGCCCTCGGCGACGAGCCGGTGGACCTGCACCGGCTGGGTCTGTCCGATGCGGTAGGCCCGGTCGGTGGCCTGCTCCTCCACGGCCGGGTTCCACCAGCGGTCGTAGTGGACGACATGACCGGCCCGGGTGAGGTTGAGGCCGGTGCCCGCGGCCTTGAGGGAGAGCAGGAACACCGGGACCTCGCCGGCCTGGAAGCGGTCGACCATCCGCTCCCGCTCCGCCACCGGGGTGCCGCCGTGGAGGAGTTGGGCCTGGATGCCGCGCGCGGCCAGATGGTCGGCGAGGAGCCGTGCCATCGACACGTACTGGGTGAAGACGAGCACCGACCCGTCCTCCGCGAGGATCGTGTCGAGGAGCTCGTCGAGCAGTGCGAGCTTCCCCGAGCGGCCGGCGAGCCGTGCGGTGCCCCTGCCGGAGGGCGCCTGTTCCTTCAGGAACTGCGCGGGGTGGTTGCAGATCTGCTTGAGGGAGGTCAGCAGCTTCATGACGAGGCCTCGGCGGGCCATGCCCTCGGCCTCCTCGATCCGCGCCATGGTCTCGCGGACGACCGCCTCATAGAGCGAGGCCTGTTCCCGGGTGAGGGCGACGGGATGGTCGGACTCCGTCTTCGGCGGCAGCTCGGGGACGATGCCGGGGTCGGACTTGCGGCGGCGCAGCAGGAAGGGGCGCACGAGCCGGGCGAGTCGCTCGACCGCCTCCTCGTGCTCGATCTCCTCGTGGTTCTCCACGGCGCGGGCGTGCCGGGAGCGAAAGGCCTTGAGCGGGCCGAGGAGACCGGGTGTGGTCCAGTCGAGGAGCGCCCAGAGTTCGGACAGGTTGTTCTCCACGGGGGTGCCGGTCAGAGCGACCCGGGCGGGGGCGGGGATCTCGCGCAGCGCCCGCGCGGTCGCGGAGAACGGGTTCTTGACGTGCTGGGCCTCGTCGGCGACGACCATCCCCCACTCCTGCTCGGCCAGCCGGGCGGCGCTGGTGCGCAGGGTGCCGTACGTGGTGAGGACGAAACCGCCGTCGACGCCGTCGAGGTCGCGGTCGGCGCCGTGGAAGCGCCGCACGGGCACGCCGGGGGCGAACTTCCCCACCTCCCGCTGCCAGTTGCCCAGCAGGGACGCGGGGCAGACGACGAGGGTCGGGGCGCGGCGGGCACGGCGCAGATGGAGGGCGATGAGGGTGACGGTCTTGCCGAGGCCCATGTCGTCGGCGAGGCAGCCGCCGAGACCGAGCGAGGTCATCAGGTCGAGCCAGGCGAGGCCGCGCAGCTGATAGTCGCGGAGGGTGGCCGTGAGTCCGGGCGGGGCCTGCACGTCCTCGGGCCCGGCGAGCAGCCGGTCGCGGAGCGCGGCGAGCGCGCCGACGGGGACGGCGGGCACGGTCTCGCCGTCCACCTCGGCGGTGCCGGTGAGGGCGACGGCGAGGGCGTCGACCGGTTCGAGCAGGCCCAGTTCCCGCTTGCGCGCCTTGCGGACGAGGTCGGGGTCGACGACGACCCACTGGTCACGGAGGCGCACGATGGGCCGGTGAGCCTCGGCAAGCCGGTCCATCTCGCGCTCGGTGAGCGGGTCGCCGTCGAGGGCCAGCTGCCAGTTGAAGCGGAGGAGTTCCTCGCTGTCGAAGAAGGCCGTGCCGTCGGTCGCGGAGCCGGGTGCGGTCCGGTCGGCCCGGACGACGGCGGAGGCACTGAGCGAGCGGGCAAGCTCACGAGGCCAGTGGACGGCGACTCCGGCGTCGGCGAGCCGGGCGGCGGCGGGGCCGAGCAGCTCGTACAGCTCGTCCTCGGTGACGGCGAGGACGTCGGGCACGTCCCGCTCCAGGAGCCGGCCGAGCGGGGGCCAGACCCGGGCGGCACGGCGCAGCGCGAGGACGGCGTCGATCCGGGCGCGGGGTCCGAAGTGCTCCCCCTCCCCCGCCCACAGGGCGGTGGCGTCGATGACGAGGGTCGGGTCGGCGAGGCTGTGGACCTGGAGGAGCGCGGCGGCCGCGCGGCGCCCACCTCCGCGTTCCGCGCCCTCGCCCTCGCCCTCGCCCTCGCCCTCGGAAGGTTCGGTGCCGGCGGCCGCGTCGAACAGCTCGGACGGCGAGAGGTCCAGGCGGAGCGAGACCCGGACGCCCGCGTCCATCCCCGCCGCCGCCTCGGCGGCCCAGGCACGCGCGCGGGGCAGGTGCTGGGGCGCACGGGAGGCGAACGGCGCTCCCACCGCGTGGGCGGCGGCCGGGGTGCGGGGCAGCACGTCGGCGACCGCGTCGAGGAACGCGCGCACGAGCGCCTCGGGATCGGGCAGACGCAGCGGCCCCGGTCCGGGCACGGGCACGGCGTGCGCCTCGTACGGGAGGGCCGCGGCGACGGCCCGCAGGTGGGCGATGTCGTCGGCGTCCAGGGGCCCCGCCCGCCAGGCGTCCAGGTCGTCGGCGGTCAGGCCCGGCAGCATCCGGCCGCGGGCCGTCAGGTGCAGTGCGTGGAGGGCGGCGGCGCCCCAGCCCGCGGTGGCGGGGTGGGCTGCAGGGTGGCGGCGGGCCGCGACGAGATGGGGCAGGGCGGCGTCGACGGGGAGGGACAGGGCGGGCACGGCACGGCCGCGGGCGCCGCTGCCGTGCCGCCGGGCGACGGTCAGCTCGACACGCTCCGCTCCGCTGTCCGCCGGGTCCGGCAGCGCCCCGCCGTCGGGGGTCCAGAAGGCGACCCGCCCCTCCCGGGGCAGGGCGGCCGGAAGGAACACGGCGGCGCTGGTGATCCAGGTGTGTGTCACTGCTCCGCGCTCCTTCCACCGGTGACGGATGTCGACTGGAACTCCGACCTTACGGGCGGGGTCTGACAACGCCCGTCGGGCACGCTCCCCCGGGCGGCCCAGCAGCGGATGACACCCGGCTCCGGGGGCGGGAGGGTGGCGGGGAACGCCTCCACCACAGAAGAGGATCCGCCATGTCCGTTCGCCGGCGTCTCACGACCGCCACCGGGGCCGTGCTGCTCACTCTCGCCGTCGCGGGTTGCTCGGGCCTGGGGCGCACCGCCGTGGGCACGATCGAGTATGAGACGGAACGTGAGGCGGCGGTCATGGTGACGAGCCCGCTGGTGAAGGGCTGCCACCGCCTGGCGCCGGCCGGCGCCACCAAGGTCGAGAACAACACCCTGGTCGACATCGTGCTGTACCCGACGCGCGACTGCGAGGGCAAGGACTCCACCTACCTCCCGAGCAACAGCGGCGACGGGATCGTGCCCGGCAGCCCGCCGTGGCGCAGTTACAGCGTCGTCCACTAGCCGCGCGTCCGACGGCACGCGCCCGGCCGCTTGTGGTGGACGCACACCCCGGGCGCCCGGTCCGGTTCCCCTCCCCCGTCCCGGGGTCCATCCTGGAAGTGCCTCCAGCTGCTTCGACGGGGAGGGTGGGTGACCGTCATGCGTACCGGGAACGAGCCGGCGACCGCGCGCAGCGCCCTGCGGTTGCGGTTCTGGCTGAGCGTGTGGGGTCTGCTCTGGGCCGCCTTCGGTACGGCCGCGTTCGCGCTGGTGGGCCGCCCCGGCTGGGCCGTGGCGTGCGGCGTGCTGTTCCTGGTGGTCACGTTCGACCTGGTGATGGTGGTGCTCCGTCTTCACCAGGGCCCGCACTGGCAGCCCGGCCGGAACGTCCCCCCGTACGAACCCGATCACGGCGGCACCGGACGATGAGCGCCTCGGTCCGCCTCACTTCTCGGTGTCGAACCCCGCCGCCTGGAGGTACTCCGGCTTCGGGTCGAGAGCGGCGGCGAGGCGGAAGTGCCGGGTGGCCCGGGCCGTCTGGCCCGATCGCTCGTAGGTGCGGGCCAGCGCGAAGTGCGCGAAGGCGTTGTCCGGTTCCCGCTCGAGGACCAGCTCGAACTCGAGCTGCGCCGGACGCAGCTGCGCGGCGGCGAAGAACGCACGGGCCCGCAGCAGACGCGCCGCGGTGTTCTCGGGATGCGCGGCGATCACCGAGTCCAGCAGCTTCACCGCACCCCGGGGGTCCCGCGCGGCCAGCAGGTGTTCGGCGGCGCGGAAGTCGATGACGTGCGTTTCCGGGTTTCTGTCGGCCACCATGACATCCTTCCCACTCGGTCCGGTGGTTGAACACCGGACCCGGCAGCCGCATTCCCCCGCGGGTGCCCGCGGCCAGGCGCTACGCGGCGCCCGCGGCCCTGCGCTCCAGCTCGTCCCAGACCTTCCGCACCTGCGGTTCGAGGGCGTCGAGCGGGCCGTCGTTGTCGATCACGAGATCCGCGACGGCCAGCCGCCGCGCGCGTGTGGCCTGCGCCGCCATCCGGGCCGCCGCCTCGGACTCGGCCATGCCGCGGAGCCGTACGAGCCGGTCGCGCTGTGTCTCCGGGGACGCGTCCACGACCACGACCAGGTCGTACAGAGGGGCGAGCCCGTTCTCGGTGAGCAGGGGTACGTCGTGGACGACCACGTCCCCTGCCTCGGCGCGGCCCTCCAGCTCGGCCGACCGGGCTCCGACGAGGGGGTGGACGATGGCGTTCAAGGTGGCCAGGCGGTCGGCGTCGGCGAACACGATGGATCCGAGCTTCGGCCGGTCGAGCGTGCCCTCCTCGGTGAGGATGCCGTCCCCGAAGGCCTCGACCACGGCCGCGAGACCCGGCGTCCCGGGCTCGACGACTTCACGGGCGATCCGGTCCGCGTCGATCAGCACGGCGCCGTACGAGACGAGCAGCCGTGACACTTCGCTCTTGCCGGCGCCGATCCCGCCGGTCAGGCCCACCTTCAGCATGAGCGGCAGCTTAGGGCCTGGCGAGGAGGGGTCAGGAGTCGCCCTCCCGCTCGGCCAGGAAGCGCTCGAACTCCCGGCCCAGCTCGTCCGCCGACGGCAGGTCGACCGGCTCGGCGACCAGACTGCCGCGGGTCTCGGCTCCGGCCACCGCGTCGTACTGGTGCTCGAGGCCCTGCACGAGGGCGACCAGTTCCTCGTCGCCCTCGCCGATCTGGCGGTCGATCTCGGTCTGGGTGCGCCGTGCCTCCGTCCGCAGGGAGTGGGCGACGGCGGGGAGGACGAGTCCGGTGGCGGCCGTGATGGCCTCCAGGGTGGCCAGAGCCGCGTCCGGGTACGGGGAGCGGGCGACGTAGTGCGGCACGTGCGCGGCGACACCGAGGGTGTCGTGCCCGGACTCCGTGAGCCGGTACTCGACGAGTGCTTCGGCGCTGCCGGGCACCTGGGCCTCGTCGAACGGGCTCCGGTGTCCGGGCATGAGGTCGGTGCGGCTGCCGTGCGGGGTGAGTCCGACGGGGCGGGTGTGGGGCACGCCCATGGGGATGCCGTGGAAGTTGACGGCGAGGCGCACGCCGAGGCGCTCGATGATCTGCCGGACGGCCGCGGCGAACCGCTCCCACTCCACGTCGGGCTCGGGGCCGGACAGGACGAGGAAGGGCGCCCCGGTGGCGTCCTGGACGAGACGGACCTCGATGGAGGGGGTCTCGTACGCGGTCCAGCGGTCGCGCTGGAAGGTCAGCAGGGGGCGGCGGGCGCGGTAGTCCACGAGCCGGTCGTGGTCGAAGCGGGCCACCAGCTGGTGCGGCAGCGTGTCGAGCAGGCGCTCGATGATCTGCTCACCGGTCTCGCCCGCGTCGATGTAGCCGTCGAAGTGGTACAGCATGACCAGCCCGGCCGACTCCTGCGCCAGGGCCAGGTCGACGACGGCCAGGCCCTTCGGGTCCCATTCGTACAAATCCTGGGGCTCAAGCACGATTACCGCTCCTCCTCGTGTTCTCTCTGGGAACGTCTCGGGCGGCACCGCCATTCCCGTGGCATGCGATCTTCCGGTGAGGAAGGGGACGGTTTCGGGGCACTGGTCCAGACCTTGACATGACCATCACCTCTCCCTACCGTCTCGGGACAGCATCGCGTTCAGCATCTCGGCCATCGTGCACATACAGGAACCGCCCTACTCCCCCACCGCACGGAAGGGATCCCCATGCGCACCCGGACGCTGCTCCTCCCCCTCCTCCCGGCGCTCCTCGCCGTCCCCCTCGTCACCACCCCCGCCTCGGCCGCGACCGTCGACGTCTCGACCGCCGCCCAGTTGAAGACGGCGCTCGTCAACGCCCGCCCCGGCGACACGATCCGCCTCGCGGACGGCACGTACACCGGCAACTTCAAGGCCACGACCCCCGGAACCCCCTCCGCCCGGATCACCCTGACCGGCTCCTCGCGCGCGGTCCTGACCGCCGGCGGCGGCTACGGACTTCACCTCAACGGCGCCTCGTACTGGACGGTCGCGGGCATCACCGTGACCGGCGGCCAGAAGGGGATCATGACGGACACCGCGAACGACGTGGTGATCGACGGCGTGACCGTGCACGGCCTGGACATGGAGGGCGTGCACTTCCGCAACTCCAGCAGGAACGCCGTCATCAGGAACTCACGCATCTACGACACGGGGAACGACGGCCGGGGCATGGGCGAAGGCGTGTACGTCGGCACCGCCAACACCCTCAGCGACCGCAGCGACAACGCCCAGATCCTGAACAACGTCATCGGGCCGGACGTCGGCGGCGAGAGCATCGACATCAAGGAGGGCACCACGGGAGCGCGGATCGTCGGCAACACCTTCGACGGGCGGGGGCTGACCGGCGTCCACTACGACGACTCCTGGGTCGACGTGAAGGGCAACGGCGTCCTCGTGGAGAACAACACCGGCGTGAACACGACGAACAACGGTTACGAGACCCACTCCCAGCAGAGCGGCTGGGGTTGCGGGACCGTCTTCCGCGGTAACCGCTCGAACCTCACGGGCGCCACCGGGCCTCAGCGGCTCGCGATCAACGTGACCAACCGGAGCGGCTCCTGTCCGACCACGGTGTACGCCTCGAACACGGTGACCGGCGGGAACGGTCTGACGAACATCCCCGTCACCCCCTGAGCCGGCACCGCCCCGGCGGACGACCGGGGCCGGTCATGACCCGAGCCCGGACATGACCATGGCCCGGACAATGACCGGAGCCCGAACATGACCGAGGCCCGCTCCCCCGAAGGGGAGCGGGCCTCGATTCGCTAGCGGCTAGCGCTCAGCGGAGAGCCTGTTCAGCTCTGGCCGCCGGCCAGCTTCTCGCGCAGGGCGGCAAGCGCCTCGTCCGACGCCAGGGCGCCGGAGTTGTCGTCCGACTCCGAGGAGTACGAACCACCCGAGATGCCCGCACCAGCGGCGTTGCCGGCGGCCGGGGCGGCAGCGCCCTCGGCAGCGGCGGCCTCGTCGGCCTCGCGGGACTTGATGACCTGAGCCTGGTGCTGCTCGAAGCGGGACTGCGCCTCGGCGTACTGGGTCTCCCAGGCCTCGCGCTGGGTCTCGAAGCCCTCGAGCCAGTCGTTGGTCTCGGGGTCGAAGCCCTCGGGGTAGATGTAGTTGCCCTGGTCGTCGTAGGACGCGGCCATGCCGTACAGGGTCGGGTCGAACTCGACCGAGGCCGGGTCGGCACCGAAGGACTCGTTGGCCTGCTTCAGCGAGAGGCTGATGCGACGACGCTCGAGGTCGATGTCGATGACCTTGACGAAGATCTCGTCGTTGACCTGGACGACCTGCTCCGGGATCTCCACGTGGCGCTCGGCCAGCTCGGAGATGTGGACCAGACCCTCGATGCCCTCGTCCACGCGGACGAACGCACCGAACGGAACCAGCTTCGTGACCTTACCCGGGACGACCTGGCCGATCTGGTGCGTACGGGCGAACTGCTGCCACGGGTCCTCCTGCGTCGCCTTCAGCGACAGGGAGACACGCTCGCGGTCCATGTCCACGTCGAGAACCTCGACGGTGACTTCCTGGCCGACCTCGACAACCTCGGAGGGGTGGTCGATGTGCTTCCAGGAGAGCTCGGAGACGTGCACGAGGCCGTCGACGCCACCCAGGTCCACGAAGGCACCGAAGTTGACGATCGAGGAGACGACGCCGGAGCGGACCTGACCCTTCTGCAGGGTGGTGAGGAACGTCTGGCGAACCTCGGACTGGGTCTGCTCGAGCCAGGCACGGCGGGACAGGACCACGTTGTTGCGGTTCTTGTCCAGCTCGATGATCTTCGCCTCGAGCTCCTTGCCCACGTAGGGCTGGAGGTCGCGGACGCGACGCATCTCGACGAGGGAGGCAGGCAGGAAGCCGCGGAGGCCGATGTCGAGGATGAGACCACCCTTGACGACCTCGATGACGGTACCGGTGACGATGCCGTCTTCTTCCTTGATCTTCTCGATGGTGCCCCAGGCGCGCTCGTACTGGGCGCGCTTCTTCGAGAGGATCAGGCGGCCTTCCTTGTCCTCCTTCTGGAGAACCAGGGCCTCGATCTCGTCGCCGACCTTGACGACCTCGTTCGGGTCGACATCGTGCTTGATCGAGAGCTCACGGCTCGGGATCACGCCTTCGGTCTTGTAACCGATGTCGAGCAGGACCTCGTCCCGGTCGACCTTCACGATGACGCCGTCGACGATGTCGCCGTCGTTGAAGTACTTGATCGTCTCGTCGATCGCGGCGAGGAATGCTTCCTCGTCACCGATGTCGTTGACCGCAACCTGCGGGGTGGTGGCGGTGGTCTCGGTGCTGCTCGTCATGTGGGTAAGGGCTCCGGTTACGGACAGAAAGTCGTAGGTACTGCCACGCCGTGAGCCCGTATCGCACCAAGAAGCCGGACAGCCAATGAGGCACCTTCCACGAACGGCAGGAGCCTCGAAAACCGAGGGGACATACAACAGGTACGAGCGCGGCCTACTCCGTCTGAGGCGCGCAGGCCCGCAGCGCAACCTTTAGCATACGGGGGCGGCCGGACAGGGTCAATGCGCGAAGCGCGCACCCGGGGCAGATCCGCTCAACTCCGGCACCACTCATGTCTTTACGCGCCGCAACGGCGGGGTCCGCCGCACGGCGGCACTGAGCGCAAACTACATCGGCGGGCGAGATGAACCAAGAGTACGAACACGAAGTCCCCCAGGACTCGGCCGAGGACGAGGCGGAGGCGACCCGGCGTGACGCGGGGGACGCGGAGAGCAGCCGTGCCAGCCGGGGCTGGTGGGACAGGAACGCCGACGAGTACCAGAGCGATCACGGCTCCTTCCTGGGCGACGACCGGTTCGTGTGGGGGCCCGAGGGACTCGACGAGGCCGAGGCGGGGCTCCTCGGACCGGCCGCCTCCCTCACGGGGCTGGACGTCCTGGAGATCGGCGCCGGCGCGGCGCAGTGTTCGCGGTGGCTGGCGGCGCAGGGGGCGCGGCCGGTGGCCCTCGACCTCTCCCACCGGCAGCTTCAGCACGCGCTGCGGATCGGCGGGGAGGTGCCGCTGGTGGAGGCCGACGCCGGGGCGCTGCCCTTCCGGGACGGTTCCTTCGACCTGGCGTGCTCGGCGTACGGCGCGGTGCCGTTCGTCGCCGACCCGGTGAAGGTGTTCCGGGAGGTGCGGCGGGTGCTGCGGCCCGGTGGCCGGTGGGTCTTCTCCGTGACGCATCCGATCCGCTGGGCGTTTCCCGACGAGCCGGGCCCCGAGGGCCTTTCGATCGCCGCCTCCTATTTCGACCGCACCCCTTATGTGGAGCAGGACGAGCAGGGGCGGGCGGTGTACGTGGAGCATCACCGGACGCTGGGTGACCGGGTGCGGGACGTGGTGGCCGGTGGCTTCCGCCTGCTCGACCTGGTCGAGCCGGAGTGGCCGGAGTGGAACAGCCAGGAGTGGGGCGGCTGGTCCCCGCTACGGGGGAACCTGATCCCCGGGACGGCGATCTTCGTCTGCGAGCGCGGGGAGTAAGACCCCGCCGCTGTGCTTGTCGTACTTATAGGTGGGCCCTGTGGACAACGGGGCCCACCTTTTCGCGTCGCGTACGAGACTGAGTGCGTGATCCGAAACGACGCACTCGACCGTCTCCCCGTCCGCCATGCCGTCCCCGAGCTGCTGGCCGCGCTCGACGGGCGCGGTGCGGCCGTGCTGTCCGCGCCTCCCGGCACCGGCAAGACCACGCTGGTGCCGCTCGCGCTCGCCGGCCTCATAGGGGACGGACCGCGGCGGCGGGTGCTGGTGGCCGAGCCGCGGCGGATGGCGGTGCGCGCCGCGGCCCGGCGGATGGCGTGGCTGCTCGGCGAGGAGGTCGGCGGCGCGGTCGGCTTCTCCGTGCGCGGGGAGCGGCGGGCGGGTCCCTCGACCCGGGTCGAGGTGGTGACCACGGGCATCCTGCTCCAGCGGCTGCAGCGCGACCCGGAGCTGGCGGGTGTGGACGTGGTCCTGCTCGACGAGTGCCATGAGCGGCACCTGGACGCCGACACGGCGATGGCCTTCCTGGTGGACGTGCGGGCGACCCTGCGCCCGGAGCTGAGACTGATCGCCGCGTCGGCGACGAGCGACGCGGCGGCCTGGGCCGGTCTCCTCACGGTCCTGGACGGAGGCGGGCCCGCGCCGGTGGTGTGCAGCGAGGCCGAGGGCCACGGCTGCCGGGTCTTCTTCGCGGCACCGCCGTCGGACATCCGGCCGGCGCACGGCACCTGGGTGGATCCGGCACTGCTGCGACACGTGGCCGCGACGGTCCGGCTCGCGATGGAGCGGCACGAGGGAGACGTCCTCTGCTTCCTGCCGGGCACGGGGGAGATCGCGCGGACGGCCGGACTGCTGGCCGGCGTCGACGCGGAGGTGCTCCAGCTACACGGGCGGGCCCCGGCGGCGGTGCAGGACGCGGTGCTGCGGGGTGCGGAGCCCGGTGGGCGGCGCAGGGTGGTCCTCGCGACATCGGTGGCGGAGTCCAGCCTGACAGTGCCGGGGGTGCGGATCGTGGTGGACTCGGGGCTCGCCCGCGAGCCGCGCACGGACCATGCCCGGGGGCTGGGCTCGCTGGCGACGGTGACGGTCTCCGAGGCGACGGCGACCCAGCGGCTCGGCCGGGCCGGCCGTGAGGCCTTCGGGTTCGTGTACCGCTGCTGGGCGGAGGCGAGCGACGCGGGCAGGCCGCGCTTCCCGTCCCCGGAGATCAAGGTCGCCGACCTGGCGGACTTCGCCCTGCGGGCCGCCTGCTGGGGCGATCCGACGGCGGAGGGGCTCGCGCTGCTCGACGCGCCGCCCGCCGGCGCGATGTCGGCGGCCCGGTCGGTCCTGATGTCGATCGGAGCGGTGGACGCGGCCGGCCGGGCCACGGAGCGGGGGGTACGCATGTCACGGCTCGGGCTGCATCCCCGGCTCGGCCGCGCCCTTCTCGACGGTGCGCCGGAGGTCGGGGCACGGCGGGCGGCGGAGGTGGTGGCGCTGCTCAGCGAGGAGCCGCCGCGTGACTACGGGGACGATCTGGCGGCGGCCTGGCGTGCGGCGCGCCGGGGCTCCGACGGGTACGGCGCCCGGTGGAAGGCGGAGGCACGCCGTCTGGAGCGGTCGGCCGTCGAGGCGGCGGGCCGGGGCGCGTCCGGAGCGGTGGGGCGCGGCGATGACCCGGGGGAGGTCGCGGCGGCGAAGGCGGTCGGGGGTGGTTCGGCGGCCCGGGCCGGCGGTGCGGACGCGGGGGCCGGGGGTGGGTCGGCGGCCCGGGCGGGCGGTGCGCGCGCGGGGACCGGACGGGGTTCGGTGGCTCGGGCGGACGCGGGGGCCGGGGGTGGGTCGGTGGTCGGTGAGGATGCCGTGGCCGGGCTCGTGACGGCGCTGGCCTTTCCCGAGCGGGTGGCGAGGGCCCGGGAGCAGGGCGGCTATCTGATGGTGTCGGGGAGCGGGGCCAGGCTCGCCGAGGGGTCCGCTCTGCGCACCACGCCGTGGCTCGCCGTGGCGGTGGCGGACCGTACGGCGCGGGACGCCACGGCTCGGGTGCGGCTCGCCGCCGTGGTGGACGAGGAGATGGCGCGGCGGGCGGCCGGGCATCTGCGGTCCACGGGCGAGGAGGTCCGCTGGGAGGGCGGGGACGTGGTGGCGCGCTCGGTGGACCGGCTGGGCGCGGTGGAGCTGACGGTCCGGCCGCTCGGGGCGGGGGCAGCACCCGCGTCGGTGCGGGCGGCGTTGCTCGACGGGCTGCGGCGGGAGGGGCTGGGTCTGCTGCGGTGGAGCCGTGACGCCGGGGAGCTGCGCGCGCGGCTCGCCTTCCTGCACCGGGAGCTGGGGGACCCCTGGCCGGACGTGGCGGACGAGGCGCTGGTCGAGCGGGCCGACGAGTGGCTGGAGCCGGAGCTGTCCCGGGCCGCGAGGCGTGCGGATCTGGGGCGGATCGACGCCGGTGAGGCCCTGCGGCGGTTGTTGCCGTGGGCGTCGGGTGAGGCGGGACGGCTGGGAGAGCTGGCGCCCGAGCGGATCGAGGTGCCGAGCGGTTCGCGGATCCGGGTCGAGTACGGGGGTGAGCGGCCGGTTCTCGCGGTGAAGCTCCAGGAGATGTTCGGGCTCGCCGAGACGCCTCGGGTGGCGGGGGTCCCGGTGCTCGTCCACCTCCTCTCCCCCGCCGGGCGGCCGGCGGCCGTGACCGCCGATCTGGCGTCGTTCTGGCGGGACGGCTACCGGGCGGTGCGGGCGGAGCTGAGGGGGCGGTATCCGAAGCACCCGTGGCCGGAGGACCCCTCGGCGGTGGAGGCGACCCGCTCCACGAGCGCGCGGCTCAGACGGGAGGGGTGACCGGGGTGGTGGCTTCCGGCGCGGGCCGCGGGAAGGGGCCTCCGGGCAGAGGCCGTTGTGGGTCTCCTCACGTTGAGGGGGCCTGTGACCGGCTCGCTCCAGAACGTCCGCTCGGTCGTGTACCAGCGAGTGAGGCCGGAGTCGGCGAGGAGTTCCCGGATGCGCCGCCCCTCCGTCCGGTGGGGACGGAGGGGCGGCGCGGGGAGACGCGGCGCCGAGGCGGCGCGGTCGGGTCAGGCCGAAGGGGAGGCCGAGGGAGTGGCCGACGGGCTGGTGGCGGGCGTACCGGTGCCGGAGGGCGTCGGATCCGGGGTCGGCTCCGGCGTCGAGGCGGGCGCGGTCACGGTGAGCTTGACCTCCGTGCTGCCGCCGCCGGGCGCGGTGAGGCGGATCACGTACTCGCCGGCCTGGTCGCCGGCGAAGAGCGCGGGGAGCGAGATCAGACCGCTCGGGTCGGTCTTGAGGACCAGCCTGCGGACAGGGGCGCCCGCGCCGTCCTTGAAGTACGGGCCGTCGGCGCTCGTCTCGGTGGCCGTCGGGGAGGCGACGATCACGGCGGTGACGAGGACCCCGGGGGCGAGCGCGCCCTTGTCGGTGGCCTTCAGCTGCACCTGCTGGGTGAAGACGGTGCCGGTGGCGGCCGTCAGGGGGTCACCGGCGACGCGGGCGAGGGTGTCCGCCTCGCGGGCGGTGACGGTCGCGCCGAATTCGATCGCGGTCAGGGTGCGGCCCACGACGGTGGCCCTGACCTTGAACGTCCCGGTCTTCTCGCCCGCCCGCAGCGTCGGAGCCTTGGCGATGCCGGCGGAACCGACGGTGACGGAGGCCGATGTCGCGCCGCCGGCGAAGTGGGCGTCGGTCGCACCGGAGATCACGAAGCGGACGGTCACACCGGTGACCGGAGCGCCCGAGGCGTCGAGCGCCGCGACCGTCGGGGCGTGGGCGAAAGCGCTCTCGGTGATCGCGGTGAGCTGCCCGGTCGAGACGGGCGCGAGCCGCGCGACCTTGACGGCCGGCGGCACGGTGGGCGGCTTCGTCGGCGGAGTGACCGGCGGCTTGGTCGGGGTGGTCGGCGTCGGCTTCGGCGGCGTGGGGGTGACCTCCGACGGCTTGCCCGGCTCCGTCGGCTTCGGGGCGACCGGCGTGGAGGGCTTCGGGGCGGGCGACGTCGGGAAGGGCAGGAGGGGCGAGGTCGGACGGTTGTCCGGCCTCCGGCCGTCGCTCCGGTCGACCGGCAGCACGCCGGTGCCGTCCGGGACCTGGTGGGTGCCGCGCTGGTAGAACTCGAACCAGGAGAGAACCGTGTTCAGGTACTCCCTGGAGCGGTTGTAGCTGAGGATCGCCCGGTCGAGGTCGGCCTTGAGCGCGAGGTTGCGGCCGTCGGCGCAGAGGTAGAGACCGGCGGCCTGCGCGGCGTCGTAGATGTTGTTGGGGTCCTTCTTCCCGTCGCTGTTGGCGTCCTGGCCCCAGACGGCCCAGGTGGACGGGATGAACTGCATCGGGCCGACGGCGCGGTCGTGGATCTTGTCGCCGTCGTAGGCACCGCCGTCGGTGTCCGAGATGTTGGCGAATCCGACGCCGTTGAGAGCGGGGCCGAGGATCGCCTTGAGGGTGGTGCCGTTGGCGTCGACCCTGCCGCCGCCCGCCTGTCCGGACTCGACCTTGCCGATACCGGCGAGCAGCTGCCAGGGCAGGTTGCAGCCGGGGTCGGTCGAGCGTATCGACTGCTCGGCGCGCTTGTAGGCGGAGGCCACGGACGCGGGTATGCCGGCCTCGGCGGGTCCGGCGATCACCGGCAGAAGGGGAGTCGTCGCCCCGGGCTTGTTCGGCGTGTTCAGCGGCGGGAGTTCGGTGTAGTAGGGCGAATCGCCGGTGGCGGAGCCTTCGCCGGACGGCGACGCCGTGTCCCCGGCGCCGATGGCGCGGTCACCGCCGGCGTTGTCCGTGGGCGGCGGAGTCATCTCCGGTGCCTGCGAGGCGGCGAGCGCGGCGACCGCAGCGGCCACCACCGCACCGCTGGTCGCTCCCTTGCGCAGCCTACGGCCCAAATGCGCTGACATGTCGGTGGTCCCTTCCCCCTCGACTGCGGTCCCACGCTCCCCGCGCCAGACCTCTGGCGACCCTATGCCACCTGCGTGCGGCCCGGCACCGGGGCCTGACCGTGTTTCACGTTTTCGTCACCTCTCGGCCGTCCACCGGCCCGGCGCGGACGGGAACCGGGCGGAGCGCCGGGGCCCTCTTGCACAGCGGCCGATGTCACACTCCGGCCGTCACCACCGGAACCTGGGGGAACACCCGTTGCCGTTCACGCTGAGCCATGCCGCTGCCGTACTGCCCGGATTGCGCCGGAACGGGACCGCCCGCGGCCCCCTGGTCGCGTCCGCTCTCGTCGCGGGCTCCTTCGCGCCCGACATGACCTACTTCGCCGCCACGGCGTTCCCCGCGGCGATGACCCTCGGGGACCTCACCCACTCCCCCGTAGGCATCGTCACCGCCGACGTCCTGATCACCGCCGCGTTGGTGGCCCTGTGGCTGACCGTGCGGGAGCCGCTCGTGGCGCTGCTGCCCGCGCGGTGGCGCGGACGGGTGTACGGGCTCGTGCGCGGCCGCCCCTGGCGCGGCCGGCATCCGGCCGTGCTCGCCGGATGGTTCGGCCTCTCCGCCGCCCTCGGCGCGACGACCCACGTGGTGTGGGACTCCTTCACCCACATCGACCGCTGGGGCACCCGGACGGTCCCGTTCCTCGGTGACGTCGTGGCCGGATTCCCGGTCTACACCTATACCCAGTACGGGAGTTCGGCGCTGGCCCTGGGACTCCTCGGCTGGTTCGTCGTGCGGGCGCTGCGCTCCGCCGACCCGGGCCTGGAGCTCCCGGCCCGGGTGCCGGTCCCGGGACGGCGCGGGCGGCTGCTCGCGGCCTGGGTGATCGGCGGCTGTGTCCTCGCCGGGATCGCCCACCGGGTGCTGCGCTGGGCGGCGTACTGGGGCTGGGGACGGATCGAGACGCCCCTGGACGTCATCCCGACGGCCTGCTTCGGGGCCGGAGCGGGGCTCGCCGTGGGGCTCTTGCTGTACGGGGCGGGGGCGCGGCTGCGGGCCGTGCCGCCCGCTCCGACGGCGGAGGCCCCGGCCACCCCGGCCCCGGAGCGGGACGGGGAGGGCCGGGGTCCTCGGGTCGAGCGCTCCCGTCAGGGATCCCGCTGACGCGCTCCGGCGGCGTGAAGCCACGGGCCACGGCGCCGGTCTCGGGAGTGGGGCGTCGGGCCCGCCCCCTTGACCGGTCCTCTTGCCGCGCAGCCCTCCGCGCGGTGGTGCGAGTCCGGGACTTCAGACCCGGCAGGCACACGGAGGGGCGGTCAGTGGGCGGCGGAGTCCCAGTCGTGGCCGACGCCCACCGAGACGTCCAGGGGGGCGCGCAGGTCGGCCGCCCCGGCCATCTGCTCGCGGACGAGGGCCTCGACCTGCTCGCGCTCGCCGGGGGCGAGTTCCAGCACGATTTCGTCGTGGACCTGGAGGAGCATCCGGGAGGCGAGGCCGGCCTCGGTGAGCGCGCGGTCGACGTTGAGCATGGCGACCTTCACGATGTCGGCGGCCGTGCCCTGGATCGGGGCGTTGAGCGCCATCCGCTCGGCGGACTCGCGGCGCTGCCGGTTGTCGCTGTTGAGGTCGGGGAGGTAGCGGCGGCGGCCCAGCATCGTCTCGGTGTATCCGGTGGCGCGGGCCTCGTCGACGACCCGGCGCAGATAGTCGCGTACGCCGCCGAAGCGCTCGAAGTAGGTGTCCATCAGGCCACGGGCCTCGCCCGGGTCGATGTTCAGCTGCTGCGAGAGGCCGAAGGCGGACAGACCGTAGGCCAGGCCGTACGACATGGCCTTGATCTTGCGGCGCATCTCGGCGTCGACGGCGGACCGCTCGACGCCGAAGACCTGGGAGGCGACGGTGGTGTGCAGGTCCTCGCCGGAGGCGAAGGCCTCGATGAGGCCCGCGTCCTCGGAGAGGTGGGCCATGACGCGCAGCTCGATCTGGCTGTAGTCGGCGGTCATGAGGGCCTCGAAGCCCTCGCCGACGACGAAGCCGTGCCGGATGGCCCGCCCCTCGTCCGTGCGCACCGGCACGTTCTGCAGGTTCGGGTCGGTGGAGGAGAGGCGCCCGGTGGCGGCGACGGTCTGGCTGAAGGTGGTGTGGATGCGGCCGTCGGCGGCGATCGTCTTGATCAGGCCCTCGACCGTGGAACGCAGGCGTGCCTGCTCACGGTGGCGGAGCATGATCACAGGCAGTTCGTGCTGGGTCTGGGCTGCCAGCCAGGCGAGCGCGTCCGCGTCCGTCGTGTAGCCGGTCTTGGTCTTCTTGGTCTTCGGGAGGTTGAGCTCGCCGAAGAAGACCTCCTGGAGCTGCTTGGGCGAGCCGAGGTTGAACTCGTGGCCCACCGACGCGTGGGCCTCCTTCACCGCCTGCTGCACGGCGCCGGCGAACTGCTGCTCCATCGCCTCCAGATGGTCGCGGTCGGCGGCGATGCCGTGCCGCTCCAGGCGGGCGAGGAGCGCGGAGGTGGGCAGCTCGACGTCGTGGAGGAGCTCGCGGGCGCCGACCTCTCCGAGCCGCTCGTCGAAGGCGTCGGCGAGGTCGAGGACGGCCCGGGCCTGGGTCATGAGGGCTTCGGCCTCGGCGGTGTCGTCGGCGCCGAAGGCGAGCTGCCCGTCCGCAGCGGCCGCGGGGGCGAGCTCACGGTGGAGGTACTCCACGGAGAGCGCGTCGAGGGCGAAGGAGCGCCTGCCGGGCTTGACGAGGTAGGCGGCGAGGGCGGTGTCCATGGTGACACCGGCGACGGTCCAGCCGTGCTCCGGGAAGACCCGCAGGGCGCCCTTGGCGTTGTGCATGACCTTCGGGCGGGCGGGGTCGGAGATCCACGCGGACCAGGCCCGCTCGTCGGCCTCGTCGAGGGCGCTGGGGTCGAACCAGGCGGCGGCGCCTCCGGCGGCGGCGAGGGCGACCTCGCTCACGTTCCCCGTGCCGAGGGCCCAGCTGTCGACGGTGGCGATGCCGAGGGGACCGGTGCCGTGCTCGGCGAGCCAGGGGGCGAGCTCGCCGGAGCCGATGACGGTGCCGTCGAGCTCGACGCCGGCGGCGGGGGCCGGGGCGGTCTCGTCCGCGGCGCCCGGGTCGACGGCGAGGAGCCGCTCGCGCAGCGAGGGGTTGCGGATCTCCAGGGTGTCGAGGACGAGCGCGACGGCCCCGCGGTCGTAGGGCTCGCGGGCGAGGTCCGCGACGGTCTTCGGCAGCTCGACGTCCCGGACCATCTCGGTCAGGCGGCGGTTGAGCCTGACCGACTCCAGGTGGTCGCGGAAGTTCTGGCCGGCCTTGCCCTTGACCTCCTCGGCGCGCTCGACGAGCTCGGCGAAGGAGCCGAACTGGTTGATCCACTTGGCGGCGGTCTTCTCGCCGACGCCGGGGATGCCGGGCAGGTTGTCCGACGGGTCGCCGCGCAGGGCGGCGAAGTCGGGGTACTGCGCGGGCGTGAGGCCGTACTTCTCCTGGACCTTCTCCGGGGTGAAGTGGGTCACCTCGGACACGCCCTTGGTGGGGTAGATCACCGTGGTGCGGTCGGAGACGAGCTGGAACGAGTCCCGGTCGCCGGTGAAGATCCGGACGTCGAAGCCCTCGGCCTCGGCCTGGACGGTGAGGGTGGCGATGACGTCGTCCGCCTCGAAGCCGTCGACGGCGAAACGCGGCACGTTCATCGCGTCGAGGAGCTCGCCGATCAGCTCGACCTGCCCCTTGAACTCGTCGGGGGTCTTCGAGCGGTTCGCCTTGTACTCCGGGAACTCCTCGGACCGCCAGGTCTTGCGGGACACGTCGAAGGCGACCGCGAAGTGCGTGGGCGCCTCGTCGCGGAGCGTGTTCGCCAGCATCGAGGCGAACCCGTAGATCGCGTTCGTCGGCTGACCGGTCGCGGTGGTGAAGTTCTCCGCGGGCAGCGCGAAGAACGCCCGGTACGCGAGCGAGTGCCCGTCCATGAGGAGCAGGCGGGGGCGGGTGTCTGCGGGGTTCTTCGATGCTGTCTCGGCCACATGACGATCCTGCCACGGACCGCTGACAATCCCGTCCACACGTCGCGGGCGCGGGCCGCCGGCGCCGTGGGACGGGGGCTGTCGGTGCCGCGTGACAGGATCGGAGATGTACGCCGCAGGATTACCGCTCAAGGGAGAGCGCGATGGTCAGCAAGCCGCCGGTCGGTGACCCGGTCCAGGACGCACCGCAGGTCACGCCGCCGCAGCACTCCGCGGCGGGCCTGCCCGCCATCGGGCACACCCTGCGGATGGCCCGGGAGCAGATGGGGTCGGTGCGGACCGCGCGGACCCTGCTGAAGGTCAACCAGAAGGACGGCTTCGACTGTCCCGGCTGCGCCTGGCCCGAGGCGGACAGGCGGCACGTGGCGGAGTTCTGCGAGAACGGGGCGAAGGCGGTCGCCGAGGAGGCGACGCTGCGCCGGGTGACCCCGGAGTTCTTCGCCGCGCACCCGGTGGCGGACCTGGCGAGCCGCAGCGGGTACTGGCTGGGCCAGCAGGGCCGGATCACGCAGCCGATGCTGCTGCCGGAGGGCGGCGAGCGGTACGAGCCGGTGACCTGGGAGCGGGCCTTCGCGATCATCGCCGAGGAGCTCCGGGCGCTCGGCTCCCCCGACGAGGCGCTCTTCTACACCTCGGGCCGGACGAGCAACGAGGCGGCGTTCCTGCTCCAGCTCTTCGCCCGCGAGTTCGGCACGAACAACCTGCCGGACTGTTCCAACATGTGCCACGAGTCGTCGGGTTCGGCCCTGACGGAGACCATCGGCATCGGCAAGGGCAGCGTCTCCCTGGAGGACCTGCACCGGGCGGACCTGATCATCGTGGCCGGGCAGAACCCGGGCACGAACCATCCGCGGATGCTCTCGGCCTTGGAGAAGGCGAAGGAGGCGGGCGCCCGGATCATCTCGGTGAACCCGCTGCCGGAGGCGGGTCTGGAGCGGTTCAAGAACCCGCAGACGCCGCAGGGCATGGTCAAGGGCACCGCGTTGACCGATCTCTTCCTCCAGATCCGGATCGGCGGCGACCAGGCCCTGTTCCGGCTCCTCAACAGGCTGGTCCTGGAGACGCCCGGCGCGGTCGACGAGGAGTTCGTACGACAGCACACCCACGGCTACGAGGAGTTCGCCGCGGCGGCCGGGGCGGCCGACTGGGACGAGACGCTCGCCGCGACGGGGCTGGACCGGGCCGAGATCGAGCGGGCCCTGGAGATGGTGCTCGCCTCGGAGCGGACCGTCGTCTGCTGGGCGATGGGCCTCACCCAGCACAAGCACGCCGTGCCCACCATCCGCGAGATCGTCAACTTCCTGCTGCTCCGCGGCGCCATCGGCCGGCCGGGCGCCGGGGTGTGCCCGGTGCGCGGTCATTCGAACGTGCAGGGTGACCGCACGATGGGGATCTTCGAGCGGCCCGCGCCGGCCTTCCTCGACGCCCTGGACAAGGAGTTCGGGATCGTCTCGCCGCGGCACCACGGTTTCGACGTGGTCCGTTCCATCCAGGCGCTGCGCGACGGGGAGGCGAAGGTGTTCTTCGCGATGGGCGGCAACTTCGTGGCGGCGACGCCCGACACGGAGGTGACGGAGGCGGCGATGCGCCGGGCCCGGCTGACCGTCCACGTCTCGACGAAGCTGAACCGCTCGCACGCCGTCACGGGCACGCGCGCGCTGATCCTTCCCACGCTCGGCCGCACCGACAAGGACGTCCAGAGGGCGGGCAAGCAGTTCGTGACGGTCGAGGACTCGATGAGTCTGGTGCACGCCTCGCGCGGCAATCTGCCGCCCGCGAGTCCGCACCTGCTGTCCGAGCCGGCGATCGTGGCGCGCATGGCCCGCGCCGTCCTCGGCGCCGGATCGGCCACGCCCTGGGAGGAGTTCGAGGCGGACTACGCCACGATCCGGGACCGCATCGGGCGCGTGGTCCCCGGTTTCCAGGACTTCAACGCGCGTCTCGCGGCGCATCCCGGCGGCTTCGCGCTGCCGCACGGCCCGAGGGACGAGCGCCGCTTCCCCACGAAGACCGGCAAGGCGAACTTCACGGCGGCGCCCGTCGAGTACCCGAGGGTGCCCGAGGGCCGGCTGCTGCTGCAGACTCTGCGCTCGCACGACCAGTACAACACCACGATCTACGGCCTGGACGACCGCTACCGGGGCATCAAGGGCGGCCGTCGGGTCGTCCTGGTCCACCCCGAGGACGCGGCGGAGCTCGGCTTCGCCGACGGGGCGTACACGGACCTGGTGAGCGAGTGGACCGACGGCAGCGAGCGGCGGGCGCCCGGCTTCCGGGTGGTCCACTACCCGACGCCCCGGGGGTGCGCGGCGGCCTACTACCCGGAGACGAACGTCCTCGTGCCGCTGGAGTCGACGGCGGACATCAGCAACACCCCCGCGAGCAAGTCCGTGATCGTCCGTCTGGAACAATCGCACTCCGCCTAAGCGTTCGCTCAGGCGAGTCGATGATCATGCATCGAGTGATCGCGCGATCAGCAGCCGTACGAAGACGAACGGAGCCGGGCCATGGGTGAACAGCAGCATGTGAAGTTCCCGCGGGAAGTCATCGAGGAGTACGCGGCCCTCGGCGTCGACCTCCCGGCACTGTTCTCGGCCGGGCACCTCGGGAACCGGATGGGCGTCCAGATCCTGGAGGCCTCGGCGGAGCGGGTCGTCGGCACGATGCCGGTGGAGGGCAACACCCAGCCGTACGGCCTCCTGCACGGCGGTGCCTCGGCGGTGCTCGCCGAGACGCTGGGCTCCATCGGTTCGATGCTGCACGGCGGGGTCTCGAAGATCGCGGTCGGCGTCGACCTGAACTGCACCCACCACCGCGGGGCGCGCAGCGGCGTGGTGACCGGGGTGGCGACGCCGGTGCACCGCGGACGGTCCACCGCCACGTACGAGATCGTGATCACCGACGAGCAGGACAAGCGGGTCTGCACGGCCCGGCTGACCTGCATGCTGCGCGAGATCACCGCCAAGGACGCGGGCGACCTGCCGGAGGCGGGCCGGGCCGAGGGCGCCTGAGGGGCGACGGGGCCGACCGCACGGCGCGGCGCGGGAGGGGCGACCCTCCCGCGCCGCGCCGTTCGTATGGGAATCCCGTCCGCCTCCCCCGCACGCGGCGCGCTCGGCGACACGACTCACCCCTCCTCGCCGTCACCCTGAGTGACCGCCGCACGGGTGGGGGTGAACCGATCGGGAGAAGCCGTCGCGTCCGCTCAGCTTTCTGCCTCTGTCCGATATCCGGAGAGTCGGCCGAGCGCTCCGACAGGACCAAGATTCACTCAAGCCCCTTAGCGGAACTGCACGTTCTCACTATGTGAACACCGCATTACGGCCAGTTATGCCCCGGTTTGCCCAGTCGCTGCGCACACTCTTTCCCCGTCGGCATAACAAGACAGTCACATCATGACCTCGGCGCTCCCCGACCCTCCCCACCTGCGCCTAGAGTCACCGCCAGTCACCGCGCTGCCGGGCGCGTCCTACTGCACGGCCTTGTCACCACCTCGGTACGGCCCGGCGTTCCAAAACGGCACCCCTCGCTCCGCAGCTTCACGGCACCGCCTCATTCCGAGGGGGCCGCGCCAGGGAAAGGACCCTTCGTGCGAAACCGTTCGTTGCTCATACTCACCACCGCGGTCACCGCGGGAGCACTCACCCTCACCGCCTGTGGTTCGCGCGACGACAAGGGCGGCGCGGCCGAGAACGGTGACAGCGGCAACGTCACCGTGACCATCGGTCTCGACGCGCCCCTCACGGGCGAGCTCTCCGCCCTCGGCCTCGGCATCAAGAACTCGGCCGACCTGGCGGTCAAGACGGCCAACAAGAAGGCCCACGTCAAGGGCGTGACCTTCAAGCTGGAGTCCCTGGACGACCAGGCACAGCCCTCCGCCGGCCAGCAGAACGCGACCAAGTTCGTCGCCGACAAGGGCGTCCTCGGCGTCGTCGGCCCGCTGAACTCCTCCGTCGCCGAGTCGATGCAGAAGGTCTTCGACGACGCCAAGCTGGCCCAGGTCTCCCCGGCCAACACCAACCCGGCGCTGACCCAGGGTGTCAACTGGAGCACGGGCGACAAGAAGCGCGGCTACAAGTCGTACTTCCGTACCGCCACCACGGACGCCATCCAGGGCCCGTTCGCCGCCCAGTACGTCTTCAACGAGGCCAAGAAGACCAAGGCCTTCATCATCGACGACAAGAAGACCTACGGCGCCGGCCTCGCGGGCACCTTCAAGGGCGAGTTCGAGAAGCTCGGCGGCAAGGTCCTCGGCACCGAGCACATCAACCCGGACACCAAGGACTTCTCCGCGGTCGCGACCAAGGTGAAGAGCTCCGGCGCCGACGTCGTCTACTACGGTGGCGAGTACCCGGCCGCCGGCCCGCTGGCCAAGCAGATCAAGGAAGCCGGCGCGAAGGTCACCGTCGTCGGCGGCGACGCGCTGTACAGCCCCGAGTACGTGAAGCTGGCGGGCGCCGCGGCGGCCAACGGCGACATCGCCACCTCCGTCGGTGCGCCGATCGAGTCCCTCGCCTCGGCCAAGGAGTTCCTGGCCGACTACAAGACCGGTGGCTACAAGGAGGCCTACGAGGCCTACGGCGGCTACGCGTACGACTCGACCTGGTCGATCATCGAGGCCGTCAAGAAGGTCGTGGACGGCAACGGCGGCAAGCTCCCCGAGGACGCCCGCGCCAAGGTCGTCGAGGCCCTGCAGGGCGTCTCCTTCGAGGGTGTGACCGGCAAGGTCTCCTTCGACGAGTTCGGTGACACCACCAACAAGCAGCTGACGGTCTACAAGGTCGAGGGCGGCGCGTTCAAGCCGGTCAAGTCCGGCACCTTCGGCGGCTGATCCACCCCACCACTCACGCACCACCTTCACCGCGCGGGGGGCCGCACCAGGCTCCCCGCGCGGTGTCACATCCGTCGAAAGTCTCGGAGGACAATGCGGTGAACGAACTGCCGCAGCAGCTGGTCAACGGCCTGCTACTGGGATCCATGTACGGGCTGGTCGCCGTCGGCTACACGATGGTCTACGGCATCGTCCAGCTCATCAACTTCGCCCATGGCGAGATCTTCATGACCGGCGGCTTCGGGGCCCTCACGGTCTGGCTCATCCTGCCCGGCGGCACCACCATGTGGGTGGCTCTGCCCCTCATGATCATCGGTGCCGTGCTCGTCGCGACGACCATAGCCATCGGGGCGGAACGGTTCGCCTACCGTCCGCTCCGCGGCGGCCCCCGGCTGGCCCCGCTCATCACGGCCATCGGTCTCTCGCTCGCCCTGCAGTACGCCGTCTGGGTCTGGTACCCGGAGGCGAAGTCCGCCCGGACCTTCCCGCAGATCCCCGGCGGCTCGATCGAGCTCGGCCCGATCACCATCCAGACCGGTGACGTCTTCCTGCTGATCGCCGCCCCCATCTGCATGGCCTTCCTCGCCTTCTTCGTCATGCGCACCCGCACCGGTCGCGGCATGCAGGCCACGGCGCAGGACCCGGACACCGCGAAGCTCATGGGCGTCAACACCGACCGGATCATCGTGATCGCGTTCGCCCTCGGTGCCGCGATGGCAGCGGTCGGCGCCGTCGCGTACGGCCTGAAGTACGGCGTCGTCGACTACAAGATGGGCTTCCTCCTCGGCCTCAAGGCCTTCACGGCGGCGGTCCTCGGCGGTATCGGCAACATCTACGGAGCCATGATCGGCGGAGTCGTCCTCGGTGTCGCCGAGACCATGGCGACGGCGTACATCAGCCACATCCCCGGTATGGAGCAGCTCGGCGGCCAGTCCTGGGCCGACGTCTGGGCCTTCGTACTCCTCATCGTCGTACTCCTCGCCCGGCCACAAGGCCTCCTCGGCGAGCGCGTCGCGGACAGGGCGTGAGCACCATGACCACCATCTCCGAGAACCCCAAGGCAGCCACGGCCCCCGCGGCCGGGGCGACCGGCCTCATCGGCTTCGTGCCGGCCAAGGCCGCCCGCGCCCTCGCCCTGGGCGGCGGCGTCCTCACCGTCGCCAGCTGCTTCCTCGCCTGGACCTGGACCCCCCGCTTCCCCGGCGACCTCACCTTCTACGGCTCCCCCGCCGGCCTCCAGATGCAGGTCCTGGTCACGGGCCTGCTCACCACCCTCTTCGCCCTCTCCTCGTACGGCGTCAAGGGCACCCGCTGGCTCACCCCGGCCGGCGGTGACGCGGCCCTCAAGCTCGCCGCGCTCGCCAACTTCGGCATCGCCTGGTTCACCGTCGCCGCCATCAGCATCCAGCTCGGCGGTCCGGTCAACCTGGAGCCGGGCGGCGCGGTCGTCGCGCTCGCCACCCTGCTCGCCCTCCTCGGTGCCCTCGCCCTCCCCTTCGAGCGGCCGAAGCTGCTGCCGGTCGACCCCGAGGACACCGGCTGGGACCAGTTCAAGCACAAGGCCGGCAACGGCTGGGCCACCTTCACGTCGGCCTTCGCCACCGGCACCGCGCGCAAGCTGCCCCCGATGCACTCCTCCGTCGAGATCCTGATCATCACGGGCGTCCTCGCCGTGGCGCTCGGCGTCTTCACCTACGGTGTCGGCACGGAGTACGACGAGCTGTTCCTCGGCTTCCTGATCACCGCCGGAATCGGCTTCGCGGCGGTCAACAAGTCGGGCCTCATGGCGCAGGCCACGCAGCTCACCAAGAAGCACCAGAACCTCTCCATCGCGGGCGCGTTCATCGCCGCGGCGCTCTTCCCCTTCACCCAGACCGACGACCAGTACGCGACGCTCGGCGTCTACATCCTGATCTTCGCCACGGTCGCCCTCGGTCTGAACATCGTCGTCGGCCTCGCCGGTCTCCTCGACCTCGGTTACGTCGCCTTCCTCGGCGTCGGCGCCTATGCGGCCGCCCTCGTCTCGGGCGCCCCGACGTCGCCGTTCGGCGTCCACCTCCCCTTCTGGGCCGCCATCCTGGTCGGCGCCGGAGCCTCCCTGGTCTTCGGTGTCCTCATCGGCGCCCCGACCCTGCGGCTGCGCGGCGACTACCTCGCCATCGTGACGCTCGGCTTCGGTGAGATCTTCCGTATCGCCGTGATGAACACCGACGGCACCTCGGGACCGGACATCACCAACGGCTCCAACGGCATCGCGTCCATCCCGAACCTCAACATGTTCGGGTTCGACTTCGGCGCCGAGCACTCGATCGCCGGCTTCACCATCGGACGCTTCGCCAACTACTTCTTCCTGATGCTGCTGATCATGGCGGTCGTCGTGCTGGTCTTCCGGCGCAGCGGCGACTCCCGCATCGGCCGCGCCTGGGTCGCCATCCGCGAGGACGAGACCGCCGCGCTCGCCATGGGCATCAACGGCTTCCGGGTCAAGCTCATCGCCTTCGCGCTCGGCGCCTCGCTCGCCGGCCTCGCCGGCACCGTGCAGGCCCACGTCACCTACACGGTGACCCCGGAGCAGTACCTCTTCGCCGGTCCCATCCCGCCCAACTCCGCCTTCCTGCTCGCGGCCGTCGTCCTCGGCGGCATGGGCACGATGAGCGGTCCCCTGGTCGGTGCCTCGCTGCTCTTCCTCATCCCCAACAAGCTCCAGTTCATGGGCGAGTACCAGCTCTTCGCCTTCGGCGTCGCGCTGATCCTCCTCATGCGCTTCCGCCCGGAGGGCATCATCGCCAACCGGCGCAACCAGCTGGAGTTCCACGAGAAGGACGAGACGCCCGCCACGCTCGCCAAGGCAGGTGCCTGAACCATGACGACCACCACGAAGTCCGCCGACGCCACCACCGCGCCGGCCGCCGGCGAGACCGTCCTCGACGCGCGCGGGGTCACCATGCGCTTCGGCGGCCTCACCGCCGTACGCGATGTGAACCTGACCGTGAACAGCGGCGAGATCGTCGGTCTCATCGGCCCCAACGGCGCCGGCAAGACCACCTTCTTCAACTGCCTCACCGGTCTCTACGTGCCCACCGAGGGTGAGGTCCGGTACAAGGGCACGGTCCTGCCGCCCACGTCGTACAAGGTCACCGACGCCGGCATCGCCCGTACCTTCCAGAACATCCGCCTCTTCCACAACATGACCGTCCTGGAGAACGTCCTCGTCGGACGCCACACCCGGATGAAGCAGGGCCTCTGGTCCGCGCTGCTGCGCCTCCCCGCCTTCAAGAAGGCCGAGGCGGAGGCGTCGAAGCGGGCGATGGAGCTCCTGGAGTTCATCGGCCTCCAGGACAAGGCGCAGCACCTCGCCAAGAACCTCCCGTACGGCGAGCAGCGCAAGCTGGAGATCGCCCGCGCCCTCGCGAGCGACCCCGGTCTGATCCTGCTCGACGAGCCCACCGCCGGCATGAACCCGCAGGAGACGCGGGCGGCGGAGGAACTCATCTTCGCCATCCGGGACATGGGCATCGCCGTGCTCGTCATCGAGCACGACATGCGGTTCATCTTCAACCTCTGCGACCGGGTCGCCGTGCTCGTCCAGGGCCAGAAGCTGATCGAGGGCGACAGCCAGACGGTCCAGAGCGACGAGCGGGTCATCGCCGCGTACCTGGGCGAGCCCGTGGCGGACGAGCCCGCGGCGGCGGCCGACGACACCCCGGAGACCCCGGCGGCTCCGGCGGCTCCGGCCGCCGAGAAGACCCCGGCCGCCGGGACGGCTCCGTCTTCCGAGGAGACCCCCGCCACCGAGGCGGCTCCGGCTTCCGAGGCGGCCCCGGCTTCCGACGAGGCTCCGGCGAAGGCCCCGGAGAAGGCCCCGGCCTCGAAGGACACCCCGCACGACCCTGCTTCGGGCAAGGAGAACGACGCATGACCGCACTGCTCGAAGTCGAGGACCTGCGCGTCGCCTACGGAAAGATCGAGGCCGTCAAGGGCATCTCCTTCTCCGTCGACGCCGGTGAGGTCGTCACCCTCATCGGCACCAACGGCGCCGGGAAGACCACCACCCTGCGGACCCTCTCCGGTCTCCTCAAGCCGGTCGGCGGCCAGATCAAGTTCGAGGGCAAGTCCCTCCGCAAGATCCCCGCGCACAAGATCGTCTCGCTGGGCCTGGCGCACTCCCCCGAGGGCCGGCACATCTTCCCCCGGATGACGATCGAGGAGAACCTGCTCCTCGGCGCCTTCCTCCGGAAGGACACCGCGGGCATCGCCAAGGACGTCCAGCGCGCCTACGACCTCTTCCCCATCCTGGGCGAACGTCGCAGGCAGGCGGCCGGCACCCTCTCCGGCGGTGAGCAGCAGATGCTCGCCATGGGCAGGGCGCTGATGTCGCAGCCGAAGCTGCTCATGCTCGACGAGCCCTCCATGGGTCTCTCGCCGATCATGATGCAGAAGATCATGGCGACGATCGCCGAGCTGAAGGCCCAGGGCACCACCATCCTGCTCGTCGAGCAGAACGCCCAGGCCGCGCTCGCCCTGGCGGACCACGGTCACGTCATGGAGATCGGCAAGGTCGTCCTGTCCGGCACCGGCCGGGACCTGCTCCACGACGAGTCCGTCCGCAAGGCGTACCTCGGCGAGGACTGAGCCGCTCGCAGACGGAAGGCCCGCCCCACGACGACGTGGGGCGGGCCTTCTTCGCGTCCTCGGTACGCAGGGGCTCCTACTGGCCCTTGGCCGCCTTCTTCTCCTCGGCGTCCTCGATGACGGCCTCGGCGACCTGCTGCATCGACATGCGGCGGTCCATCGACGTCTTCTGGATCCAGCGGAACGCGGCCGGCTCCGTCAGCCCGTACTGGGTCTGCAGGATCGACTTGGCGCGGTCCACCAGCTTGCGGGTCTCCAGGCGGAGGGAGAGGTCGGCGACCTCCTTCTCCAGGGCGCGCAGCTCGGCGAACCGGGAGACGGCCATCTCGATGGCCGGCACCACGTCGCTCTTGCTGAAGGGCTTCACCAGGTACGCCATGGCGCCGGCGTCCCTGGCCCGCTCGACCAGCTCGCGCTGCGAGAAGGCGGTGAGCATGAGGACCGGGGCGATGGACTCGCCGGCGATCTTCTCGGCGGCCGAGATCCCGTCGAGGACGGGCATCTTCACGTCCAGGATGACGAGGTCGGGCCGGTGCTCACGGGCGAGTTCGACGGCCTTGGCACCGTCTCCGGCCTCGCCGACGACCGTGTAGCCCTCTTCCTCCAGCATCTCTTTGAGGTCGAGGCGGATGAGGGCCTCGTCCTCGGCGATGACGACTCGGGTCGTCAGCGGAGGAACGTGCGACGCCTCGGCGTCGTCGGCGGGCTGGGGCGACTCGGGGGCGGTCACGCGGGCTCCTCGTTCGATGGCCTCGTTCCGAGGCGGATACAGCTCCCCATGAGCCTACCCACCTCCTGTAAGGTAGGGACACGGCGGGTGATCACCCACCTTCGTTTCGAAGGATGCCCCGGTAGCCCAGCGGTAGAGGCAGTGGTCTCAAACACCATCCAGCGTGGGTTCGAATCCCACCCGGGGCACTTACCTGCGATTCCAAGGTATGAGATGGACGGTCCGATCGAGGACCGCCCCGCCTCCCCTACGTCAGGGCCTCTCCGATGTGGTGGACCCGGACCAGGTTCGTCGAGCCCGCGACTCCCGGCGGGGAGCCCGCCGTGATGACCACGATGTCGCCCTTCCTGCAGCGGCCGATGCGCAGCAGTTCCTCGTCGACCTGGGCCACCATCGCGTCCGTCGAGTCCACGTGCGGGCCGAGGAAGGTCTCGACGCCCCAGGTGAGGTTGAGCTGGGAGCGGGTGGCCGGGTCCGGGGTGAAGGCCAGGAGGGGGATCGGGGAGCGGTAGCGGGAGAGGCGCTTGACCGTGTCGCCGGACTGGGTGAAGGCGACGAGGAACTTGGCGCCGAGGAAGTCGCCCATCTCGGCGGCCGCGCGGGCCACGGCGCCGCCCTGGGTGCGGGGCTTGTTGCGGTCGGTCAGCGGGGGCAGGCCCTTGGCGAGGACGTCCTCCTCCGCGGCCTCGACGATGCGGCTCATGGTGCGGACCGTCTCGATCGGGTAGCGGCCGACGCTGGTCTCGCCGGAGAGCATCACGGCGTCGGTGCCGTCGATGACCGCGTTCGCCACGTCGCTCGCCTCGGCGCGGGTGGGGCGGGAGTTGTCGATCATCGAGTCGAGCATCTGGGTGGCGACGATGACCGGCTTGGCGTTGCGCTTGGCGAGCTTGACGGCGCGCTTCTGGACGATCGGGACCTGCTCCAGGGGCATCTCGACGCCCAGGTCGCCGCGGGCCACCATGATGCCGTCGAAGGCGGCGACGATCTCGTCGATGTTCTCGACGGCCTGCGGCTTCTCGATCTTGGCGATGACGGGCAGCCGGCGCCCCTCCTCGTCCATGATCCGGTGGACGTCCACGATGTCGCGGGCGCTGCGGACGAAGGAGAGGGCGATGACGTCGGCGCCGATGCGCAGCGCCCAGCGGAGGTCCTCGATGTCCTTCTCGGAGAGGGCGGGGACGGAGACGGCGACGCCGGGGAGGTTGAGGCCCTTGTGGTCGGAGACCATTCCGCCCTCGATGACGAGGGTGTTCACCCGGGGTCCTTCGACGGAGACGACCTCCAGGGTGACACGGCCGTCGTCGACGAGGATGCGCTCACCGGGGGTGACGTCTTCGGCGAGACCGGAGTAGGTCGTCCCGCAGCCGTGGCGGTCGCCTTCCATCGGTTCGACGGTGATGGCGAACTCGTCGCCGCGTTCAAGGAGTACGGGACCTTCGCGGAAGCGGCCGAGGCGGATCTTCGGGCCTTGAAGGTCGGCGAGGACGCCGACGCTCCGGCCGGTCTCGTCGGAGGCCTTGCGCACGTGGCGGTAGCGCTCCTCGTGCTCGGCGTACGTGCCGTGGCTGAGGTTGAGGCGGGCCACGTCCATTCCGGCCTCGATCAACGACTTGATCTGGTCGTATGTTTCGGTGGCGGGTCCAAGGGTACAAACGATTTTCGCTCGGCGCATGGGTCGAGCCTAGGCCTTACCCACCAGTAGCGAGTTGGTGGGACATGACTACCCAACAACCTTTCCGTGAAAGGCTGTTGACAAGTCTTGAATATGTGCACCGGGGTGCTCCGATGAGCGATTCACACCTCCCGGCGCCCCCTTCTCAGAGGGTCGGCGGCCGCATCGTGAACCGCGCCACGACCTCGGCGGTGACCGTCTGCCGCTGCGGTTCGAGGTCCAGCGGAGGCGCCTCGCCGACCCCCTCGGCCGCGAAGGCCGTCGGCGCCCCGGCGAAGGGCGGCGGCATCGGCGCTCCGGGGCCCGCGAGCCCGGCGTCCGAGAGTTCGAGGAGTGACGCGAGCGAGGTGCCGAGCGCCTCCGCGTACGCCCGCGCCCGCTGGACCGCCTCCGTCACGGCGAGCCGCCGCGCCTCGGCATACGCCGGGGAGTCGGGCCGCAGTGCCCACCAGGGGCCGTCCACGCTCGTCAGCTCCAGGTCGGCGAGCCGGGTCACCAGCTCCCCGAGCACGGTGAAGTCGGTCAGCTCGGCGGTCACCCGGACCCGGCCCCGGTAGGCCTGCACCCGCTCGCCCCGGCCGCGCCGGCCGAGCTCGGGGGCGATGGAGAGGCTTCCGGTCTCCAGTGCCCCGAGGGCGTCGCCCTGAGCCTTGAGCAGGTCGAGCACCCGGGCGTTGCGCCGGGTGAGGTCCGCGAGCGCCGCCGCCCGGTCCGTCCCGCGCGCCGAGACGGTCACGCCGATCCGGGCGAGCTCCGGGTCGACGTCGAGGCGTCCCTCGCCACGGACCGTCACCTGGGGTGCCCCGGGGGTCGCGTGTTCCTGTGTCACGTCCTGACTCCTCCGCGTACGACGACAGCGTCACCGAACACTTTCCCACTCCGTAACCCGAAAGGGCTGTTGCCCACGGGGAGGCCTGGGCCAGAATCTACGCGCGTTGTGCGCCCGTGCGCCGACGCCGGACGAACCAAGGAGAGCACATGCCGTTGAACCGCCGGACGTTCCTGGAGGGCTCCGTCGCCGTCGGGGCCGGAGCCGCCCTCACCGCCGGGGCCGTGGCCCCCGCCGAGGCACACGAGCGTCGTCCCAAGCCGGCCAAGCGGTACTCCTTCACCGTGATGGGCACCACCGACCTGCACGGCAACGTCTTCAACTGGGACTACTTCACGGACAGGGAGTTCGACGACAAGGCGCACAACGACGTCGGCCTCGCCAAGATCTCCACCCTGGTCGACCAGGTCCGCGCCGCGAAGGGCCGCCGCAACACCCTCCTCATCGACGCCGGCGACACCATCCAGGGCACCCAGCTGTCCTACTACTACGCCAAGGTCGACCCGATCACGAAGACCGGCGGCCCGGTCCACCCGATGGCCCAGGCCATGAACGCCATCGGCTACGACGCCGCCGCCCTCGGCAACCACGAGTTCAACTACGGCATCCCGGTGCTGCGGAAGTTCGAGGAGCAGTGCGACTTCCCGCTGCTCGGTGCCAACGCGCTCGACGCGAAGACGCTGCGCCCGGCCTTCCCGCCGTACAGCATGCACCGGATGCGCACCCCGCACGGCAGGGACGTCAAGGTCGCGGTGCTGGGCCTGACCAACCCGGGCATCGCCATCTGGGACAAGGCGAACGTCAGCGGCAGGATGGTCTTCCCCGGGCTCGAGGAGCAGGCCGCGAAGTGGGTGCCGAAGCTGCGCTCGATGGGCGCGGACGTGGTCGTCGTCTCGGCGCACTCCGGTTCCAGCGGCACGTCCTCGTACGGTGACCAGCTCCCCCACGTCGAGAACGCGGCCGGGCTCGTCGCCGAGCAGGTGCCGGGCATCGACGCGATCCTCGTCGGTCACGCGCACACCGAGATCCCGGAGTACCGGGTGAGGAACAAGGAGACGGGCAAGGACGTCGTCCTGTCCGAGCCGCTGAAGTGGGGCCAGCGGCTCACCCTGTTCGACTTCGACCTGGTGTGGGAGAAGGGCCGCTGGGTCGTCGAGAAGGTCGGCGCGCAGGTCCTCAACTCCAACACGGTGGCGGAGGACCCGGAGATCACGGGGCTGCTCGCGGACGAGCACACGAAGGTCGTCGCGTACGTCAACCAGGTCATCGGCACCTCCACCGCCGTCATGACCACGGCCGACGCGCCGTGGAAGGACGAGCCGATCATCGACCTGATCAACGTGGTCCAGGCGGAGACGGTGAAGGCGGCCCTCGCGGGCGGCGCGTACGCGGACCTGCCGGTGCTCTCGCAGGCGTCCTGCTTCTCCCGGACGGCCCGGATACCGGCCGGCCGGATCACCATCAAGGACGCCGCCGGGCTCTACCCCTTCGAGAACACCATGGAGGCCCGGCTGATGACGGGCGCCCAGCTGAAGGAGTACCTGGAGTACTCGGCGAAGTACTACGTCCGGACCCCGGCGGGCGCGCCCGTCGACACCGCGAAGCTGACCAACGCGGACGGCACGCCGGACTACAACTACGACGCCGTGTCGGGTGTCACGTACGAGATCGACATCGCGAAGCCGGCCGGTGAGCGGATCGTGAACCTGGCCTTCGAGGGTGCGCCGGTCGACCCGGCGGCGAGGTTCGTCCTCGCGGTCAACAACTACCGGGCGAGCGGCGGCGGCGCGTTCCCGCACGTCGCGAACGCTCCGCAGCTGTGGGCGAACTCGGACGAGATCCGCAACACCATCATCCAGTGGGTGCAGGCGAAGGGGACGGTCGACCCGGGCCTGTTCGCCACGGTGGACTGGCGGCTGACCCGGGACGGCGTGCCGGTCTTCTAGGGCCTCACTGCTGTACGAGGGGCGTCAGCTTCTGGCTCTGGGCCGGGATGCTCGGCGCCTCTCGTGTCTCCAGGCCGAAGCTGGTGAAGGCGGTGCGGCGGGGCAGCGGGTACGGCTCCTTGCCGGTGATCGAGTTGAGGATGGTCGCGCTGCGCCAGGCGGCGAGGCCCAGGTCGGGGGCGCCGACGCCGTGGGTGTGCTTCTCGGCGTTCTGGACGTGGACGGCGCCGGTGACGGACGGGTCGAGGACCAGCCGGTACCGCTCGTCGATCCGGGCGCGGCCCGCCGAGTCGTGGCGGAGGTACGGGTCGAGGCCGGCGAGCATCCGGTCCACCGGGCGCTCCCGGTAGCCGGTCGCGAGGACGACGGCGTCGGTGGTGAGCCGGGAGCGGGTGCCCTGCTGGAGGTGCTCCAGGTGCAGTTCGACCTGGGTGGTGGCGACCCGGCCGGCGGTGCGGACGCGGACGCCGGGGGTGAGGACGGCGTCGGGCCAGCCGCCGTGCAGGGTGCGCCGGTAGAGCTCGTCGTGAATGGCGGCGAGGGTGTCGGCGTCGATGCCCTTGTGGAGCTGCCACTGGCGGGGGACGAGGTCGCCGCGTACCGGCTCGGGGAGGGCGTGGAAGTAGCGGGTGTAGTCGGGGGTGAAGTGCTCGAGACCCAGCTTGGAGTACTCCATGGGGGCGAAGGCCTCGGTGCGGGCCAGCCAGTGGATCCTCTCGGCTCCGGCGGGGCGGGCCCGCAGGAGGTCGAGGAAGACCTCGGCGCCGGACTGGCCGGAGCCGATGACGGTGACGTGCCGTGCGGCGAGCAGCTTCTCGCGGTGGGTCAGGTAGTCGGCGGAGTGGTGGACGGGGACGCCGGGGGCGTCGGCGAGCGGCTTGAGCGGCTCGGGGACGTACGGCTCGGTGCCGACGCCGAGGACGACGTTGCGGGTGTACGCCCGGCCCAGCGCCTCGGCCTCGCCGTCCGTGTCGAGCTGGGTGAAGTCGACCTCGAACAGGCGCCGTTCGGGGTTCCAGCGGACCGAGTCGACCTGGTGGCCGAAGTGGAGTCCGGGGAGCCGCTCGCTGACCCAGCGGCAGTAGGCGTCGTACTCGGCGCGCTGGATGTGGAACTTCTCGGCGAAGTAGAAGGGGAAGAGGCGTTCTCTGCTCTTCAGGTAGTTGAGGAAGGTCCAGGGGCTCGCCGGGTCGGCGAGGGTCACCAGGTCGGCGAGGAAGGGGACCTGGAGGGTGGCGCCGTCGATGAGGAGGCCCGGGTGCCAGTGGAAGGCGGGCCGCTGCTCGTAGAACGCGGTGGCGAGGCCGCCGGGGACGCCCTGGGCGAGGGCGGCGAGCGAGAGGTTGAAGGGGCCGATGCCGACGCCCACCAGGTCGTGGGGGCGGTCGAGGTCGTCCTTGGGGGTGCTGCCGGTCATCGGTGCGTGCCGCCTTCCGCGAGGGTGAGGAGCTGTGCCAGGTCGCCGGGGGTGGCGTGGGGGTTGAGCAGGGTGGCCTTGAGCCAGAGGCGGCCGTCGGCCTCGGCGCGGCCGAGGACGGCGCGGCCCTCGGTGAGGAGGGTGCGGCGGATCGTGGCGACGGTCCGGTCGTCGGCGCCGCTCGGCCGGAAGAGGACGGTGGTGAGGGTGGGGCGGGCCCGCAGGTCGAGTCCCGGAGCCTTCTCCACCAGGTCGGCGAGGTCCTGGGCGAGGTCCATGCACGTGTCGACGAGGGCGCCGAGGCCGGTACGGCCGAGGGCGCGGAGGGTGACGGCCGTCTTGAGGACGTCGGGGCGGCGGGTGGTGCGCAGGGAGCGGCCGAGGAGGTCGGGGAGGCCGGCCTCGGTGTCGTCGTCGGCGTTGAGGTAGGCGGCGGTGTGGCCGAGGGCGGCGAGGTCGGCGGTGTCGCGGACGGCGAGGAGTCCGGCGGCGGCCGGCTGCCAGCCGAGTTTGTGCAGGTCGACGGTGACGGTACGGGCGCGGTCGAGGCCGTCGAGGAGGTGGCGGTGGGTCCGGCTGAGGAGGACGGGGCCTCCGTAGGCGGCGTCGACGTGGAGTTCGGCGCCGTGGGCGGCGCAGGTGTCGGCGAGTTCCGGCAGCGGGTCGATCAGTCCCGCGTCGGTGGTGCCGGCGGTGGCGGCGACGAGGGCGGGGCCTTCGGTGCGGGCCAGGGCCTCGGCGAGGGCGGCGGGTTCGATCGTGCCGTTCGGGGTGGGGACGGTGACCGGCTCGGGGAGGCCGAGGAGCCAGGCGGCGCGGTGGAGGGAGTGGTGGGCGTTCGCGCCGACGACGGTACGGAGGGCGGGGCCGTGGCGTTCTCTCGCCAGGAGCAGGGCGATCTGGTTGGACTCGGTGCCGCCGGTGGTGACGAGGGCGTCGGGGGCCGCCGCCGCGGGGAAGACCTCGGCGGCGAGGGCCGCCGTGACCTCCGCTTCGAGGACGGAGGCGGCGGGCGCCTGGTCCCAGGAGTCCATGGACGGGTTGAGCGCGGAGGCGGCGAGGTCGGCGGCGGCCGCGAGGGCGAGGGGCGGGGTGTGGAGGTGGGCGGCGCAGAGGGGGTGGGCGGGGTCGGCGGCGCCTTCCGCGAGGAGGCGGACGAGGGTACGGAGGGCCTCGTCCGGGCCGGTACCGCGCTCCGGCAGGGCCTCGCCGAGGGCCTCTCGCACCTGGCGCGCCACGGCTTCGGGGCCGCCGGCCGGGAGGGGGCCGCCCCTGGCCTGCGCTCCTTCGCGGAGGGCGTCGAGGGCGGTGCCCAGGTAGCGGCTGAGGGGGGTGGGGTCGACGGCGAGGGGTGGGGGTGCGGCACGCATGGACGACAGGGTGGCGGGCCGTGGTGGGGGCTGTCCGGAGAGTGGGGGGTTGTGACCCGAACGGGGGACACGGACCTGGCCGGGGCGCGTCGGTCCGTCCCGTGGGGCCGGTGGTGGAGTGCCCGGTGTGCGGCCCGGCCACCGGGCGGGTCGGCCGTCGCGCCCGCACCGTCGGGGCCCGGAAGACCCCTCCTCGTCCGAGACGATCGTCAGGGGCGACCGTGCCAGTCGAGGCACACCACCATGGCGTCGTCGTCCGCGTCGATGGGGCCGCGGTGGCCGGAGAGCTCCTGCAGGACGGCGCGGGGTACCTGAGAGGGCGGGAGGAGACGCGTGTTGGCCATCGCGCGGATCAGAGCACGTTCGCTGTACCGCTCTCCCGCCGGGGAGGCCACGTCGTAGACACCGTCACTCACGAAGAGCAGCCGGTCTCCCGGCTCCATCCGGAGGCGCTGCACGCTGTAGATGGAGTCTTCGAACATGCCCAGCGGAAGCTGCGCGTCGAGTTCGATCAGTTCTGCCCTGCCGTGCCTCAGGCGCCACATCTTGGGAGAACCGGCGTCGATGATCTCCGTCTCCCCGGTCTCCAGGTCGAACCTCAGATGGAGGACGGAGAGGTGCACGGCCCCGTGGTAGTGGCCGTAGACCGCCTGGTCGGCCAGGCACACCTGGTCGGTGAGCGAGAGGCCGGCGCGGCGGGCGTTGCGCAGGGAGTTGATGGCGAGGTTGGTGAGCAGGGCGGCCTCGATGCCCTCGCCCATGCCGTTGGTCACGGTGAGGGTCAGGTGGTCGGCGGAGGTCGACCAGTCGAAGTTGTCGCCGTAGATCGCGTACGCCGGTTCGAGCTGCGCCCCGAGTTCGTATTCGGGGCGGGAGCAGGAGCGGCCGGGCAGGAGTTGCCACTGCATCTCGGCGGCGAGGGTGAGGCGGTCCGCGCGGCGGGCCTGGAGGTAGAGGTCGGTGTCCCGCTCGGCGACCACGATCCCGTAGCCCAGTACTTCGGCGACGTCCTCCAGTTCCCGGGCGGTGTCCGCGTCGTAGGAGTCGGCCGGAAGCCGCACGCTGAGGATGCCGATGCGGTCGCCCCGCACGCTGACGGGCAGGTGGGCGGTGACCCGGTCGGTGCCCTTGACGGTTTCCACGTGGGGTTCCTGGGCGCCGAAGGCTCTGCCGGGCGCGCTGGTGTGGACGGGGATCGGCTCGGCGGTGTAGGGGAGGGCGCTGACGGGTTGCAGTATGGTCATCGCGTAGTCGGCCATGAGCAGGTCGACGGATTCGGCGGCGTAGTGGGCAGTGAGCGCGTCCTGCACCGCTTCGAGGAGGGCGTGGGGCGCGGCTCTGCGGAGGGAGCGTTCCACCGCTGTGAATCTGTCCACCGTTCGGTTACCACCTGTTCGGAAATAGCGGGAAAAAGAGCGGATGGTCTTTCATGGTTCAGCGACTGACAGGACCATTGCGAAGTGTCACAGTTGGGGACATGCATTCCCCACCTTCCCCGGGCGGCGATCGGGATGCTGCCGCGCAGGCGACGCGCGAGGTCATCGAGCTGCTGGAAGTGCTCTGGAGCCAGGCCCGGGACATGACGCCGACGGCCCCGGTGTCGCCGTCGCAGCTTCGGGTGCTGTACACGCTGGACCGCCATCACGGGATCAATCTGCGCACCTTGGGAGAGGCGCTCAGCTCGACGCCTTCGTCGGTGAGCCGGATGTGCGACCGTCTGCACGCCCTGGGATTCATCAAGCGGTCCCTCAGCTCCGCCAGTCGCCGCGAGCTCGAGCTGCGCCTGTCGAGCCGAGGGGAAAACTACCTCAGGGACCTGAGGGCGCGTCGCGAACACGTGCTTCTCGAGATCATCTCCGACATGACGGTGGAGGAACGGGCCGCGCTGACGAAGGGGCTGGCCGGTTTCAGCCGGGTCGCAGGTGACACCAGCCCGCCGGGCGAGGAGCCCGGGGACAACGCTGTGGAATCGGCCTGATCCCCTGCACGGCCGAGCGCGTCGACCGGATCACCATGCTCCTGGCTTCCCGCTGCCCACGCCTGCCCGGGGGGTGCACGCCCCGCGGGCGGCCTGCGCTGCGGCTCCGCCCCTGTCCGAGGGCGCATGTTCTCGCGATGCCGGGTTACCAAATCTCTGCGCGGCGGCCGGGGACGCACGGCCGCGCGGAGAGCGCCCCGCGTCCCCGCCGGCCGTCCCGTGCCGTGCCCATGCCGTGCCGTGCCGCAGCGCCCTCCGGGACCGGCAGCCTTTCGCTTGACACCACCGCTCCGCTAACATTTGTCGCGCAACAACAATTGCGAAGGCGGATTAGCGATGACCACCCCAGAACGCGAGGCCCGGCTCCGAGTAGGTGAGGCTCTGCGTACGCGGAGCGAGGCAGTGGCCGACCGGTGGGTGCAACTGCAGTGGGAACGGGCAGTCCTCGGAGCCGGCATCACCGAGGCCGAGCTGCGCGAGGAGGCGGACCTGCTCGTCGAGGCGCTGCGTGCCGCACTCGAGACCGACCAGCCGGCGGAGCGCGTCGTCAGCTCCCACCCGGGGCTGCGTCAGGCGATCACCGACCTCTCCCTGCGTCGTGCGCGCGGCGGGGCGAACCCGACGTCCACCTCGCTGGCCGTCCTCGCCCTCAAAGAGGCGCTGCTGGAAGCGGTGCAGCACGAGACCCGCGAGGGAGACACCCTGTTCCAGGCGGCGCTGTTGATCAACAGACTCCTCGACGCCGCCGGGGCCCTGTCCTTCTCCACCTATGTGGAGGGCCGCGAGGAGATCATCCGGCGCCAGAGCCGACAGCTCCTGGAGATCTCCACTCCGGTGGTCCGGCTCTGGGACAGGGTGCTGGCCGTCCCCCTGATCGGCACCCTCGACACCGCGCGGACCCAGATCGTCATGGAGAACCTGCTGGAGGCCATCCAACGGGAGGAGGCGCAGGTGGCGATCATCGACATCACCGGCGTGCCCACCGTGGACACCGCTGTCGCGCACCACCTGATGCAGACGGTCAACGCCGTCCGGCTCATGGGCGCGGACTGCGTGATCAGCGGCATCCGGCCACCGATCGCGCAGATCATCGCTCAGCTCGGCATCGACCTCTCCGCCATCCTGACCCGCGGGACACTCGCCGACGCCCTCGCCGCGGCCATCCCCATGACCAACCGCCCGACACCCCGGTCCCCCTACGCGGCCGCCCTGTGACGGGCGCCCCCAGCGGACGTGTCCCGATCCTGCGGCTGGGTGACGTGCTGGTCACCGGTCTTCTCGACGAGCTCGACGACAAGAGCGCCGTCGCCTTCACCGAGGAACTCACCGAGCGCATCGTCGCCGACCGAGCGCGCGGCGTCCTCGTAGACGTCTCACGGCTCGAGAGCGTCGACTCGTTCGTGGCGCGCACCCTGATGGAACTGGCCACGACCGCCCGCCTCCTCGGCTCGCGAGTCGTGGTGGCCGGCATGCGCCCGGCCGTGGCGATCACCCTGGTGGAACTCGGTCTGCGCCTCCCCGGCGTGGAGACCACCCTGAACGCGGAGCAGGGCATGATCGCACTCGGTTGGCGACAAGCCCCGTATCCCCCAGAGGGGGCCCCCGATGTCGCTCTACGGTGAGTCCCGCCTGACCCACCTCGTCTCCCCCCGCGCGTCCACCGGCGGCGAGAGGGACGAGGACGGAAGAGTGACGCGCGAGATCCGCGCCGAGGAGGACCTGCTCGCCGCCCGCCACGCCGTACGCGAGGCCACCGTGCGCGTCGGCTTCGGACTGGTGGACCAGACCCGTATCGTGACGGCGGCCAGCGAGGTGGCCCGCAACGCGTACGTCCACGGCGGCGGCGGCTCCCTCACCATCGAGACGGTCCACCAGGCGGGGCGGCAAGGGCTGAGGTTCTCCGTTGCGGACCAAGGACCCGGCATCGCCGACCTCGAAACCGCGTTCCTCGACGGATACACCACGGGCGCAGGTCTGGGCCACGGCCTCGGCGGGGCCCGTCGCCTCATGGACGAGTTCCACGTCCACACCGTCCCGGGCCAGGGCACGACCGTGACCGCGCTGCGCTGGAAGACCCGACCGTGATCGACGGCACCCTGCCGGGGACGCTCCACGTCCGCATCGACCACCACAGCGCCGTCCAGGCGGCTGCCGACCAGGCCCGCGCCCTCGCCGTGCACCTCCGTATGCCCGGGGCCCAGCCCGACCGGGCGGCCGTCCTCGCGAGCGAACTCGCCAGCAACATCAGCAAGCACGCGCACAACGGAGCGATCTTCCTCCAGCCGGCCCCCCTGGGGACCGGCCTGGACGTCATCGCCGTGGACCACGGCCCCGGCATCGGCGACATCGGCCTCAGCCTCACCGACGGCTACAGCACCACCAGGACGCTGGGAGCCGGTCTGGGAGCGGTACGCCGCATAGCCACCGACTTCGACATCCGCTCGGACCCCCGGCACGGCACCCTCGCGCACGCCCGGCTCATGCTTCCCGGGAGCCCGAGGCCGACCGTCGACATCGGTGCCCTGTGCCTGCCCGCCGACGGCCAGCCCGTCTGCGGCGACGGCTACGCGCTCGCCCACCACGGCGACGCCCGGACAGCGCTCGTGGTCGACGGACTGGGCCACGGGCCGGACGCGGCGGCAGCCACCCAGCGGGCCCTGCGAACCTTCCGGTCCTGCTCCGGCGCGCCGCTCCCCCACATCATCAGCGCCCTCCACAAGGCGCTGAGGCACACCAGGGGCGCGGCGGCGGCAGCCCTCAGGACCGCGTCCGGACGCGCCGAGTACTGCTGCGTCGGCAACATCCGCGCCGCGGTCCTCTCGCCCCGGGGAGTCCGGCAGCAGCTCACCGGACAGCCCGGCATCGTGGGGTACCACCACCCCCAGCCCCAGAGCCGGACCTTCGAGCTCACCCCCGGCACCACCGTGGCCCTCTACACCGACGGCATCGACCACCGGTGGACGCACGCTCCCTCCCCCGCCCACCTGAGCCTGCCCCCTGCCCTGCTCGCGGCCTCACTGGCCCACACACGTCGGCGAAGCCGGGACGACGCCACGGTCCTGGCCTTCGGCGCCTCCCTGGGGATCACATGAACAGCGACACCTTCCACACCCCGGCCGCTCTGCGGCGCGCCGTACGGAGCATCGCGCTCGCGCACCGGTTGCCCGCGGACGACAGGGCCCGTCTCGTCCTGTCCGTGAGCGAAGCGGCCGCCCCCTCGCTGAACGCCGGGCGCCACGTCGTCCTGACCCACACCTACGAACCGGCCGACGGCGACGGCTGCGGCCGGCTGACCGTCACCCTTCGCCTGCCCCGACGGACTCCCGCCGCCCCGAGGGCGGAGAAACGGCCTCTGCTGCCGGTCGAGATCACCGCCGACCACCGCATGCTCTGGCGCGTACCGACCCCCGCCGCCCCGGGCCACGGGCCCCCGACGGATGTCTACAGCGACCACGTGCTCGTCGAGGAGGAACTGCGCGCGGCGCTCGACAGGACCGACGGCCTCGCCGCGGAGCACCGCAAGCTCAAGCACGAACTGGCCGAGACCAACAGCGGCGTCCTGGCCCTCTACGTCCAGCTCGAAGAGCGGGACGAGGAGCTGCGCCGGGCCCACGGCCGCACCCTGCGCGCCCTGGAGGACGCCCTGCGGCCGCCACCCCTCCATGTCGACGGTCTCGAGATGGCCGTGCACTACGCCCCCGCCGGTGACGACGACCCCACCGGAGGGGACCTCTACGACTGGTTCGCCCTCCCCGACGGAACCATCCACATCACCGTCGTCGACGCCCTCGGCCACGGCGTCACCAGCACCCGCACCGCGCTGACCGTCACCCACGCCGTGCGCACCCTGGCCCTCGAGGGTCACCCCGTCGGCAGCATCGTCGCGCGCACCGACAGCATTCTCGCGCCCCTGGCCCACAGCGTCATGGCAACGCTCCTGCTGACCCGGGTGAACCCGTCGACCGGTGAGGTCGGCCTCGCGAACGGGAGCCACCCGCCGGCGCTCCTCGTACGCGCCGACGGCACCGCCGGCTACCTCGAAGCCCGCGGCCGGGGTGTCGGCTATCCCCTCCCCGGCAGCGAGCGCGTCGTCACCGCCACGCTGCGCCCCGGCGACCTGCTCGTCCTCTACACCGACGGCCTGACGGAGAGCCGCAGAGACACCTACGAGGGGGAGAGCCGGCTGCTCCGGTCCGCTCGCCGTCATCGAGGGCGGCCCACGGATCAGATTCCCGCCGCCATCGCCCGCGACATGCTCACCGACGTCCTCCACAAGGACGACACCCTCGCGATCGCCGTTCGCCTGCCCTGACGTTCCGTGCCCGGCCTGCGGCTCCGCCGACGTCCGCGTCAGGACGAACGGACCGCCAGCGCCCTTCGCAGGTCGTCGAGCTGGTCGACCAGCTTGCGGTGGAGGGCCGGGATCAGGGTGTCGTCCTTCAGGTGGTGTTCGCCCAGCGACAGGGATTCGGGGTCGATGGCGTACGCCGGGAAGGCGTAGCGGCCCGCCGCCTCGGCCATGGCGGGGCCCCGGCGGGCGCCCAGCGCGGTCGCGGCGGCGTAGAAGCGGGGCACGTACTCCCGTACGAGTTCGGTCTGTTCGGGCTGCCAGAAGCCCTGGGCGGTGGCGGTGAAGAGGTAGTTGGACAGGTCGTCGGAGTCGAAGAGCGCCGACCAGGCCTCGGCCTTCGCGTCCGGGGTCGGGAGGGAGGCCCGGCAGCGGGCCGCGCCTTCCCGGCCGGTGGCGCTGGGGTCCCGTTCGAGTTCTGCGGCGATCACCGTCTCGTCGGTGGCGCCGAGGACGGCGAGGCGGGCCAGGATGCGCCAGCGCAGCTCGGGGTCGAGTTCGGGGCCGCCGTGGACGGTGCCGTCGTCGAGCCAGGAGGCAATCTTGGCGGGGGTGGTGGCGCTGTCGACGAACGCGCGGACGGCGGTGAGGCGCAGGCCGGGGTCCTCGCCGTCCTCGGTGCGGCGGAGCAGGGCGCGGGCGATCTCGCCGATCCCGGCGAGGGCGGCGGGGCGCTCGTCCTCGGTGACGTAGCGGTCGGCGATCTGGGTGCGGGCGAAGCCGAGGACGCCCTGGACGATGGCGAGTTCGGTCTCGTCGGTGAGGTGGGCGCGGGCGATCTCCAGGTACGTGCCGGGTTCGAGGTCGCCGTCTCGGACCATGTCGCGCAGCGCGTTCCAGATCACGGCCCGGGTGAGCGGGTCCGGGACGCGGGAGAGGCCGCGCAGGGCGGTCTCCTCGGAGACGTCGTCGAAGCGGAGCTTGCTGTACGTGAGGTCGCCGTCGTTGAGGACGACGAGGGCGGGGCGCGGGCCGGTCAGCTCGGCGGGTGCCTCCTGCGGGACGTCGAGCGCGCGGCGCTCGCGCAGGGCGAGTTCGCCGTCGGGCTCCCGGTCGTAGACCCCGACCTCGACGCGGTGCGGGCGGCTGCCCTCGTGGTCGACGGTCAGCCGCCAGCGGGCGCCCTCTCCGTCGAGGCGGGGGGTGAGGGTGTCGACACCGGTGGTGCGCAGCCACTGTTCGGCCCAGCGGTGGACGTCGCGGTCGGTGGCGGCGGCCAGGTTGTCGATGAAGTCGGCGAGGGTGGCGTTGCCGAAGCGGTGTCGCTTGAAGTGGATGTTGATGCCGGCGAGGAAGTCCTTCTCGCCGAGCCAGGCGACGAGCTGGCGGAGGGCGGAGGCGCCCTTGGCGTAGGAGATGCCGTCGAAGTTGAGGAGCGCGGAGGCGGTGTCGGGGACGGCTTCCGGGTCGGGGGCGACGGGGTGGGTGGAGGGCCGCTGGTCGGCCTCGTACCCCCAGGCCTTCCTGGCGATGCCGAAGTCGACCCAGGTGTCGGGGAAGAGGTCGGCGCAGGCTTCGTTGACGGTCTGGAAGCCCATGTACTCGGCGAAGGACTCGTTCAGCCAGATGTCGTCCCACCAGCGGAGGGTGACGAGGTCGCCGAACCACATGTGGGCCATCTCGTGGGCGATGACCATGGCGCGGGTCTGCCGTTCGGTGACGGTGACGGCGGAGCGGAAGACGAACTCGTCGCGGAAGGTGACGAGGCCGGGGTTCTCCATGGCGCCCGCGTTGAACTCGGGGACGAAGGCCTGGTCGTAGGAGTCGAAAGGGTACGGCTCGTCGAACTTCTCGTGGTACCGGTCGTAGCAGGCCCTGGTGACGGCGAGGATCTCGTCGGCGTCGGCGTCGAGGTGGGGGGCGAGGGAGCGGCGGCAGTGGATGCCGAAGGGCAGCCCGGCGTGCTCCGTGCGGACCGAGTGCCAGGGGCCGGCGGCGACGCAGACGAAGTAGGTGGAGAGCAGGGGGGTGGGGGCGGCCTTCCAGCTGCCGTCGGTCCCCTGCTCGGTGACGCCGTTGGAGAGGACGGTCCAGCCGTCGGGGGCGGTGACGGTCAGCTCGAAGACGGCCTTCAGGTCGGGCTGGTCGAAGGCGGCGAAGACGCGCTGGACGTCCTCCATGAAGAGCTGGGTGTAGACATACGACTCGCCGTCGGTGGGGTCCGTGAACCGGTGCATGCCCTCGCCGGTGCGGGAGTAGCGCATGGTGGTGGTGACGCGCAGCTCGTGCTCGCCCTCGGTGAGGCTCAGCGGGAGCCTGTTGCCGGTGAGGGAGGCGGGGTCGAGGGCCTGTCCGTCGAGGGTGGCGGAATGCAGGGTGACGGGCTTGAGCTCGACGAAGGTGTCCCCGGCGGCGCGGGCGGCGAACCGGACGGTGCTGGTGGACTCGAAGGTCTCTGCGCCCGTGGTGAGGTCGATGTCCACCAGGTAGCGGTGGACGTCGAGGAGCTGGGCACGGGTCTGCGCTTCGTCGCGCGTCAGTACGGACATGGGCCCTATGCTGCCCGATCGTCCGGTCGGCGGGCAGGGGTGGTGCGGGATACGCCTCAGGCGAGGCCCGAGCCGTCCAGGTGGGCGAAGGCGGCCGTGATGCGGGGGCGGTCGTAACCGCTGGGGCCGGCCGCGCCGCTGGAGAGCAGGGTGTGGAGCAGGATCCGGGCCTTGGCGGGGTCGAGGGGGCCGGCGGGGATCAGTCCGTGGTGGAGCAGGTCGTACTCGGAGCCGGGGCCGCGGTAGGTGTCCGAGAGGGTCGTGCCGCCGCCCGTACGGGAGGCCAGGACGACCGGGATGCGGCGGGCGAGCTCGGCGAGCGGGCCGACGAGCCACGCGGGGGCGTGTCCGGCACCGAAGGCGGCGACGACGAGGCCCTGGAAGCGGTCGTCGACGGCGTCGAGGAGTTCGCCGCGGTCGCCCTGGGAGAGGGTGACGAGCGCCACCCGGACGCCGGGGTCGAACCGCAGGGGGCAGGGCGCGGCGGGGACGGCGGGGCGGAGCAGGATGCGGGGTTCGCCCTCGACGACGCTGCCGATGGGTCCGGCGCCTGGCGAGGCGAAGGTGGCGACGGAGGTGGTGTGGGTCTTGCGGGCGAAGCGGGCGGTGTGGATCTCGTCGGCGAGGACGACGAGGACGCCGAGGTTCCGGCAGGCCGGGGCGGCGGCGACCGCGAGCGCGGCGGCGAGGTTGGCGGGGCCGTCGGCGCCCGGCAGGTCGGGGCGGCGCATGGCGCCGGTGACGGCGATCGGCTGCTCGGTGGTGCAGAGCAGGTCGAGGAGGAAGGCGGTCTCCTCCAGGGTGTCGGTGCCCTGGACGACGACCACGCCGGAGCCGGCGGCGACGGTGGCGCGGACCTCGGCGGCGAGGGCGGCGAGGTCCTCGTGGCTGAGGGTGGAGCTGGGGACGCGGCGGAAGTCGTTCAGGACGACGTCGTGGCCTCCGCCGAGCTCGGCGAGGACCTCCTGGCCGCTCATGCGTGCCGCGTCACCGCCTCGTGCGGAGATGGTTCCCCCGAGGGTGAAGACCGTGACGCGGGCCATCAGCGTGCTCCGTCCGCAATCGTCTCGTGGTGGCGGATGACCTCGGCGATGATGAAGTTGAGGAGTTTCTCCGCGAAGGCCGGGTCCAGTTTCGCGTTCTCGGCGAGTTCCCGCAGCCGGGCGATCTGACGTGACTCGCGGGCCGCGTCGGCGGGCGGCAGCTGGTGCCTGGCCTTGAGGACGCCGACCTGCTGGGTGCACTTGAAGCGCTCGGCGAGCATGTGCACGACCGCCGCGTCGATGTTGTCGATGCTTTCGCGCAACCGGGTCAGTTCGGCCCGTACGGACTCGTCGATGGCGTGGGGATCGGTGGGGTCACTCATGATCTGCGAGCTTAGACGGATCCGGGAAGGATCGTGGGCGGGTGTTCGGGATCCGGAACGCGGTCGCTCCAGCCGCCGTGCACGGACCGTCCTTGCTGCTCACGGAAGCGGATGGGGGCGGTGCCGACCCGGCGGGTGAACAGGCGGGAGAAGTAGGCCGGGTCGTCGTAGCCGACGCGGCGGGCGACGGCGGCGACGGGCAGGTCGGTGGCGGCGAGGAGTTCCTTGGCGCGGCCGAGGCGGACGGTGAGCAGGTAGTCCTTGGGGCTGCATCCGGCGGCGCGGCGGACGGCGGTGCGCAGTTCGGCGGCGGTCATGCCGTGCCGGGCGGCGTGGTCGGCGACGGTGAGGGGCCGGCAGGCGTCGCGGGCGAGGGCGGCGAGGACGGGGTCGCCGTCGGCGTGGGCGTCGGTGCGGGCGCGGCGCAGGGCGACGAGGAGTTCGTGGACGGCGGCCCCCGTCTCGACTTCCAGGAGGGGGTTGCCGGGGCGGGCGGCGCGGGCGATCCGGCTGATGGCGGCGCGGGCGGGAGCGGCGTCGGAGAGGGGGACGACGGGCCGGTCGGGTTCGATGTAGCCGAGTTCGGTGTACGTGGTGGTGGCGGGTCCGGCGAAGTCGACGAAGGCCTCGTCCCAGCCGGTGCCGGGGTCGGCGCCGTAGTGGTGGGGGACGCCGGGGGTCAGCCAGAGCAGGGCGGGTGCGGTGACGGTGGCGCGGCGCCCGTCGGCGGCCCGGTACCAGCCGCCGCCGGCGGAGACGACGACGGCCACGTGGTGGTCGAGGGTGCGGGGGCCGACGGTGGGCAGGGTGCCGTGCTGGAGTCCGACGCCGAGGCAGACCAGGCCGAGGCGGTGGTGGACCGGGCTGGGCGTGAAGTAGCGCATCCAGGTGTGGTACATGCGGTGGGCCCCTTCCCGGGGCCCGGCGGGCGGGCGGGCCCTAACGTCCAAACTGCGACGATCTTTGTCCATGGACCGGTCCGCCGCCAAGGGGCGAGGGTGCTGCCATGAGCGTGTTCGCTGTGGGTGACGAGGACTTTCTGCTCGACGGGCGGCCGGTGCGGCTGCTGTCGGGGGCGCTGCACTACTTCCGGGTGCGCGAGGAGCAGTGGGGGCACCGGCTCGGGATGCTGCGGGCGATGGGCCTCGGCTGTGTCGAGACGTACGTGCCGTGGAACCTGTACGCGCCGGAGCCGGGCCGGTACGGGGACGTGGAGGCGCTCGGCCGGTTCCTGGACGCGGTGGAACGGGCCGGGATGCGGGCGATCGTGCGCCCGGGACCGTACATCTGCGCCGAGTGGGAGAACGGTGGTCTGCCGCACTGGCTGACCGGACCGCTCGGGCGGCGGGTGCGGACCCTCGACCCGGAGTTCCTGGCGCCGGTGGAGACCTGGTTCCGGCGGCTGCTGCCGCAGGTGGTGGAGCGGCAGGTCGACCGGGGCGGGCCGGTGGTCCTGGTCCAGGTGGAGAACGAGTACGGGAGTTACGGCAGCGACCGGGGCTATCTGGAGTGGGTCGCGGAGCTGCTGCGTGACTGCGGGGTGAGCGTGCCGCTGTTCACCTCGGACGGACCCGAGGACCACATGCTGACGGGTGGTTCGCTGCCGGGGGTGCTCGCGACGGCGAACTTCGGTTCGGGGGCCCGGGAGGGTTTCGCGACGCTGCGGCGCCATCAGCCCTCGGGGCCGCTGATGTGCATGGAGTTCTGGTGCGGCTGGTTCGACCACTGGGGCACGGAGCACGCGGTGCGGGACGCGCAGGACGCGGCGGCGGCGCTGCGGGAGGTCCTGGAGTGCGGGGCTTCGGTCAATGTGTACATGGCGCACGGGGGCACGAACTTCGCGGGCTGGGCGGGCGCGAACCGGGCCGGTGAGCTGCACGACGGGCCGTTGCGGGCGACGGTGACCTCGTACGACTACGACGCTCCGGTGGACGAGGCGGGGCGGCCGACGGAGAAGTTCTGGCGTTTCCGCGAGGTGCTCGCGGCGTACGCGGAGGGGCCGCTGCCGGAGCTGCCGGAACCCCCGGCGCGGCTCGGGGCCCCGGTGCGGGGCGCCTTCGACGGCTGGGCGGAGCTTGACGCGGTCCTGGAGGTGCTGGGCGACGAGGAGTCGCTGACGCCGGTGCCGCCGACCTTCGAGGAGCTGGGCGTGGACCGGGGTCTGGTGCGCTACCGGGTGGCGGTGCCGGGGCCTCGGCAGCCGTACCCGCTGGGGGTGACGGGGCTGCGGGACCGGGCGGTGGTGTACGTCGACGGGGCCCTGGCGGGGGTGCTCGACACGGAGGAGGCGGTGCTCGCCGAGCCGGTGCCGGGGTCGGTGACCGTCGACCTGTGGGTGGAGTCGCTGGGCCGGGTCAACTACGGTCCCCGGCTCGGGGAGTCGAAGGGGATCACCGGCGGCGTACGGCACGAGCGGCAGTATCTGCACGGGTTCCGGGCGCGGGGGCTGCGGCTGGACGCGTTCGGGGCGGCGGCGGTGGAGAAGGTGTCGTTCGAGCCCGCGGCGGACCGGGGCGGACCGGGCCTCTACCGGGGGACGCTGGAGGTCGCGGGCGCCGGGGACGCGGTCCTGCGGCTGCCGGGAGCGACCCGGGGCTTCGTATGGGTGAACGGTTTCTGCCTGGGCCGGTACTGGGCGGCGGCCGGCCCGCAGGAGACGCTGTTCGTGCCGGGTCCGGTGCTGCGGGAGGGGGCGAACGAGGTGTGGGCGCTGGAGCTGGAGGGGGACGGTGTGCAGGGCGTCGAGCTCGGCGTCCTGTGAGTTCGCGGGGCGGATGACGGGGTCACGCGCATGCGGGTGCCCCGGAGCCGAGGCCGCTCCGGGGCACCCGTCCACGTGTCGCCGTTACAGCGTGGCCGCGGCCGACTTGATCGCGGCGGCGAAGGTCGAGACCTCCGTGTAGACACCGGGGTAGCCGGCCCGGGCGCAGCCCTCGCCCCAGCTCACGATGCCGACCTGGATCCAGGCTCCGGCGTTGTCCTTGCGGAACATCGGGCCGCCGGAGTCACCCTGGCAGGTGTCGACCCCGCCCTGGTTGTAGCCGGCGCAGATCTCCTCGGAGGGGACGAGGTCGCTGCCGTACGACGCCTGGCAGGAGGCGTCGGAGACGAACGGGACGTTCGCCTTGAGCAGGTAGCGCTGCTGCGACCCGCCCTCACGGGCGGCGCCCCAGCCGGCGACCGTGAAGGTGCCGCTGTTGTACGCCGTGGTCTCGGCGATCTTGAGGTTGGGCAGCGACGTGATGGGGCTGGCGAGCTTGATCAGCGCCCAGTCCTTGCCCTTGCCGTTGTAGCCGGGGGCCTGGAGGACCTTGGTGGACCGGACCTTGATGGCGCTGCTGCTCTGCAGGTCCACGACACCGGCGGTGGCGGTGATGCTGGTGTTGTTGCCGGAGCCGTTCACGCAGTGGGCCGCGGTGAGCACGATCTGCGGGGTGATCAGCGAGCCGCCGCAGCCCATGGAGAGCCTGACCATCCAGGGGAACTCGCCCTGGGCGGCGCGGACGCCGCCGACGACGGGGGCGGGGGCGGCGGAGGCCGTGGTGGTGGGCTGGAGGCTGACGGCCGCCAGGACGACGGCGCCGGCCGCGGCGAGCTTCTGCAGCGCGCGGACCATTCTGTTCTGCTTCACGTGTCTGCCTTCTTTCATGGGGGGTTGAGCCGACGGGGCAATGACATGCGCCCGTCAAGTCATGTCGGATTATGGGCGGGGTCCAACTGCCGCCACAAGAAAGCCTTTTCGGCCAGATCCAGCGGCGGGACCGTACAGTGGAGGAGAGGGGGGAATCCGGCATGCCGAACCGTCAGGAGGGCGACAGCGTCGCCCACGGCTTTCCGCACCGCGCCAGGATCGGGGCCTCGCTCACGGCGCTCTACCGGCGCCTCTCGGCGGACGGCGTGCACCGCTGTCCGACGAGCGTGCCGGCCGCCGACGTGGCCTTCGACGGCACCGAGGACCTCCACCTCGGCACCCAGCGGGTGGCCAGCGCCCTCGTCCGGCACCTGCGGCTGCCCGAGGCACGCATGGTGGTGAGCTTCCGGCCGATGGAACACGCGGCGACCGTCGAACTCGCCGCGGGCCCCGAGTACTTCGTGGAACTCAACGACCGTTTTCGGACCCGTCGCCGAGACATCGGCGCCGCTCTCGCCCACGAGATCACCCATGTTCTGTTGCACCGGCTCGGACTCGGCTTCCCCGATACCGAGGAGAACGAGATCCTCACCGATGTCGTCACCACCTATCTGGGTGCCGGATGGCTGCTGCTCGACGCCTACCGCCAGGACGGCGTGGAGAGCCAGAAGCTGGGCTATCTGACCCCGGAGGAGTTCGGCTACGTCCTCGCCAAACGGGCCGACGTGTTCGGCGAGGACCCCTCGCCGTGGTTCACCAGCGCGGTGGCGTACGAGGCATGGGTACGGGGCCGGGCGGAGGCGGACCGGGAGCGGACCCCGCCGCCGCTCGCCGGGGCGGGCTGGGCGGAGCGCCGGCGCTACGGCAGGGAGCGGCGACGGGGGCGGGCGGCCCCCGGCGCCCCGTACGCCTTCGAGGGCGGAGCACCGGCGACCGGCGTCTCGTTCCCCTGCCCGGTCTGCCGCCAGCGCCTGAGAGTCCCGGCGGGACGGCCGCTGCGGGCCAGGTGCGGGGTGTGCGGCACGGTGCTGGAGTGCGTGGGGTAGAGCGTGCGTGCCGGGCGCCGCGAGCCGTGCGGGACCTTCCCCCTGGAGAACGAGGGCTCTGGTGGGAGAGAAGGTCCTCGGCGCCGCCCGGGATGCCCGGCATGCGCAGGACGGGGCCGGTCTCCCCGCGTCCGTGCCGTCGGCGGACGAGGCGGTGGCCACGGCCGCGCACCTGCGGGAATCCGGGGGACGTGGCGGGGAATCGGATTTGCGCCGGACCTGCACGGCGGGTCAGGGTCGGCGCATGAGCATGTTGTTCGACGCCATCCGCGACGGGGACGAGGACGGGGCCGTACGGGCCCTGAGGGACGGGGTCGACCCCGAGTCCCGGGAGGACGGGGAGACCGCCCTGTACCGCGCGGCCGTCGGCGACGAGGCCGGAATCGTACGGGTGTTGCTGGCCGCGGGGGCGGACCCGGGCCGGGGCAGCGGTGAGGACGGCGGCGACCTGCCGCTCTGCGGGGCGGCCGTCGGCGGGCACGCCGAGGTGGCGCGGGCCCTCCTCGCGGCGGGCGCGGCGGCGGACCAGGAGGAGGCGTACGGTTTCACGGCCCTCGCGTGGGCCCTGCGGCTCGGGCACGCCGACACGGCCCGGGTGCTCCTGGAGTTCGGGGCCGATCCCGACCGGCGCGGACCCGACGGGATCCTCCCGCTCGTCGCGGCCGCCCGGCGCGGCTCCACCGGCTGCGTCAGGGCGCTCCTCGACCACGGCGCGACGGCGCGGGAGGCGGCGCTGCGGGAGGCCCGGCGGTGGATCGGCGCGGACATCGCCGCCGAGCTGCGGCGAGGGCTCGTCGCCGGGAACGAGGGCGGGCAGACGTACGAGGCCGTGGTCCGCCGGATACGGGAGGACGGTGGCGTGACGGTCGTCGTGGACCTGCTGCGGGAGGACGGCTCCCCCGGGCGCGGCGACGACCGCCAGACCGGCCACGCGGCCATCGCCACGCTCCTGGAGTCGGCGCTCGGACTGCGCACGTCCCACGAGGAGCTGGCGGCGCGGGCCCTGCGCTGCGGCGACCCGGAGCTCGACGACTGGACGACGGCGGTGGCCGAACTGGCCGACCGCGCCGACGAGGAGACCTTCGTGGCGGCGGCCGCGTGGTGCGCCTACCGCGACCCGCTGCGCCGGGCCCTGGGCGCGCGGGTCCTCGGCGCCCTGCCCGGCTTCGCGGCGAGCGCGGTCCCCGTGCTGCGGCGGCTCGCGGCGGAGGCGGCGACCCCGGCGCGGGAGCCGGCGCTCTCGGTGGTGTCGGCGCTCGGAGAGTGCGGGGACCCGGCCGCCGTGCCCGACCTCCTCGCGGCGGCCGGGCATCCCGACGCGGCGGTACGGCGGGCCGTCGCCGGGGCCCTCGCCGGGATCGTGCCGGCCGGGCACGTGGAGGCGCTCGGAGTGCTGCTCACCCTGAGCAGGGACGGTGACGCGCGGGTCCGGGACTGGGCGACGCTCGCGCTGGCCGAACTGCCGGACGACACCCCGCTCGTACGGGAGGGACTGGCGGAACGGCTCGGCGACCCCGACCCGGAGACGGCGGCGGAGGCGGCACGAGGGCTCGCGATCCGTCAGGACCCCCGCGCCGTGGACGCCCTGGCGTCGGCCCTCGCGGACGGCGACCCGGAGGGCCCGGCACGGGAGACGGCCCTCGCCGCCCTCGAGTACGTCCACGACCCCCGGGTCAGGACCCGCCTGGAATGGACGACACCGCGACGCGCGTGAGAGCTCCGGGGGGGGAGGCGGCTGCCTGTGGGCGCGGGGGGGGCGGGACGCGGGGGCCCTCGTCGTCCGCTGTCGGGCGGGTACGGCCGTACCGGAGCCGGGAGCACTGCGAGCGGGCGCCGTACGGCACCACCGCGCCGTACCGCACCACCGCGCCGTACGGCACCGCCGGGGCCCTCGCGGGTCCCCGGCGGTCACCTCTCCCGTACTGCGGGAGTCTCCCTCGTTACGAGTCGGTCGACCTCGGTCGGGAGCTGCGGGTGGCGCCGGCGCTCCGTGCGCGGCCGGTACCCGAGGTCTGACGGCCCGCGCGACCGGCGCCGGCCGCGGTGCCGCGGCCGGCGCCCGTGCCGGAACCCCGGCCCGAGCCGGAAGCGCGCCCCGCACCCGCGGTGGAACCCGCGGCGCGGCCCGAACCCGTACCCGTGGCGCCGGAACGCCCGGAGCCCGAGGCCGTACCGGTCGTCCCGCCGGCCGGGGCCGGACGGCGTCGCCGACGGTTGCCACCGCCGCCGCCCGCGCCGCCGGACGCCGCCGCCTTGCGCGGCGGGGTCGGCTGCGGGGTCTCGATGACGATCGGGACGCCCGAGGGCACCCGCGCGCCCGTCAGCTCGGCCAGCTCGTCGTCGCTGGACTTGATCTGGGCCGTACGGGGGCTGATGCCCGCGTTCGTCATCAGGCGGCCCATGTCGCGCTTCTGCTCCGGCAGGACCAGGGTGAAGACGCTGCCGGACTCGCCGGCGCGGGCGGTCCGGCCGCCGCGGTGCAGGTAGTCCTTGTGGTCCATGGGCGGGTCGACGTTGACGACCATGTCGAGGTCGTCGACGTGGATGCCGCGCGCCGCCACGTTCGTCGCGACGAGGGCGGTCACCTGCCCGGTCTTGAACTGGTCCAGGGTCCGGTTGCGCTGCGGCTGCGAACGGCCGCCGTGCAGGCCGGAGGCGCGTACGCCGTTGGCGAGGAGTCGCTTGACCAGCCGGTCCACGGACCGCTTGGTGTCCATGAAGAGGATCGTCCGGCCGTCGCGGGCCGCGATCCGCAGCGTGACGGCCTTCTTGTCGGTCTCGTCGGCCACGTACAGGACGTGGTGCTCCATGGTGGTGACCGCGCCGGCCGAGGGGTCGACGGAGTGCACGACCGGGTCGTCGAGGAACATCTTGACGAGCCGGTCGATGTTCCGGTCGAGGGTGGCCGAGAACAGCAGCCGCTGCCCGCCCGGCTCGACCTGCTTGAGCACCTTCGTGACCTGCGGCAGGAAGCCCATGTCGGCCATCTGGTCGGCCTCGTCGAGGACGGTGACGGCGACCTGGTCGAGCCGGCAGTCGCCCCGGTCGATGAGGTCGTGAAGCCGGCCGGGCGTGGCGATGAGGATCTCGGCGCCGCGCCGCAGCGCGGAGGACTGCCGGCCGATCGACATGCCGCCGACGACCGTGGTGATCCGCAGCCGCAGCGCGTTGGCGTACGGGGTGAGGGCGTCGGTCACCTGCTGGGCGAGCTCGCGCGTGGGCACCAGGACCAGGGCGAGGGGCGCGGTGGGCTCGGCGCGTCGGCCCGCGGTGCGGGCGAGGATCGCGAGTCCGAAGGCGAGGGTCTTGCCGGATCCGGTACGCCCCCGGCCGAGCACGTCACGTCCGGCCAGCGCGTTCGGAAGGGTCGCGGCCTGGATCGGGAACGGCTCCGTGACGCCCTGCTCGCCCAGGGTCCGCAGCAGGCCCTCGGGCATGTCGAGGTCGGCGAAGGCGGCCACCGCGGGGAGCGCGGGCGTCAGCGTCTCCGGCGGCGTGAACTCGCTCGGCGGCGGGGGCGCGGTGGGGCGGCGCCCACCGCGCGGGCCCTTCGGCTGCGACGTGGACTTCGCCTGGGCGGTGCGGGGGCCGCGCTTGGGGGCGCGTTCGGAGCGGGTCATGCGTGCCTTTCTGGCCGGTGCTCGCGGCGCAGCGGGGGCCCGCACCTGCACGGTGCGGGCCCCGGCTGCTCTACCCGGAACACGCGATACGGGCCCCGGATGCCTCTCCCGGAACACGCGGTGCGAGCCCCGGACACTGCTCCCGGGGCACGTGATAGGGGCCCCGGCTGTTCTCCCGGGACGCACGATACGGATCCCGGATGTCTCTACAGGAACAATAGTGCGCGTCGGGAGCTTCCCGCCCCGCCCGACCGATGTCTGGACGGATCAGACCTGACCAGAGCCCCGCGACGTGGGCGACCTCACAGCCGTACGGCCGTCAGGAGGGGTGTCGTGCGGGTCGCACCTCTCAAATGACTCGGTGACGCGGCTTCCGGTGCCGGTCCTCCGGCAGGGGCTCCGGGCGCGGCGGGCTGTCGTCGTCGCCGCGCCGGAAGAGCCGCGTCGGACGCCCCCGCACCCAGCTGTGCAGGACGATCTCGTCTCCGTCCACCCAGGTCCGTACGACCTCGGTCGGCTCCACCCGGAAGAGGTGGAACGGCAGGGGCGCGCCCGCGTCGGCGGCGTACCGGTCCACGGTCCCGGGGTCGGTGACCTCGACCGCCCGTCCGGAGATCCGGACGTCGCCGCCGCCCATGCCGGTGCCGGAGCCCGGGTTGGCGAGCAGCGAGAACCGGGGGTCGCGGCGCAGGTCGAGGGCCTTGCGGGAGTTCGGCATCATGCCGAGCCAGAGCTCGCCGGAGCGGAAGTCGGCCTCGATGCCGCTGAGCCGCGGCGAGCCGTCCTTCCGTACGGTGGCGAGGGCGTGGTGGGTGTACTGCCCGAAGCGCTCGCGCACGGTCGCCGCGAGGTCGGGTTCGGCGGCCTCGAAGGCCGACCAGGTGGTTCCGGTGTCTCCCATGCGTCCAGGAAACACCGGATACCGGACAGCCACTGTCCGGATTACTCCGGACGTTCCGGCCGCCCGGATCCCTTGGGATCTCTCGGACGTCTCGGAGCCCTCACGCGGTGGCGGCGCGCTCGGCCGCGCTGCGCTCGACGCAGAACTCGTTGCCCTCCGGGTCCCCGAGGGTCGCCCAGCCGGTGCCGTCCGGGTTCCGCCGGTCGTCGAGCAGGGTGGCGCCGAGCCCGAGCAGCCGCTCGACCTCCTCGTCACGGGTCCGGTCCTGCGGCTGGAGGTCCAGGTGGACGCGGTTCTTGACCGCCTTCGGCTCCGGGACCTGGATGAAGAGGAGGTTCGCCCCGGCCGACTCGACGAGCGCCTCCTCGTCCCCGGGCAGATCGTCGTCGGAGACCTTGGCGTCCAGCGCCTGGGCCCAGAAGGTGGCCAGGGCGTAGGCGTCGGCGCAGTCGATGGTCACGTGTCGTACGAGAGAACTCATGGCGTCATGGTCCCCTGGCGGCCGGCCCGTCGGCCAGCGAATAACTCCCGGGCCGGGAAGGCCCGGTCACCTGACCGGCTGACCGGCCCGCACCCGCGCGGGAACGCGCCGCGGCGCCCACCCAGTCGTCCGGTCGGGGACATTCGGGGGGCGCCGCGCTCAGTTCCGCACGTCGTTGTACGGGACGTCTTGGTGATCCGTCGGGATCAGACCGTCAGGGAGCGGTCCGTCGGGCGGATCGGGGCCGGCAGGGAACTGGCGCCGGTCAGGTAGCGGTCCACGCCACGGGCCGCGGAACGGCCCTCGGCGATGGCCCAGACGATCAGCGACTGGCCCCGGCCGGCGTCTCCGGCGACGTAGACGCCGTCGACGTTGGTGGCGAAGTCCGCGTCACGGGCGATGTTACCCCGTTCGTCGAGGGCCAGACCGAACTGGGCGACCAGGCCGTTCTCGACGTCCGTGCCGGTGAAGCCCATGGCGAGCGTGACCAGCTGGGCCGGGATCCTGCGCTCCGTGCCCGGCTTCTGGGTCAGCTTGCCGTCGACGAACGCGACCTCGACGAGGTGGAGGAACTGGACGTTGCCGTCCTCGTCGCCCTCGAAGTGGGTGGTGGAGACGGAGTAGACCCGCTCGCCGCCCTCCTCGTGCGCGGAGGTGACCTTGTACAGCATGGGGAAGGTCGGCCAGGGCTGGCCGGCGTTCCGCTCCTCGCCCGGACGGGGCATGATCTCCAGCTGCGTGACCGACGCCGCGCCCTGGCGGTGGGCCGTACCGACGCAGTCGGCGCCGGTGTCGCCGCCGCCGATGACGACGACGTGCTTGCCCTCGGCGGTGATCGGCGGGGTCACGAAGTCACCCTCGACGACCTTGTTCGCGAGCGGCAGGTACTCCATCGCCTGGTGGATGCCGGCCAGCTCGCGGCCCGGGACGGGCAGGTCGCGGGCGGTGGTGGCGCCGGCGGCGATGACCACGGCGTCGAACCGCTTGCGCAGGTCCGTCGACGTCAGGTCGCGGCCGATCTCGATGCCGGTGCGGAACTTGGTGCCCTCCGCGCGCATCTGCTCGATGCGGCGGTTGATGTGCCGCTTCTCCATCTTGAACTCGGGGATGCCGTAGCGCAGCAGGCCGCCGATGCGGTCGGCACGCTCGTACACGACCACGGTGTGACCGGCCCGGGTCAGCTGCTGGGCGGCGGCGAGACCCGCCGGGCCCGAGCCGATGACGGCGGCGGTCTTGCCGGACAGGCGCTCGGGCACCTGCGGCTTGACGTCGCCCCCGTCCCAGGCCTTGTCGATGATGGAGACTTCGACGTTCTTGATGGTGACGGCCGGCTGGTTGATGCCGAGCACGCACGCCGACTCGCACGGCGCGGGGCACAGGCGGCCGGTGAACTCCGGGAAGTTGTTGGTGGCGTGCAGGCGCTCCTGCGCCGCCGACCAGTCCTCGCGGTAGGCGTAGTCGTTCCACTCGGGGATCAGGTTCCCGAGCGGACAGCCGTTGTGGCAGAACGGGATGCCGCAGTCCATGCAGCGGCCGGCCTGCTTGCTGATGATCGGCAGCAGGGAGCCGGGGACGTAGACCTCGTTCCAGTCCCGGACGCGCTCGGCCACGGGGCGGGTCTCGGCGACCTCGCGCCCTGTGGTCAGGAAGCCCTTGGGGTCAGCCATGGGTCGCCGCCTCCATCATCTTCTCGGTGGTCTCGGCCTCGGAGAGACCGGCGAGCTCAGCGGCGTCCTTGGCGGCGAGCACTGCCTTGTACGTGGTGGGGATGATCTTGCTGAACCGGTCGGCGTTGGCGTCCCAGTCGGCGAGCAGCTTCTCGGCGACCGTCGAACCGGTCTCCTCGTGGTGGCGGCGCACGACGTCGTGCAGCCACGCCTTGTCGGTGTCCGAAGGGGCCTCGATCGCGCCCAGGTTGCCGGAGTTGACGTTGTCCCGGTCCAGGTCGACGACGTAGGCGACGCCGCCGGACATGCCGGCCGCGAAGTTGCGGCCGGTCTCGCCGAGGACGACCGCGGTGCCGCCGGTCATGTACTCGCAGCCGTGGTCGCCCACGCCCTCCGAGACGACGAGGGCGCCGGAGTTGCGGACGCAGAAGCGCTCGCCGGTGCGGCCGCGGAGGAACAGCTCGCCGCCGGTCGCTCCGTACCCGATGGTGTTGCCCGCGATGGTGGAGTACTCGGCGAGGTGGTCGGCGCCCCGGTCGGGGCGGACGATCACCCGGCCGCCGGAGAGGCCCTTGCCGACGTAGTCGTTGGCGTCGCCCTCCAGGCGGAGGGTGACACCGCTCGGCAGGAACGCGCCGAAGGACTGGCCGGCCGAGCCGGTGAAGGTGATGTCGATGGTGTCGGCCGGGAGGCCGGCGCCGCCGAACTTCTTCGTCACCTGGTGGCCGAGCATGGTGCCGACCGTGCGGTTGATGTTGCGGATGGCGACCTGGGCGCGGACCGGCTGGGCCTCCTCGGCGGAGGCGGCGTTCAGGGCCTCGGCGGCGAGCTGGATCAGCTCGTTGTCGAGGGCCTTCTCCAGGCCGTGGTCCTGCTCGATCAGGGCGTGGCGGACCGCGCCCTCGGGCAGCTCCGGCACGTAGAAGAGCGGCTCCAGGTCGAGTCCCTGCGCCTTCCAGTGGGTGACGGCGCGGCTGGTGTCGAGCAGCTCGGCGTGGCCGACGGCCTCTTCGAGGGTGCGGAAGCCCAGCTCGGCGAGGAGCTCGCGGACCTCCTCGGCGATGAACTCGAAGAAGTTGACGACGAACTCGGCCTTGCCGGAGAAACGGTCCCGCAGGACCGGGTTCTGAGTGGCGATGCCGACCGGGCAGGTGTCCAGGTGGCAGACGCGCATCATGACGCAGCCGGAGACGACGAGCGGCGCGGTCGCGAAGCCGAACTCCTCGGCGCCGAGGAGCGCGGCGATGACGACGTCACGGCCGGTCTTGAGCTGGCCGTCGGTCTGGACGACGATCCGGTCGCGCAGGCCGTTGAGCAGCAGGGTCTGCTGGGTCTCGGCGAGGCCGAGCTCCCAGGGGCCGCCCGCGTGCTTCAGGGAGGTCAGCGGGGAGGCGCCCGTTCCGCCGTCGTGGCCGGAGATGAGGACGACGTCCGCGTGGGCCTTGGAGACACCGGCGGCGACCGTGCCGACGCCGACCTCGGAGACCAGCTTCACGTGGATGCGGGCGACCGGGTTGGCGTTCTTGAGGTCGTGGATCAGCTGGGCCAGATCCTCGATGGAGTAGATGTCGTGGTGCGGCGGCGGCGAGATGAGGCCGACGCCGGGCGTCGAGTGACGCGTCTTGGCGACCCACGGGTAGACCTTGTGGCCGGGCAGCTGGCCGCCCTCGCCGGGCTTGGCGCCCTGGGCCATCTTGATCTGGATGTCGTCGGCGTTGACCAGGTACTCGCTGGTGACGCCGAAGCGGCCGGAGGCGACCTGCTTGATCGCGGAGCGGCGGGCCGGGTCGTAGAGGCGGTCCGGGTCCTCGCCGCCTTCACCGGTGTTGGACTTGGCGCCCAGCTGGTTCATGGCGACGGCGAGCGTCTCGTGCGCCTCCTTGGAGATGGAGCCGTACGACATGGCACCGGTGGAGAAGCGCTTGACGATCTCGGAGACCGGCTCGACCTCGTCGAGCGGGATCGGCTCCCGGGCGGTGGAGAACCCGAAGAGGCCGCGGAGCGTCATGAGGCGCTCGGACTGCTCGTTCACCCGCTCGGTGTACTGCTTGAAGATGTCGTACCGCTTGTTGCGCGTGGCGTGCTGGAGGCGGAAGACGGTCTCCGGGTCGAACAGGTGCGGCTCGCCCTCGCGGCGCCACTGGTACTCGCCGCCGATGTCCAGGGCGCGGTGCGCCGAGGCGACGCCGGAGACGGGGTACGCCTTGGCGTGGCGGGCGGCGACCTCCTTGGCGACGACGTCGAGACCGGCTCCGCCGATCTTGGTGGCCGTGCCGTTGAAGTACGTGGCGACGAAGGTCTCGTCGAGGCCGACGGCCTCGAAGACCTGGGCGCCGCGGTAGGAGGCGACGGTGGAGATGCCCATCTTGGACATGACCTTGAGGACGCCCTTGCCGAGGGCGTAGATCAGGTTCCGGATGGCCTGCTCGGGCTCCAGGCCCTCGATGAAGGTGCCGGCGCGGACGAGGTCCTCGACGGACTCCATGGCGAGGTACGGGTTGACCGCCGCGGCGCCGTAGCCGATGAGCAGGGCCACGTGGTGGACCTCGCGGACGTCACCGGCCTCGACGAGCAGGCCCACCTTGGTGCGCTGCTTGGTGCGGATGAGGTGGTGGTGGACGGCCGCGGTGAGCAGCAGCGAGGGGATCGGCGCGTGCTCGGCGTCGGAGTGCCGGTCGGAGAGCACGATGAGGCGGGCGCCGCCCTCGATGGCGGTGTCGGCCTCGGCGCAGATCGCGTCGATGCGGGCGGCGAGGGCCTCGCCGCCGCCGGAGACCCGGTAGAGGCCGGAGAGGGTCGCGGCCTTCATGCCCGGCATGTCGCCGTCGGCGTTGATGTGGATGAGCTTGGCCAGCTCGTCGTTGTCGATCACCGGGAAGGGCAGGGTGACGCTGCGACACGACACGGGGGTCGGTTCGAGCAGGTTGCCCTGGGGACCGAGCGAGGAGCGCAGGGAGGTCACGAGCTCTTCGCGGATCGCGTCGAGCGGCGGGTTCGTGACCTGCGCGAAGAGCTGGGTGAAGTAGTCGAAGAGGAGCCGCGGGCGGGCGGAGATGGCCGCGATCGGCGAGTCCGTGCCCATGGAGCCGAGGGGCTCGCCCGCGGTGCGGGCCATCGGGGCGAGGATGAGGCGGAGCTCTTCCTCGGTGTAGCCGAAGGTCTGCTGGCGGCGGGTGACCGAGGCGTGGGTGTGCACGATGTGCTCGCGCTCGGGGAGGTCGGAGAGTTCGATCTCGCCGGTCTCCAGCCACTCCGCGTACGGGTTCTCGGCGGCGAGGGCGGCCTTGATCTCGTCGTCCTCGACGATGCGGTGCTCGGCGGTGTCGACGAGGAACATCTTGCCGGGCTGGAGGCGGCCCTTGCGGACGACCTTGGCGGGGTCGATGTCGAGGACGCCGACCTCGGAGGAGAGGACGACGAGGCCCTCGTCGGTGACCCAGTAGCGGCCGGGGCGCAGACCGTTGCGGTCGAGGACCGCGCCGACCTGGACGCCGTCGGTGAAGGTGACGCAGGCCGGGCCGTCCCAGGGCTCCATCATCGTCGCGTGGTACTGGTAGAACGCGCGGCGGGCCGGGTCCATGGTCTCGTGGTTCTCCCACGCCTCCGGGACCATCATCAGGACGGCGTGCGGCAGCGAGCGCCCGCCGAGGTGGAGGAGCTCCAGGACCTCGTCGAAGGACGCCGAGTCGGAGGCGTCCGGGGTGCAGATCGGGAAGATCCGCTCCAGGGGGCCCTCGCCGAGGACGTCGGAGGAGAGCTGGGCCTCGCGGGCCGTCATCCAGTTCCGGTTGCCCTTGACGGTGTTGATCTCACCGTTGTGGGCGACGAAGCGGTACGGGTGGGCCAGCGGCCAGCTCGGGAAGGTGTTGGTGGAGAACCGGGAGTGGACCAGGGCCACGGCGGTGGCGCAGCGGCGGTCCGACAGGTCCGGGAAGAAGGGCTCCAGCTGGCCGGTGGTCAGCATGCCCTTGTAGACGATGGTGCGGGCGGAGAGCGACGGGAAGTAGGTCGCGGCCTCGCGCTCGGCGCGCTTGCGCAGCACGAAGGCCTTGCGGTCCAGCGCGATGCCGGTGGCGGCGCCGTCGGCGTCCGCGACGAACAGCTGCCGGAAGATCGGCATGGTGGAGCGGGCGGAGGCGCCGAGCAGCTCGGGGGCGACGGGGACGTCGCGCCAGCCGAGGACGGTCAGGCCCTCTTCGGCGGCGATCGCCTCGATCTGCTCGACGGCCTGTGCGGGGCCGTCGGCGGGGAGGAAGGCGATGCCGACGGCGTAGGCGCCCGCGTCGGGGAGCGCGAAGTCGGTGACCTCGCGGAGGAAGGCGTCCGGGACCTGGAGCAGGATGCCGGCGCCGTCACCGGAGTCGGGCTCGGAGCCGGTGGCGCCGCGGTGCTCGAGGTTGCGCAGTACGGTCAGCGCCTGCTCGACCAGCGCGTGGCTGGCTACACCGGTGAGGGTGGCCACGAACCCGACACCACAGGCGTCGTGTTCGTTACGGGGGTCGTACATCCCCTGCGGAGCGGGGCGACCGTCCATGGGCGACCAGGCGTCGGAACGCATCGGCTCTCCCGTCGTCGTATTGGCATATGCAGCTGCCGAGGGACGACGTTGGCCCTCCGCGAAATTTCGTGCAGGTTACATGATGGCTGGCTTCTCGCGAAGTGGATAGCTCATTCCAGCATGCGGACACCGCGGACACGCAGCGGTGGTCGTGGTTCACCTGTGGAGTGCGGGCGCGCACGCCGTCCCGCGGGGGACGGATCGAGGTGGCCCGGACGATCTCCGGGTCTACGGCGACCCGTCATGAGTGGGCTTCGTTGCCCACTGACGCTCATGCCTCATTCCCGTTGGTCACGGGTTCGAAACCGCCGGGTAACCGGCTACCTATGTGGCGTCCTGCATAGTGTCTCATCGCCGCGGCGGATCGGACCAGGGATATACGTCACAGCCGTTCCGCGGCTTACCTGCCGATACGACGGTGGCCCCCGGCCAGGGGGGCCACCGCCTCACACGTACGAGCAGATCGTTCGCCCGGACGGACGCGTCAGGGTCACGGGGCTACAGCGCGGCCCCGAAGAACATGCCGAGCCCGTACGTGACGGCCGCGGCGGCTCCGCCGAGGACGAGCTGGCGCAGTCCGCTGAAGAGCCAGCCACGGGCGGTCACCCGGGCCACGAGCGCACCGCAGGCGAACAGGCCGACGAGCGAGAGCAGCACGGCGGGCCAGAGCGCGGTCGCCCCGAGCAGATAGGGCAGTACGGGGAGCAGCGCGCCGAGCGCGAAGGAGCCGAAGGACGAGACCGCGGCGACGGTCGGCGACGGGAGGTCGTCCGGGTCGATGCCGAGCTCCTCGCGCGCGTGGATCTCCAGGGCCTGCTCGGGGTCCTTCGACAACTGCATCGCGACCTCGCGGGCGAGCGCGGGCTCGACTCCACGGGAGACGTAGAGCGCGGCGAGCTCCTCCATCTCGTCGACGGGGTGCTTGCGCAGCTGGCGCCGCTCGACGTCCAGTTCCGCCTGGACGAGTTCACGCTGCGAGGCGACGGAGGTGTACTCGCCGGCCGCCATCGAGAAGGCACCGGCCGCGAGTCCGGCGAGGCCGGTGATGACGACGGTCCCCGAGGAGACCGCGCCGCCGGCGACACCCGTCATCAGGGCGAGGTTGGACACGAGGCCGTCCATCGCGCCGAACACGGCGGGGCGCAGCCAGCCGCCGTTCACGTCGCGGTGCGTGTGGTTGTCCCGGTGGGCCTCGTGCAGCGGTGCCTGGGCTTCGATGATGGACATGGCTCTCCCTCGTTCCGACGGGCCGGGTCTCACCCGCCTCCCCCAACACCTCGAAAATACGCGCGATGTAAGGGTCGTGCCAGCAAGGCAGGCCGTACTTACTAAGGTCTGCCTTGCTGCGTGAACCGGGTCCGGCGTGGAGTCAGGCGGGTGACAGAGACGTTTCTTCGGCGAGTTCGCGGCCCGTGGTGGCACAGATCCAGGCATCGGGGCGCCATGGGTGCGCCTCTCCCGAGGAAGGGGCCGCGCAATGGCGACCACCACGGCATGCGACACGCGTGAACGGGCGAGAGGGGCACTCCTCGGCCTCGCCGTCGGCGACGCGCTGGGCGCGCCCGCCGAGAACATGCGGCCGTCCGAGATCCGCCGCCGCTGGGGCCGGATCGAGGGCTTCGTGACGGACAGCCCGGCCGGCACCGACGACACCGAGTACGCCATCTTCTCGGCGCTGCTCCTCGCCCGGCACGGCTCCGCCCTCACCGTCCAGCACGTCGAGCGGGCCTGGCACCACTGGATCGCCGACCTCGACGAGGGCCCGTTCCGCGGTGCGGGCTTCTCGGAGCGCGGAACCCTCGAGAACCTCCGCCGGGGCCTCGCCGCCCCCATCTCCGCCCAGCACCGGCACGCCTGGAGCGACGGTCTCGCCATGCGCGCGGCGCCCTTCGGGGTGTTCGCCGCCGGACGCCCGGCGGAGGCGGCCCGACTCGTCGCGATCGACGGCAGCGTCAGCCACGACGGCGAGGGCATCTACGGCGGGCAGGCGGTCGCGGCGGGCGTCGCGGCTGCGATGACGGGGGCGGGCGTGACCTCGGTGATCGCGGCGGCCCTCTCGGTCGTCCCGATGGACTCGTGGACGGCCCGCTCGCTGCGCCGCGCGGTGGTGGCCGCCCAGCGTGTCCAGCAGGACCCGCTCACCCGTGAACGCCAGGTCCGCTCGGCGGTCGTCATCGGCGGCTACCCCTGGACGGACCTCGCCCCGGAGGCGGTGGGCCTGGCGTTCGGCGCGTTCGCCGCGGCGCGCGGCGACTTCCGCACGGCGGTCCTGACGGCCGTCAACATGGGCCGCGACGCCGACACCACGGCGGCGGTGGCGGGCGCGCTGGCCGGCGCGGCCGGCGGCCTGCGGTCGATCCCCGAGGACTGGGCCTCGGCCATCGCCCCGGTCACGGGCAGTTGCCTCCCGTCGATGCGCGGCTACCACGTCCTGGACGTGGCGGACCTCCTGACCCCGGACGGAGAGTCCTGATGAGCGGGGACACGACGACCGCCACGATGGACGACGCCCCCACCTCCGTGGGCCCTCGCTCCACAGGGCGGAACGACGGGGCACAGCACCCACCGCCGGATTCCGGCACCCGGTTCGGTACCCGCCAGGGCCTGGCGCCGCCGGTGCCGGACGCCGGCTCGCCGGACCTCGCACCGGAGGCTCCCGCCCCGCCCCACGCCACCGGTTCACGGGGCGGCGCCCCCGAAGCCCTGGCCCCACCCCCGGCGCAGGCCGCACAGACCCGGCCCGACCGGGACGCGATCGAAGGCCTCCTCCTCGGGCTCGCCGCGGGCGACGCCGCCGGGTGGCCCGCCGCCAGGCACCGCGCCGCCCGCATGCCCGAGTGGACCCGCCGTCTCACGCGCGAGCTCGACACCTTCGCCGAGCAGAACGCCACGACCACCCTCCCCGTCCCCATCGCCCTCAACCAGCCCCCCGAGCCCCTCCGTCTCGGCCCCTCCGACGACGCCGAATGGGCGGTCTTCACGGCCGAGGCGGTTCTCACCTCCTCCGGCCCGGTCTTCGCCGGCCTCCCCCCGGAGCGCCGTCTGCGCGCCGCCGTCGACCTCGCCTGGAACGCCCTGGCCGACCAGGTCGCCGCCGCCGCCGACCGCGCCCCCGAGGTCGAGTCGGCGATCCTCCCCCTCCGCGCCCGGATCTCCGTCCGCGCGGGCCTCGGCAACCTCGCCACCGGCCTGCGTCCCCCCGCCACCGGCCACGACAACCCGCACTTCTTCGACGACGCCGCCTGCGTACGGGCCGCGGTGCTCGCCCTCGTCCACCCCGGTGACCCGCGCGCCGCCGCCGCGCTGGCCGAGTTCGACGCCCGGTACACCCAGGACGGCGACGGCGTCCACGGCGCCCGCGCGGTGGCGGCGGCCCTCGCGGCGGCCTTCGGCGGGGCGACGGTCGACGAATGCGTCGAGGCGGCCCTCGACGAACTCCCGCCCGTCACGGAGATCGGCCGCAACGCCCGGTACGCGGTGAAGCTGGCCCAGACCGCCGGTTCGGCCTTCGAGCTCGTCCCGCTCCTGGAGCACCAGATCGTGGACCACGTCTACAGCTACGGCATCGCCGCCGCCGAGACCGTCCCGGTGGCGCTCGCGCTCGCCACCGCCGCGCGGGGCGAGATGACGGCCGCCGTACCGGCCGCCGTCTGTCTCTCGCGGGTCGCCGACTCCGCCCCCGCGCTCGCGGGCGCGCTCACCGGGGCGCTGGGCGGCGGCCGTTCGGTGCCGCCGACCTGGCGCGAGGCGTGCCGGACGCTCGCGGGCTGCGCGCTGCCGCGGCTCGCGGGGACGGATCTGGTCGAACTCGCCGGGCTCCTCGCAGCCACGGAACCGGCCGCCCCGGGTGGACAATTCCGACATGACACCCACACTGGATGACCGGATCACCGGCAGTCTCGTCGGGGCCGCCGTCGGCGACGCGCTCGGCGGCCCCGTCGAGGGCTACACCCCCGAGCAGATCCTGGAACGCCACGGCGGCCGCGTCACCGGGATCGTCGGCCCCTGGAACGGCGGCGAATGGCGCACCGCACGCCCCATCGCCCCGTACCACAAGGGCGACGGGCACGTCACCGACGACACCTTGATGACCCACGCCCTGATCCGGGTGTACGAGAAGGTCCGCGGCCACCTCGACGCGTACGCGGTCGCGGACCACCTCGTCCCCGAACTCATGGGATCCCCCGTCTGGATCCCCGAACTGGAGGCGGAGGCGCTGCCGCTCCAGCGGATCTTCCTGGCCGAGAAGTGGATCGTGACCCGGCTCCACTACGGCCATGTGGACCCGCGCGAGGCCGGCAGCGGCAACATCGTCAACTGCGGCGCCGCGATGTACATGGCGCCCGTCGGGCTCGTCAACGCCGCCCATCCGGAGGCCGCGTACGCCGAGGCCCTCGACGTCGCGGGCGCGCACCAGTCCTCGTACGGCCGTGAGGCGGCCGGCGTGTTCGCGGCGGCGGTGGCCGCGGCGTGCGCGCCGGGCGCCACGGCGTCCTCGGTGGTGGGGACGGCCCTGGCCCTGGCGAAGGACGGCACACGGTCGGCGATCGAGGCGGTCGCCGAAGTGGCCGGGCGGCACACGGACTTCGAATCGGCCCTCACCCCCCTCCGCAAGGCGGTGGCCCCCTTCGACTCGGTCGGCCCCGACTACCGCTCCCCCTCCCTCGGTGCCCGTCGCCCCTCCCGCCTGCACGCGATCGAGGAACTCCCCGTCGCCCTCGGCATGCTCCTCGTCGGCGAGGGCGACTACCGCCGCACGGTCCTCGGCGCGGTCAACTACGGCCGTGACTGCGACTCGATCGCCACGATGGCGGGTGCGATCGTGGGCGCGCTGCACGGCGAGTCCGCGGTGCCCGCCGACTGGACGAAGCGGGTGGCGGAGGCGAGCCGTCTCGACCTCCACGCCCCGGCGCGGGCGCTGACCGAGGTGACCCACGAGGTGTTCGCGCGGGACGCGGAGCGCCGCCGGGCCCATGAGTCGGCGTTCGCGGCGCTGACGAGCGGCGCCCGGTGAACCTCCGGCTGACGTGGGTCCAGCCGGAGGACCTGGTGGGCCACGAGCTGCGCCAGGCGGCGGAGGACGGCCGCGACGCGACCGCCCTCGCGGCCCGCTGGGCGGCGGCGGGCGGCCCTCCCGCCCCTGCGGCGGCCGGCGCGTCCGGGACACCCCGCCCGGACCTCCGCCCGCTGGCGACGGAACTCCTGGACGCCCTGGCGGCCCTGCCGACGCCCCTCGCGGGACGCGAACCGACCGCGCTCGCCGACATCCAGGACGCGACGACCCCCCACGCCGCTCCCGCCCCCGGCCCTGACGGGACCCGGACCTGCGCCCCCGCACCCCGGCCGCCCGGTGCCGGCCGCCGCCCCCCGCCCACAACGACCGGGCTCGGCGGGCCCCGGGGACTCGCAGGGCTCGGTCGGGGAGCCCCCGTGGGCCTCCGCGACCGTCTGCACGCCGCCTGGCTCGGCCGTGCCGTCGGGTGTCTGCTCGGCAAGCCCGTCGAGAAACTGCCCCTGTCGGCGATCCGCGACCTCGGCCGCGCCGCCGGCAACTGGCCCCTGTCCGGCTGGTTCACCGCCCGTGGCGTGCCCGCCGAACTGCTCGCCGCGCACCCCTGGAACCGTCGCTCCGCCACCACCTCCCTCGCCGAGAACATCGACGGCATGCCCGAGGACGACGACCTCAACTACCCCCTGCTCAATCTGCTGCTCCTCCAGCGGCACGGCCGCGACTTCACCACCGCCGACGTCGCCCGCCTCTGGCTCGACGAGCTTCCCGCAGGCCGCACCTTCACGGCCGAGCGCGTCGCCTACCGCAATCTCCTCGACGGCGTGGAACCCCCGCTGACCGCCGTCCACCGCAACCCCTTCCGGGAGTGGATCGGCGCCCAGATCCGGGCCGACGTCCACGGCTGGACCCGTCCGGGCGATCCGGTCGCCGCCGCCGGACAGGCCTACCGGGACGCGGTGCTCACCCACACCGCGAACGGCGTCTACGGCGCCATGTTCGTCGCCGCCACCCTCGCCACCGCCGCGACCGGCACCGCCGACGTCCACCGGTCGCTCGCCGCGGGCCTCGGTGTGATCCCGCCGCGCTCACGTCTGGCCGGGGCGGTCCGTCTCGGCATCGAGTCCGCCCGCCGCACGCCCGACTTCGAGGCGGTCGTCGACCGGCTGCACGCCGAACTCGGCGGGTACCACTGGGTGCATGCCGTCCCGAACGCCGCTCTGCTCGCCGCCGCTCTCACCCACGCCGACGGCGACTTCTCCCGTTCCGTCTGCGCGGCCGTCTCCGGCGGCTGGGACACCGACTCCAACGGCGCCACCGCCGGCTCCGTCGCCGGACTGCTCGCCGGTCACCCCGACCGTCTCCCCGAGCACTGGACCTCCCCCCTCAAGAACCGTCTCTCGACCTCGGTCCCGTCCTTCGACGGCATCGGCTTCGACACCCTGGCCGAACTGACCCACCTGGAGGCAGTACGCCCATGACCAGCATCGTCGTACTCGGCAGCACCAACATGGATCTCGTCGCCTACGTGCCGAGGGCCCCGGCCCTCGGCGAGACCGTCACCGGCCGTTCCTTCCGCACCGTCCCGGGCGGCAAGGGCGCCAACCAGGCCGTCGCCGCCGCCCGCGCCGGCGGTGAGGTGGCGATGATCGGCGCCGTCGGCGCCGACGACTTCGGGGTGCGGCTCCGGGCCACCCTGGAGCACTGCGCGGTGGACACCGACCTGCTGCGCACCGCCACGGGCTCCTCGGGCACCGCGCACATCGTGGTGGACGACGACGGCGGCAACGCGATCGTCGTCGTCCCCGGCGCCAACGGCACCGTCACCTCCCTGACCCACGGCGACGAGGCGCTGATCGGCACCGCGGACACCCTGCTCCTCCAGCTCGAACTCCCCCTCTCCGTCGTCGTGGAGGGCGCCGCGACCGCCCGCCGTCTCGGCGTCCGCACCGTCCTCACCCCCGCCCCCGCCCAGCCGCTTCCCCCCGAACTGCTCGCCTCCGTCGACCTGTTGGTGCCCAACGAGCACGAGGCCGCCGCGCTCACCGGACTGACCGACCCGCGCGAGGCCGCCCAGGCCCTGCTCCGGCACGTCCCCGAGGTGGTCGTCACCCTGGGGGCGGCCGGCAGCCTCTACGCGGCGCGCGGCGCCGATCCGATCGCGGTGCCCGCCCCCCGCGTCCGGGCCGTGGACACCACCGGGGCCGGCGACACCTTCGTCGGCGCCCTCGCCGTGGCCCTCGGCGAGGGCCGGCCCGCCCCCGAGGCCCTGGCCTGGGCGCAGGCCGCCGCCGCGCTCTCCGTGCGGCGCGAGGGCGCGTCGACCTCGATGCCGTACCGCGTGGAGATCGAGGCGACCTTCCTCTCCCCCGACACCCTGGAGGCCGACCCCGTATGACCGTCCCCGCACCGGCCACCGCGCCCGCCACCCCCGCTCCGCCCTTGCACGGGCTGCGCGTCCTGGATCTCGCGACCCTCTTCGCCGGCCCGCTCGCGGCCACGATGCTCGGGGACTTCGGCGCCGACGTCGTCAAGGTCGAGCATCCCCGCAAGCCCGATCCGTCCCGTGGCCACGGCCCGGCCAAGGACGGCGTCGGACTGTGGTGGAAGGTCCTCGGCCGCAACAAGCGGGCGATCACCCTCGACCTCTCCTCACCCGGAGGCCGTGACACCCTCCTGGCGCTCGCCGCCGACGCCGACGTGATCGTGGAGAACTTCCGCCCCGGCACCCTGGAACGCTGGGGTCTGGGCTGGGAGGAGCTGTCCACCGTCAACCCGCGTCTGGTCCTCGCCCGCGTCACCGGCTTCGGCCAGTTCGGCCCGTACGCCCACCGCCCCGGCTTCGGCACCCTCGCCGAGGCGATGAGCGGCTTCGCCGCCATCACCGGCGAGCCCGACGGACCGCCGACCCTGCCCCCCTTCGGTCTGGCCGACTCCATCGCCGCCCTGGCCACGGCGTACGCGGTGATGACCGCGCTCACCGCGAGGACGGCGACCGGCCGCGGCCAGGTCGTCGACATGGCGATCATCGAACCGATGCTCTCGGTCATCGGGCCCCACCCCCTCTGGTACGACCAGCTCGGCTACGTCCAGCCCAGGACCGGCAACCGCTCGCGCAACAACGCCCCGCGCAACACCTATCGGACCGCCGACGGCTCCTGGGTCGCCGTCTCCACCTCCGCCCAGTCGATCGCCGAGCGGGTGCTGCGGCTCGTCGGTCGCCCGGAACTGATCGACGAGCCGTGGTTCGCCGACGGGACGGGCCGGGCCGAGCACGCGGACGTCCTGGACGAGGCCGTCGGGACCTGGATCGCCCGTCACACCCGGGACGAGGCGATGGCGGCCTTCGAGAAGGCGGAGGCGGCCATCGCCCCCGTCTACGACATCCGGGACGTCGTCGACGACCCCCAGTACCGGGCGCTCGGCACGATCACCGAGGTGGAGGACCCCGAACTCGGCCCGATCAAGATGCAGAACGTCCTCTTCCGCCTCTCCGAGACGCCGGGAGCCATCCGCTGGCCCGGCCGCCCCCACGGCACCGACACCACCGCCGTCCTCACCGAACTCGGCCTCACCCCCGCCGAGATCGACCGCCTCCGCGACCAGGGGGCGGTATGAGCGCCGTGACGGAGATCGAGGGTCTCCACCGGGCCCGCACCCCCCTCACCTGGCTGTACGCCCCCGGCGACCGGCCCGACGTCGTCCGCAAGGCCCTGGCCTCCGGCGCCGACGTCGTGATCGTCGACCTGGAGGACGCGGTCGCCCCGCACCGCAGGGCGTACGCCCTCGACGCCACGGCCGATCTGCTCGCGGACCCCCACCCCGTCCCGGTCCACGTCCGCGTCCACTCCCCGCGCGACATCCCCACCCTGGCCCCCCTCCCCGGCCTCTGCGGTCTCCGGGTACCCAAGGTGACACACGCCACTGACATCCGCCGGATCGCCGGCCTCGCCCCGGGCGTCCCCCTCTACCCGCTCCTGGAGAACGCCCTCGCCGTGGAGCACGCCTACGCCATCGCCGCCGCCCACCCCGCCGTGCGCGGCATCGCGCTCGGCGAGGCAGACCTCCGCGCCGACCTGGGGGTACGGGAGGACAGCGCCCTCGACTGGCCGCGCGGCCGGGTGGTGGTCGCGGCCCGCGCGGCCGCCCTCCCGCCGCCGGCCCAGTCGGTCCACCCCGACATCGGCGACCTGGACGCGCTGGCCGCCGGCTGCGCCCGGGGCCGGGCCCTGGGATTCTTCGGCCGGGCGGCCATCCACCCCCGCCAGCTCCCGGTCATCGAGCGCGCCTACCTCCCCACCCCGGAGGAGATCGACGCGGCACGGGAGGTCGTCGCGGCGGCCGGCACCGAGCGGGGCGCGCTCGCCCTGCCGGACGGCCGGTTCGTCGACGCGGCGGTGGTCGAGGGCGCCCACCGGCTCCTCTCCCTCGCGTCCCGGACGGGCTGACGCCTCCCCCGCGACAGGCGAAAGGGCCGCCGGGACCTCATGGTCCCGGCGGCCCTCGGCCCGCTACGAACGGATCAGCTCTTGGCGGCGGACCCGGCGCCGTTGCCGGCGCCGTGCTCCGCGTCCTCGTCGGAGTCCGCGTCCGGCGTGACGTCCTTCGGCTCGGCGTCCTCGACGACCCCGTCCTTCTCGGCCGCGTCCACGCCCTCAGCGTTCTCCGCCGTGAGCGTCTTCCCGCCCTTGACGTCCTCGTCGGCCCTCGGCTCCACGATCTGCTCGCGGCCCGGACGCATCCGCGCCGAGACCACGATGTAGACGACCGCGAGGAGGAAGACGACGATCGCCGTCCACACGTTCAGCCGCAGGCCGAGCACGTGGTGCGCCTCGTCGACGCGCATGTACTCGATCCAGGCGCGACCGGCGCAGTACGCGGCCACGTAGAGCGCGAAGGCACGGCCGTGGCCGAGCTTGAAGCGGCGGTCGGCCCAGACGACGAGGAGGGCGACGCCTACGCACCAGAGCGACTCGTACAGGAAGGTCGGGTGGTACGTCCCGGCCGCGCGGTTCGCGCTCTCGGTGATCTCCAGGGCCCAGGGCAGGTCGGTCGGCCTGCCGTACAGCTCCTGGTTGAACCAGTTGCCCCAGCGGCCGATGGCCTGGGCGAGGACGATGCCGGGGGCGATGGCGTCGGCGTACGCCGGGAGCGGGATGCCCCGGCGGCGGCAGCCGATCCAGGCACCCACCGCGCCGAGCGCGATGGCGCCCCAGATACCGAGGCCGCCCTCCCAGATCTTGAAGGCGTCGACCCAGTTCTCACCCTCGCTGAAGTACAGCTGGTAATCGGTGATCACGTGGTAGAGGCGTCCGCCGACGAGGCCGAAGGGCACCGCCCAGACGGCGATGTCGGCGACGGTGCCGGCGGTGCCGCCCCGGGCGATCCACCGCTTGTTGCCGTACCAGACGGCGACGAAGACACCGATGATGATGCAGAAGGCATAGCCGCGCAGCGGGATCGGTCCGAGATTGATCACGCCGGTCGACGGGCTGGGAATATAGGCAAGGTCCATGGCAGGTCCGACGCTACCCTGCCGGGCGGGCGGGGCGGCAGCCCGCCCGGCAACGTCTGGGTAACTAACCCGCCGAGGGCGAGGCCGTACCGGGCTTCTTGCCCTTGTTGGCCTCGGTGACCCACTTCTTCAGGTTCTCCGGGGAGATCTGCTCGTTCCCCTTGGTCGGGAAGATCGATTCTCCGTTGAGCAGGACGGACGGCGTGCCACGGAACCCGGCGTTCTGGAAGGCCTCGTTCGACTTGCCCACCCAGGTGTCGTGCGTCCCGTCCTGGACACAGCTGCGGAAGGCGGGCGTGTCGAGTCCCGGCACCTTCGCCGCCAGCTCGATCAGCTTCTCGTTCTTGCCGAAGGCGTCGTCCGTCTCCTGCGGCTGGTTGATGTAGAGCGTGTCGTGGTAGGCGGTGAACTTCCCCGCGTCCTGGGCGCACGCCGCCGCGTTCGCCGCGCGCAGCGAGCCGCTGCCGCCCATGTTCCCGTCGATGAGGGTCGCGAGGTGGTACTCGGTCCTGAGGGCCCCGGACGCCTCCAGCTCGTGGATCGCGTCCCGCATCACGTTCTCGAACTGGGCGCACGCCGGGCAGCGGAAGTCCTCCCAGATCGCGAGCGTCGACGGCGCGTCCGCCCTGCCCGTCGGGATGGCGGGCTTGCCGTCCTCGTCGGTCGCCCCGGTCGGCGCGACGACCGGTCCCGCCTTGTCCGACCCGCTGTCCTTGTCGCCTCCCGCGGCGATCACCCCGACGACCGCGGCCAGGCCGAGGACGCCGACCACCGCCGCCGACACGATCAGGACGCGTCGCTGCTTCTCGCGGCTCTTCTCCCGCTCACGCTGCTGTTGGAGGCGCTCCCGCGCGCTCCGGTTACCGTCACCACGGTTGTTCTCGCTCACGCCTCAGGAACGAACCGGGGAGGCACGCGCGTGCCTCCCCGGTCGCAGTCCACCCGAACGGGTTACGGAACGCGGCGCACACCCTCGGCGAGTTCGGCCGCCAGTTCCCTTACGGCGGCGAGTCCCGCGGCCTCGTCGCCGTCGGCGTCGAGGATCCGCTTCACGAACGCGGAGCCGACGATGACGCCGTCGGCGAAGGCCGCGACCTCCTTGGCCTGGGCGGCGTCGGAGACACCGAGCCCGACGCAGACGGGAAGGTCCGCCGTGGCCCGGGTGCGGCGGACGAGATCGGCGGCCTGCTCACCGACCGACGCGCGGGTGCCGGTGACCCCCATCAGGGAGGCGGCGTAGACGAAGCCGGAACCGGCGGCCGTGATGGTGGCGAGCCGCTCGTCCTTGCTGCTGGGCGCGACGACGAAGACGGTGGCGAGACCGTGCTTGTCGGCGTGCTCGCGCCAGAGGGCGGACTCCTGGACCGGCAGGTCGGGCAGGATGCAGCCGGCGCCGCCCGCGGCGGCGAGCTCCTCGGTGAAGCGCTCGACGCCGTACCGGTCGATCGGGTTCCAGTACGTCATGACGAGGACCGGCTTGCCGGTGGCCTCGTGGGCCTCCTTGACCGTACGCATGACGTCGGCGATCTTGACACCGCCGCGCAGGGCGATGTCGTCGGCGGTCTGGATGACCGGCCCGTCGAGGACCGGGTCACTGTGCGGGAGCCCCACCTCGACGACGTCCGCGCCGCCGTCGAAGACGGCCTTGATCGCCGCGATGGCGCCGTCGACGGTCGGGAAGCCGGCCGGGAGGTACGCGATGAGCGCGGCCCGGTCCTCCGACTTCGCCTTGGCGAGGGTGTCGCTGAGCAGCTGGATGGTGCCGGTCACTTGGAGTCCCCCTCGATCTCGGCGGTGGCGGCGGCGTCCGCCGCGACCTCGGCGTCGGTGTCGTACAGCCCGAAGTACCGGGCGGCGGTGTCCATGTCCTTGTCGCCGCGCCCGGAGAGGTTGACGAGCAGCAGGGCGTCCTTGCCCAACTCCCGGCCGACCTCCAGGGCCCCGGCGAGGGCGTGGGCCGACTCGATGGCCGGGATGATGCCCTCGGTGCGGGAGAGCAGCCGCAGCGCCTGCATGGCGGCGTCGTCGGTGACGGCGCGGTACTCGCCGCGTCCGCTGTCCTTGAGGTAGGCGTGCTCGGGTCCGATGCCCGGGTAGTCGAGGCCGGCCGAGATCGAGTACGGCTCGGTGATCTGGCCCTCCTCGTCCTGGAGGACGTAACTGCGCGAACCGTGCAGGATGCCGGGCTCGCCCGCGGTGAGGGTGGCCGCGTGCTCGCCGGTCTCGACGCCGTGGCCGGCCGGCTCGCAGCCGATCAGGCGCACGTCGGCGTCCGGGATGAAGGCGTGGAAGAGGCCGATGGCGTTGGAGCCGCCGCCGACGCAGGCGACGGCCGCGTCGGGGAGGCGTCCGGTGCGCTCAAGGATCTGGCGGCGGGCCTCGACACCGATGACCCGGTGGAAGTCGCGGACCATGGCGGGGAAGGGGTGCGGGCCGGCCACGGTGCCGAACAGGTAGTGGGTGCGGTCCACGTTGGCGACCCAGTCGCGGAACGCCTCGTTGATGGCGTCCTTGAGGGTGCGGCTGCCGGACTTCACGGCGACGACCTCGGCGCCGAGCATCCGCATCCGGGCCACGTTGAGGGCCTGCCGCTGGGTGTCGATCTCGCCCATGTAGATGGTGCAGTCGAGGCCGAAGAGGGCGCAGGCGGTGGCGGTGGCCACGCCGTGCTGGCCGGCGCCGGTCTCGGCGATGACCCGGGTCTTGCCCATGCGCTTGGTGAGCAGGGCCTGACCCAGCACGTTGTTGATCTTGTGCGAGCCGGTGTGGTTGAGGTCCTCGCGCTTGAGGAAGATCCGGGCGCCGCCGGCGTGCTCGGCGAACCGGGGGACCTCGGTGAGGGCGCTCGGACGGCCGGTGTAGTCGACCATCAGATCGTTGAGCTCACGGGCGAACTCGGGGTCGGACTTGGCCTTGTCGTATGCGACGGCGACCTCGTCGACGGCGGCGACGAGGGCCTCGGGGATGAACTTGCCGCCGTAGGCGCCGAAGTATCCCTCAGGACTGGGGACCTGGCCCTCCAGGTCGGGGATGAAGAACTCGCTGGACATGCGGCTGCTCCTCGCGGGGCGGGTGCCCCGGGTGACGTGCGGTCGATGGTCACGTTACGCGCGCGAGCCACAACGGACGGCCCCTGCGGGGCCCGGGCACCCGCGCCCGCGCCCTGGTGCGGGTCGAGGCAGGGAGCGGAGGCGCCGCTGAGGACACCGTCCCGTGTGCCCCCTTCCCGCTGCGGGACGATCGTCCACACGGGGAGACGGGGGGAACAGGGCGTGGCGGTGTCAGGTGGCGTCGGGGGCCGTGGGGAGTGTGCGCGCGGGGCGCGGGCGCCATCGCATGCCGTTGACCTGGCCCGGCTCGGAGCCGATGACGTACCGGACCCGGCGGCCGTGGACACGGCGGGCGGGGGCTCGGCAGCCACGCGGCCGGCAGCCGCGGGCCAGCGGGGCGTGGGCGGGGACGGACGCGGCGGTACGCAGCATGCGGCGCCGGCCCCCGGGGTTCGCCGACGGCGCGCCGACCAGGCCCGGGGAGGTGCCCCGGGAGGTCGGCGTGGCGCGGCGGAGGGTCACGGCGCGGTCAGCTCCGGCCGTGCCGGAGCGCCGGGTGGGCGCCGGCGGCGACCAGGTCGGCGACGGCGGCCTTCGGGTCGCGGCCGGTGACGAGGGACTCGCCGACCAGGACCGCGTCGGCGCCCGCGTTGGCGTAGGCGATGAGGTCGTGCGGGCCGCGGACGCCTGACTCGGCGATCTTGACGATGCCCGCGGGGATCTCGGGGGCGACGCGCTCGAAGGTGGAGCGGTCGACCTTCAGGGTCTTGAGGTTGCGCGCGTTGACGCCGATGATGCGGGCGCCCGCGTCGACGGCCCGCTCGACCTCGTCCTCGTCGTGCACCTCGACGAGCGGGGTGAGCCCGATGGACTCGGCGCGCTCGATGAGGGAGACCAGCGCCTCCTGCTCCAGGGCGGCGACGATGAGGAGCACGAGATCCGCTCCGTACGCCCGTGCCTCCCAGAGCTGGTACGCGGTGACGATGAAGTCCTTGCGCAGGACCGGGATGTCCACCCGGGACCGGACGGCCTCCAGGTCCGCGAGCGAGCCGCCGAAGCGACGCTCCTCGGTGAGGACGGAGATGACGGCCGCGCCGCCCGCCTCGTAGTCCGCGGCGAGTCCGGCCGGGTCGGCGATCGCGGCGAGCGCGCCCTTGGACGGGCTGGAGCGCTTGACCTCGCAGATCACCTTGACGCTGTCCCCGCGCAGTGCGGCGACGCCGTCCTTGGCCTGCGGCGCCTTGGCGGCGCGCTCCTTGAGCTCGTCGAGGGTGACCCGCGCCTGCCGCTCTGCGAGGTCGGCGCGTACGCCTTCGATGATCTCGTCGAGCACACTCACGCGAGGGGCCCCCTTCCGGGACGGTGATGGTCTTGATGAAGCAGGTTCAGCCACTTCGATCCTATCCGCAGGACGGCTCCGTACTCGCATCGGCCGGAGTGGCGTCCCAATAGCTGGGACTCCCTTCGGGGTCCCCCCGGTGCCCCGAAGGGCCCTCAGGGGGCGAGCGCGGAGCCGAAGGGAAGGTTCCGGACCAGGGTGAAGAGGGCGAGGACGGCCCCGATCCCCCACCACAGGGCCGGGGGGACCGCGAGGCGCATGGGCACCCCGCGGACGGCGCGAATCAGCCAGAGGACGATGAGGACGCCGAAGAGTCCGTAGCCGACGACGGCGAGGGCGTTGGCGCCGAGGGCGGCCGGGAGGTCGCCGTGGACGAAGGCGTGGGCGCTGCGGAGCCCGCCGCATCCGGGGCAGTGGATACCGGTGAAGCGGAGCAGGGGGCAGACCGGGTAGTGCCCGGGTTCGTTGGGGTCGACGGTCCCGACGTACGCGAAGGCGGCGGTGACCCCGCCGAGGACGGCGACCGGCGCGACCAGCCGCCGCGCGAGCGGCCTGGCGGGAGGCGGCGGTGCGGGAGCGCCGGGCCACGCGTGCGGGTGCGCCGGCGGTACGGGAGCGCCCGGCCACGCGTGCGCGTGCGGCCGCGCGGGAGTGCCCGGCGGTTCACCCGGCGGGGCGGGTCGGCCCTGGCGGGTGGGGGAAGCGTCGGTCACGGCTCCGGCCGTCGGCTGCGGGTCCACCCGGTGATTCTCGCCCCGGACGCGCGAGAGCGCAGCCCGGCGCGGCGGCCGGACTGCGCTCTCGGATGCGTCGTGGCGCGTCAGGAACGGGCCTGCAGGGTCGCGGCCTCGCGGGCGGCGGCGACCGCCTCCGACTCCTTCGGCATGCCGAGGCCCGCGATCTTCATCGCGCCGCCGATGATGCCGCCGAGGACGACGACACCCATGCCGGCCCAGAAACCCGGCCCGTTGGCGGCCACCATGAAGACTCCGGCGATGCAGAAGCCGATGAAGGAGATGATGACACCGGTCCAGGCGGCCGGGGTGTGTCCGTGGGCGCTGCCCGCCATGAGTTGCTCCTCGTTGCAGTTGCTCGATGGTGAGGTCTCGCGTGCGCGGACACTCTGCGCTCATTGTCCCGCACGCGGGCGCGCGAGGATGAATCGGGGGTACCGGGACGATCACGCGTCGCGGTCGGTCCCCCGTCATGCTCCCCGGGTGGGGTCCTCGCCGCGGTCGAGGGCCTTCCACAGGTCCTCGGGTCGGTCCGGGTCGGCGGTGGGGGTCCTGCGTCCCGCGCGGGGGGCTCCGGTGCGCTCGTAGCGGCCGCCCATCGCGGGCCAGCTCTTGCCGAAGCGCAGTGCGAACAGGCCGGCGAGCAGGATCAGGACGGCGCCGGCGGCGGTCACGTACGGCCAGACGGTGTGGCTGAGGCCGGCCACGGCGGCGGCGGTGTCGCCGCTGATCCGGGCGGCCTCGGCGTCGAGCGCGGCGCTGTCGGACGCGCCGAGGACGGCGGCGAGCGCGGCGCCGGCGCCGCTGAGCGCGAGGAGCGCGGCGACGAGGGTGCGGCCGGTGCGGCGGACGGCGAAGACGGCGAAGAGCGCGGCGAGACCGACGATCGCGAGAGCGGTCGGTACGCCGGTCACGCTGCCGCCGTCGGCCTCGACGGGGACGGTGCCGCCGCCGACGGACGCGGTGCCCTCCGCCCAGATCTGGCCGGCGGAGAGCAGGACGACGGTGGCGCCGAGGGCGCCGAGGAGGAGGGCCGCGGCCAGGCTGCGGCGGCCGCCGGTGGGGACGGCCGCGCGGGCGGCCCGGGGCTGGGGTACGGGTACGGCACTCACGTACCCCACTATCCCCTACGTGCCGGGTCGCCGTTCATCCGGTTGGCGGTGTGGACGGCGCGGAGGACGGCCGCGGCCTTGTTGCGGCATTCGTTGTCCTCGGCGACGGGGTCGGAGTCGGCGACGACACCCGCTCCGGCCTGCACGTACGCGGTTCCGTCGCGGAGCAGGGCGGTCCGGATGGCGATGGCCGTGTCCGCGTCCCCGGCGAAATCGAGATAACCGACACATCCGCCGTAGAGGCCGCGCCGGGAGGGTTCGAGCTCCTCGATGATCTGCATGGCGCGGGGCTTGGGCGCGCCGGAGAGCGTGCCCGCGGGGAAGCAGGCGGTCAGGACGTCGAAGGCGGTCCTGCCTTCACCGACCTCGCCGGTCACGGTGGAGACGATGTGCATGACGTGCGAGTAGCGCTCGACGGACATGAAGTCGACGACCTCGACGGAGCCGGGGGTGCAGACGCGGCCGAGGTCGTTGCGGCCGAGGTCGACGAGCATGAGGTGCTCGGCGCGTTCCTTGGGGTCGGCGAGCAGTTCCTCGGCGAGGTCGTGGTCCTCCTGCGGGGTGGCGCCCCGGTGCCGGGTGCCGGCGATGGGGTGGAGCATCGCGTGCCCGTCCTCGACCTTGACGAGGGCCTCGGGGCTGGAGCCGACGACGTCGAATCCGTTCTCGAAGCGGAACAGGTACATGTACGGGGACGGGTTCGTGGCCCGCAGGACCCGGTAGACGTCGAGCGCGGAGGCGGTGCAGGGGGTCTCGAACCGCTGGGAGGGCACGACCTGGAAGGCCTCGCCGGCCCGGATGCGCTCCTTCACGTCCTCGACGGCGTCCTGGTAGGCGGGGCCGCCCCAGAGCGCGGAGAACTCCGGCAGCTCGGAGTCCGGGAGAGCGGTGGGCGCGGTGGCGACGGGGCGGGCAAGGTCGGCCTCCATCGCGTCGAGGCGGGCGACGGCGTGCGCGTACGCCTCCTCGACGCCGGTCTCCAGGTCGTTGTGGTTGATCGCGTTGGCGATCAGCAGGACCGAGCCGTCCCAGTGGTCGAGGACGGCGAGGTCGCTGGTGAGGAGCATGGTCAGCTCGGGGAGCCGCAGGTCGTCGCGGCCGTGCTCACCGATCTTCTCCAGGCGGCGGACGATGTCGTAGCCGAGGTAGCCGACCATGCCGCCGGTGAACGGGGGCATGCCGGAGGAGAGGTCGCGCGGGGTGTGGAGGGTCTCGACGGTGGTGCGCAGGGCCTGGAGCGGGTCGCCGCCCGTGGGAACGCCGACGGGCGGGGTGCCCAGCCAGTGGGCCTCGCCGTCCCGCACGGTCAGGGTGGCGTCGCTGCGGACGCCGATGAAGGAGTAGCGGGACCAGCTGCGCCCGTTCTCCGCGGATTCCAGGAGGAAGGTGCCGGGCCGTTCGGCGGCGAGCTTGCGGTAGAGCCCGACCGGGGTGTCGCCGTCCGCGAGGAGTCTGCGGCTGACGGGGATGACGCGGCGGTCGGCCGCCAGCTTGCGGAAGGTGTCGAGATCCATGGCGCCAGACCCTACTCGGATACGGGGAGCACGTCGGCGTCGAAGCAGGTCCGGGCGCCGGTGTGGCAGGCGGCCCCGACCTGGTCGACCTTGACGAGGACGGTGTCGGCGTCGCAGTCGAGGGCGACGGACTTGACGTGCTGGACGTGCCCGGAGGTGTCGCCCTTGACCCAGTACTCCTGGCGGCTGCGGGACCAGTAGGTGCAGCGGCCGGTGGTGAGGGTGCGGTGGAGGGCCTCGTCGTCCATCCAGCCGAGCATCAGCACCTCACCGGTGTCGTACTGCTGGGCGATGGCGGGGACGAGCCCGTCGGGGCCGCGCTTGAGCCGGGCGGAGAGGGCCGGGTCGAGATTGCTGCTCATGGCGCCATTGTGCCGCGCCCCGGGGTGGTGTCCGGTGGAGCGTCCACTGGGCGGACCGGCCGCGACCGCCGTACGCTGGCGGTCATGTCGACCCATGCCAAACGTGAACGGCTTCTGCTCGCCGACCTGTTGGAAGCGGCCGGTCCGGACGCTCCGACGCTCTGCGAGGGGTGGCGGACCCGGGACCTCGCGGCCCATGTCGTGGTGCGGGAGCGGCGGCCGGACGCGGCGGCCGGCTCCGTTGTACCGGCGCTGAAGGAGCGGCAGGACCGGGTGCAGGCGGAGTTCGCCGCCAAGCCGTACGAGGAGCTGATCCAGCTCATCCGCACGGGGCCCCCGCGGTTCTCCCCGTTCACCATCAAGCAGGTGGACGAGGGGGCGAACGTCGTCGAGTTCTACGTCCACGCCGAGGACGTGCGCCGGGCCCAGGCCGACTGGTCGTCGCGCGAGCTCGACCCGGTCTTCGCGGACGCCCTGTGGTCCCGGCTGGAGCGCACCGCGCGTCTCCTGGGCCGCAAGGTCCCGGTGGGCCTGGTGCTGCGCCGCCCGAACGGCCAGACGGTGGTGGCCCACCGGGGCACGCCGGTGGTGACGGCCTCCGGGGAGCCGGGTGAGCTGACGATGTACCTGTACGGGCGTCAGGCCGCGGCCAAGGTGGCGCTGGACGGGGAGCCGGAGGCGATCGAGCGGCTGAGCGGGACCAGGCGGCTGGGGCTCTGACCCCGGCCACGGCGTGACCCGCGGACCCCGGACTAGTGGGGCAGTTCGGCGCGGCGGAGAGCGGGGACCGCGAGGGCGTACACGCCGGAGAGGGCGCAGACCGCCGCGCTGACGACGAAGACCGGGCCGGGGCCCCACAGGCCGATGGCGGCGCCGGCCAGGGGGAAGCTCAGCGGGGCGATGCCGAGGCTGCCCAGGCCGGAGACGGCGCTCACCCGGCCCAGGTACGCGGGGTCGCACGCGGTCTGGACGAGCGCGCCGCACAGGACGCCGGAGAGTCCCGCGAGCAGACCGACGCAGAGGGCGAGGCCCACCGCGACCGGCAGTCGCGGGGCGTGGGCGAGTGCGCCGATCGCCACGGCGCCGAGGACGACGGTCCAGCCGAGGACGGTGCCGGCCCGGGGTATGCGGCCCTTGACGGTCAGCAGCAGGGACGCGGCACCCGCGCCCGTACCGAATCCGGCGAGGATCCAGCCGATGCCGGCGGCGCCCCAGCCGCGCTGGTCGGCGAGGATCGCGAGGCCGACGTTGAGGGGGCCGGCGAAGCCGAGGTCGCCCAGGAGCACGACGATCATCAGCGGGCCGAGGACGCGGTGGCGGCGGAGGTAGCGCAGGCCGTCGCCGAGGTCGCGCAGGGCCGTGCCGCCGGCGGTCGTCCGGTCCGGGCCGGGCAGCGGGCGGAGCCGGAGGGCGGAGAGCAGCGGCAGGGAGAGGGCGAAGAGGATCCCGGCGATGCCGAAGGCGGTGGCGGAGCCGCCCACGGCGACGGCGAGGCCGCCGAGGGGGGCGCCGAGGACGGGGCCGAGGCGCTGGGCGATGCCGCGCATGCCCTGGACGCGGGCGAGCTGGTCGCGGTCGGTGATCCGGGGCGGAAGGGCGCCGACGGCCGGCAGGAAGAGGGCGTCGACGACGCCGAAGACGAAGGCGACGGCGGCGAGGGCCCCCAGGCCGGGCGAGGCGAGGAACAGGGTCGCGGCGAGGCCGAGGGCGACGAGGCAGCGGACGGCGTCGGAGGCGATGACGACCCGGCGCGGGCCGAGACGGTCGGCGATCACTCCCCCGACGAGCATGAGCAGCGCGCGGGGTACGGCGGAGACGGCCATGACGAGTCCGGCCTGGGCCGGGGTGCCGCTGCTGACGGCGGCCCAGGAGAGGGAGAGGTAGTAGACGCTATCGCCGAGGGTGGAGGCGGTGTAGGCCCCGAGCCAGCGCAGGACCTGGGGGTCGCGGTGGGCGGGGCGGCTCGCCGGCGCGATCAGGGTGGCGGTCATGAGCGGTACGGGAAGGCGTGGAGGTGGACGGCGACGTTCTCGCGGCCTTCGGTGTCGCCGGCCGCTTCGGCGGCGCGGGCCGCCTGGTCGTACTTCGTGAGGACGGCTTCGAGCTCCTGGCCGAGGGCGGTGAGTTCGGCGGCGGTGAGGCGGGGCAGCCACTCGGCACTGACGGAGGCGGAGCGCCACTCACCGGACCAGGTGAGCCTCTCGTCCAGGAAGCGGCGGTGGAGTGCGACGCGCTGTTCGTTGACGGTCCGCCCGAAGGCGTCGCTCGCGGCGACCAGTTCGGGGGCGCCGCGGACGTCCTCCTCCTGGATGCTGAAGCCGTACGAGCTGGGCTTCCACCAGCGTTCGCGGCCGTCCGTCGACTGGGTCTCGGCCTCCTCGATCAGACCGTGGTCGGCGAGCTTGCGCAGGTGGTAGCTGACGAGGGAGACGGCTTCGTCGACCTGGTCGGCGAGCTGGGAGGCGGTGGCGGTGCGGGCCACGAAGAGGGCGCGGTAGAGGCGCATCCGCAGCGGGTGCGAGATTGCTTTGAGGGTGCCGAGATCGGTGATCCGGCGGTTCTCCGACGAGGTCATGCACCGACCCTAGATACAAAAGAAAAGTTGCGCAATGGAAATTGCACAAATAATCCTGCACGTCTTGCGGAGAAGAAGGGCCCCCGAAGGGGCCCTTCGGACGGCGTCGCTTAGCGGACCGGTCGGCCCGCCTCCCGCAGCGCGTCCTTGACCTGCGAGATCCGCAGATCGCCGAAGTGGAAGACGGAGGCCGCGAGCACCGCGTCCGCGCCCGCCGCCACGGCCGGCGGGAAGTCGGCGAGCTTCCCCGCGCCGCCGGAGGCGATCACCGGGACCGTGACGTGCTTGCGCACGGCCGCGATCATCTCGGTGTCGTAGCCGTCCTTCGTCCCGTCCGCGTCCATCGAGTTGAGCAGGATCTCCCCCGCGCCGAGCTCGGCGGCCCGGTGCGCCCACTCGACGGCGTCGATACCGGTGCCCTTGCGGCCGCCGTGCGTCGTCACCTCGAAGGAACCCGACGCGGTACGCCGGGCGTCCACCGACAGGACGAGCACCTGGCGGCCGAAGCGCTCCGCGATCTCCTGGATCAGTTCGGGGCGCGCGATGGCGGCGGTGTTGACGCCCACCTTGTCGGCCCCGGCCCGCAGCAGCCGGTCGACGTCCTCGGCCGCGCGGACCCCGCCGCCGACCGTGAGCGGGATGAAGACCTGCTCGGCGGTGCGGCGCACCACGTCGTAGGTGGTCTCCCGGTTGCCGGAGGACGCGGTGATGTCGAGGAAGGTCAGCTCGTCGGCGCCCTCGGCGTCGTACAGCTTGGCCATCTCGACGGGGTCGCCCGCGTCCCGCAGGTTCTGGAAGTTGACGCCCTTGACGACCCGGCCGTTGTCGACGTCCAGGCAGGGGATGACCCGTACGGCGAGACTCATGCCACGTCACCCCGGTAGGCCTCGACCTCGACCTCGACGACCAGGCTGGGGTCGACGAAGCCGGAGACGATGATCATGGAGGCGGCGGGACGGACGGCGTCGAACAGCTCCTTGTGCGCGCGGCCGACCTCCTCCACGTCCCGGGCGTGGGTGATGTACATCCGGGTCCGCACGACGTGCTCCGGGCCCAGGTCCAGCTGCTTCAGCGCCGCGAAGGCCACGGCGAAGGAGTTCATCGTCTGCTCGTAGGGGCCGCCCCCGGCGATCTGGCCGCCGACCACCGACGTACAGCCGGAGACCAGGACCAGACCGTTCGGCAGCTCCACCGCGCGGGAGTAGCCGAACTGGTCCTCCCAGGGAGCGCCGGTCACCACCTTGCGGACCCCGGAGGTCACGAGGCCACCGCCGCGAGCGCCTCTTCCAGGGTGAACGCCTCGGCGTACAGCGCCTTGCCGACGATCGCGCCCTCGACGCCCAGCGGGACCAGGCCGGACAGGGCCCGCAGGTCGTCCAGGGAGGAGACGCCGCCGGAGGCGACGACGGGCTTGTCGGTGGCCGCGCAGACGTTCTTCAGGAGCTCCAGGTTCGGGCCCTGGAGGGTGCCGTCCTTGGCGATGTCGGTGACGACGTACCGGGAGCAGCCCTCGGAGTCGAGGCGGGCCAGCGTCTCGTAGAGGTCGCCGCCGTCGCGGGTCCAGCCCCGCCCGCGCAGGGTCGTGCCGCGTACGTCGAGACCGACGGCGATCCTGTCGCCGTACTCGGCGATGACCTTGGCGACCCACTCGGGGGTCTCCAGGGCGGCGGTGCCGAGGTTGACGCGGGTGCAGCCGGTGGCGAGGGCGGCGGCGAGGGAGGCGTCGTCGCGGATGCCTCCGGACAGCTCGACCTTGATGTCCATGGCCTCGGTGACCCGGCGGACCAGGTCGCGGTTGTCGCCGGTGCCGAAGGCGGCGTCCAGGTCGACCAGGTGGAGCCACTCGGCGCCCGCGCGCTGCCAGGCCAGGGCGGCCTCGAGCGGGGCGCCGTAGGAGGTCTCGCTGCCGGACTCGCCGTGGACGAGCCGGACGGCCTGGCCGTCGCGGACGTCGACGGCGGGGAGGAGTTCGAGAGTGCTCACAGGGTTCCGATCCAGTTGGTGAGGAGCTGGGCGCCGGCGTCGCCGGACTTCTCGGGGTGGAACTGGGTGGCCCACAGGGCGCCGTTCTCGACGGCGGCGACGAAGGGCTCGCCGTGGGTGGCCCAGGTGACCTTGGGGGCGCGGATGTTCTTGTTGCCGACCTCCAGGGTCCACTCGCGCACCGCGTAGGAGTGCACGAAGTAGAACCGGTCGTCGGCGTCGAGGCCCGCGAACATCTCGGTGTCCTCGGGCGCGTCGACCGTGTTCCACCCCATGTGGGGGACGACGGGGGCGTTCAACGGTTCGACCGTACCGGGCCACTCGTCGAGGCCCTCGCTCTCCACGCCGTGCTCGATGCCCTGCGCGAAGAGGATCTGCATGCCGACGCAGATGCCCATCACCGGGCGGCCGCCGGAGAGCCTGCGGCCGACGATCCAGTCGCCGCGGGCCTCCTTGAGCCCGCGCATGCAGGCGGAGAAGGCGCCCACGCCGGGGACGAGGAGCCCGTCGGCGTTCATGGCCCTGTCGTAGTCGCGGGTGATCTCGACGTCGGCGCCCACGCGGGCGAGCGCGCGCTCGGCGGAGCGGACGTTTCCGAAGCCGTAGTCGAAGACGACGACCTTCTTGGGCGTGCTCACGGTGCTCATTCCCAGATTCCCTGGATCCGCAGGACGCCGGCGACCAGGCACAGCACGGAGGCGATGGCGAGGACGGCGATCACGCCCTTGGGCAGCTTCTGCTTGGAGAAGGAGTACACACCGCCGGCGAGGAAGAGCCCGACGACGATGAGGATGGTGGAGAGGCCGGTCATGGAGTTAGAGCGCGCCCTTCGTGGAGGGGAGGATGCCGGCGGCGCGCGGGTCACGCTCGGAGGCGTAGCGCAGGGCGCGGGCGAGGGCCTTGAACTGGCACTCCACGATGTGGTGCGCGTTGCGCCCGTACGGGACGTGGATGTGCAGCGCGATCTGGGCCTGGGCGACGAAGGACTCGAAGATGTGCCGGGTCATCGTCGTGTCGTACGAGCCGATCATCGGCGCCATGTTCTCGGGCTCCTCGTGCACGAGGTACGGGCGGCCGGAGAGGTCGACGGTGACCTGGGCGAGCGACTCGTCCAGGGGGACCGTGCAGTTGCCGAAGCGGTAGATGCCGACCTTGTCGCCGAGGGCCTGCCTGAAGGCGGCGCCGAGGGCGAGGGCGGTGTCCTCGATGGTGTGGTGCGAGTCGATGTGGAGGTCGCCGTCGGTCTTGACGGTCAGGTCGAACAGACCGTGCCGGCCGAGCTGGTCGAGCATGTGGTCGTAGAAGCCGACCCCGGTCGACACGTCGACCTTTCCGGTGCCGTCGAGGTCGATCTCGACGACGACGGAGGTCTCCTTGGTGGTGCGCTCAACGCGGCCTACGCGGCTCATCGCTCCTGCTCCTTCATCAATTCACGAACCGCGTCGAGGAACGCGTCGTTCTCTTCGGGGGTGCCGGCGGTGACCCGCAGCCACCCGGGTACGCCGTTGTCCCGGACCAGGACGCCCCGGTCGAGGATGCGCTGCCAGGCCGCGTGCGTGTCGGGGAACTTCCCGAACTGCACGAAGTTGGCGTCCGAGTCGGTGACCTCGCAGCCGATCGCGCGCAGCTCGGTGACGAGCCGGTCGCGCTCGGCCTTGAGCTGTTCGACGTACCCGAGGAGGGTGTCGGTGTGCTCGAGGGCGGCGAGCGCGGTCGCCTGGGTGACGGCCGAGAGGTGGTACGGCAGACGGACCAGCTGGACGGCGTCGACCACGGCCGGGTGGGCTGCGAGGTAGCCGAGGCGCAGGCCCGCGGCGCCGAAGGCCTTGGACATGGTCCGGGAGACCACCAGGTTCGGGCGGCCCTCGATCAGGGGCAGCAGCGAATCGCGGTGGCTGAACTCCACGTACGCCTCGTCGACGACCACCAGCGAGGGCTTGGCCGCCTGGGCCGCCTCGTACAGGGCGAGGACGGTGTCGGCCGCGACCGCGGTGCCGGTGGGGTTGTTGGGCGAGGTGATGAAGACGACGTCCGGGCGGTGCTCGGCGATCGCCTTCCCGGCCGCCGCCACGTCGATGGTGAAGTCCTCGCGGCGGGGGCCGGAGATCCAGCCGGTGCCGGTGCCGCGGGCGAGCAGGGCGTGCATGGAGTACGAGGGCTCGAAGCCGATCGCGGTCCGGCCGGGGCCGCCGAAGGTCTGGAGCAGCTGCTGGAGGACCTCGTTGGAGCCGTTGGCCGCCCACACGTTCTCGACGGCGACCGGGTGCTTGCCGGTGCGGGTGAGATAGCGGGCGAGTTCGGTACGGAGCTCGATCGCGTCCCGGTCGGGGTAGCGGTTGAGGCCGCGGGCGGCCTCGGCGACCCGCTCCGCGATCCGGGCCACCAGGGGCTCGGGCAGCGGGTAGGGGTTCTCGTTGGTGTTCAGCTGGACGGGGACGTCGAGCTGGGGCGCGCCGTAGGGGGACTTGCCGCGCAGCTCGTCCCGGACGGGGAGGTCGTCGATGCCGGTCACCGCTGCGGCACCTTCCATCCGAAGCGGGCCTTGATCGCGGCGCCGTGCGCGGGCAGGTCCTCGGCCTCGGCGAGGGTCACCACGTGGTGGGCGACGTCGGCGAGCGCGTCGCGCGTGTAGTCCACGATGTGCACCCCGCGCAGGAAGGACTGCACGGAGAGGCCCGAGGAGTGGCAGGCGCAGCCGCCGGTGGGCAGCACGTGGTTGGAGCCGGCGCAGTAGTCGCCGAGCGAGACGGGGGCCCAGGGGCCGACGAAGATCGCGCCCGCGTTGCGGACCCGGTCGGCGACCGCGGCGGCGTCGCGGGTCTGGATCTCCAGGTGCTCGGCGCCGTACGCGTCGACGACCTTGAGGCCGTCGGCGAGGTCGCGGACGAGGACAATCGCGGACTGGCGGCCGGCCAGGGCCGGGACGATCCGGTCGTCGACGTGCTTGGAGGCGGCGACCTGGGTCTTGAGCTCGGCCTCGGTGGCCTCGGCCAGCTCGTCGGAGTCGGTGACGAGGACGGAGGCGGCCATCGGGTCGTGCTCGGCCTGGCTGATGAGGTCGGCGGCGACGTGGACCGGGTCGGCGGTGGAGTCCGCGAGGATCGCGATCTCGGTGGGGCCCGCCTCGGCGTCGATGCCGATGCGGCCCTTGAGGAGGCGCTTGGCGGCGGCGACGTAGATGTTGCCGGGGCCGGTGACCAGGTTGACGGGGGCGCAGCCGTCCGGGCCCTCCGTGCCGTACGCGAACATGGCGACGGCCTGGGCGCCGCCGGCCGCGTAGACCTCGTCGACGCCGAGCAGGGCGCAGGCGGCGAGGATCGTGGGGTGCGGGAGCCCGCCGAACTCCTTCTGCGGCGGCGAGGCGAGGGCGACGCCCTCGACACCGGCCTCCTGGGCGGGGACGACGTTCATCACGACGGAGGACGGGTAGACGGCGCGGCCGCCGGGCACGTACAGGCCGACGCGCTCGACCGGGATCCACTTCTCGGTGACCGTGCCGCCGGGCACGACCTGAGTGGTGTGGGTGGTGCGGCGCTGCTCGCGGTGGACGAGGCGGGTGCGGCGGATGGACTCCTCGAGGGCGGCGCGGACGGCCGGGTCGAGCTCGTCGAGAGCGCGGGAGAGCTCCTCGACGGGGACGCGGAGGCTCGGGACGCGGACGCCGTCGAATTTCTCGCCGTAGTCGATCACCGCTGCGGCGCCATGATGCCGGACGTCCTCGCAGATCGGCCGCACCTTCTCCAGGGCGGCTTCCACGTCGAACTCGGCACGGGGCAGCAGGTCGCGCAGGGAGGAGCCCTCGGGGAGGGCCTCGCCGCGCAGATCGATTCGAGAGATCACGGGTCAATTCTCTCAGACGCCCCACAGCGCCGGTCGCCCGTATCACTGGCTGATACACGCCTCACTGGCGTCTTGTCGCCACTCCTGACCGTTAGCGTTCAGCCCGTCACTCAGCGGGAAGAACGGCTGTACGAATCCACGGACGCCCGGAGACGGCGTCCCGGAATCGTGGGCGCGGATGGTGGAAAGCGAGGGGGGCGGCGGTGACCGAGCCGCACGAGGACGACGTGCCGGACGGCCTCACGGGCCCGGAGCGGGCCCTGTGGCAGGCGTTCCGCATCGGCAGGACGTGCGATCTGACGGAGGGGGTCGCGGAGCGGGACGACCCTTTCGGGGGACGGGAATGGGGACCGGAGCGGAGTGTCCGCGCCGATGTGGTGGGACTGCTGCTGCTCGCGGGGCCGCAGGCCAGATCGGGGCGGGTGGCCGCGTTGAAGCTGCGCGGGGTCCGGATCACGGGCGTGCTGGACCTGGCGGGCGGGACGATAGGGCCGTACGTGGAGCTGCACGGCTGCCGGTTCGACGACGAGGTGGTGGTGCCCGAGGCCCGCTTCGGCACGCTGCGGATGGTGGCGTGCGCGCTGCCGCGCCTGGAGGCCGCTCGGCTGCACACGGAGGGGGACCTGCACCTGCCGCGCTGCCGGGTGGAGCGGGGCATCCGGCTCACCGACGCGCAGATCGGCACGGACCTGCTGGTCAACCAGATCCAGGTGTGGCCGGACCGGCGGGGGCGGGCCATCACGGCGGACGGCCTGGTGGTCGCGCAGGACCTCCAGGCCGAGCTGATCGAGACGCACGGGGAGGTGAGCCTGCGCGGGGCGAAGATCGGCGTCTCGCTCAGTCTGCGGGGCAGTGTGCTGCGCGGCGCGCAGGGCCGCCGCGCGCTGAACGCGCCGCAGCTGACGGTGGAGCGCTCGCTCTATCTGAACGCGGCCTGGGTGTACGAGGACGCGGGCTTCACGGGCAGCGGCACGGCCACCCCGCCGTACGGGGTGTCGCCCGCCCAGGACGCCCGCCGCAAGCCGGTGGAGTTCCACGGCGGCGTGCGGCTGGACGACGGCCGGTTCGGTGACGCGGTGGACCTGCACCACGCCCGCTTCCTGCTCGACGGGGCACGTCGGGAGGAGGTCTCGATGCGCCGGATAGTCACCCCGGAGCTGAGGTTCAACGGCGAGCGGCCGGAGGAGGGCCGGGTCGTGCTCAACGGCGCCAAGGTCGTCACCCTGATCGACCTGTCGACCAGCTGGCCGGGACCGGGCGGGCTCGCGATGGGCGGCTTCGTCTACGAGAACCTCGTGCCGTACGGGCACTTCCCGCTGCGCCGCCGCCTGGAGTGGGTGGCGGCGGCGACCCCGGAGTACGCCCCCGAGCCGTACGAGCGGCTCGCGACGGTCCTGCGCAGCAGCGGGGAGGACGCCGACGCCCGCGAGGTGCTGCTCGCCAAGCAGCGGCGCAGACGCGAGACCCTGCCGGTGGCCGGCAAGCTCTGGGGGTACCTCCAGGACCTGACCGTGGCGTACGGCTACCGGCCGGGGCGGGCCGCGCTGTGGATGGCGGTCCTGTGGGCGGCGGGCACGGTGGCGTTCTCCCACTACCGCCCGATACCGCTGAAGCCGGACGAGGCCCCGGAGTGGAACGGCACGCTGTACGCCCTGGACCTGCTCATCCCGGTGATCAACCTCGGCCAGGACGGCCACTGGCGGCTCGAGGGCGTCTGGCAGTGGGTGGCGGCGGTGCTGATCATGCTGGGCTGGATCCTGGCGACGACGGTGGCGGCCGGCGCGACCAGACTCCTGAGCAGGGGCTGAGGCGGCGGAGGTTTGGTGTACGGGCTGTGAGACGGGCTGCCGCGGCCCGAGGAGCCGGGAGAGAATACGTCGCACCATGTCCTTGCTCCGTGCCCTGATCGGCGCCGTCCGCTCGGCCCGGCACGCCCCGCGGCTCGCCGCCGGGTTCGTCCCGGACGACGACGTGCTGCTCGACGCCCCGGACGAGCGGCTCGCCCCCGCCCTCGTCGCCGCCGCCCTGGCCGATCCGGAGCCCGCCGCGAAGCTGCTCGCCACCACCCGGGACGCGGGCGAGTGGGAGGACCGCGACCGGTATGTCATCCGGCTCGCCACCTTCGCGTACAGCAGGGGCGACTGGCTGACCCACTGGCTCTCCGTGGCGCCCGGGGACCCCGACGCCCTGCTCGTCACGGCGCAGCTCGCCGTCCGCAGGGCCTGGGAGTCCCCCGCGCGGGCCGAGCGGCTGCGCGAGCTCGGCCCGCTGATCACCGCGGTCGCCGAGACGGCTCCGCACGATCCGGTGCCGTGGCGGCTCGCCCTGGACCACGCGCGCGGGGCGCACGCCGGGCACACCGTCTTCGAGACGCTCTGGGAGCAGGCCGTGCGCCGCTCCCCGCACCATTACGGCTGCCATGTCGCGGCGCTCAAGTACCTCTCCGCGCAGTGGTACGGCTCGCACCGCGCCGCCTTCGACTTCGCCGAGCAGGCGGCCGACGACGCCGCCCCGGACTCTCTCGTACGGGCGCTGCCGGTCCGCGCCGCCCACGACCGGCTCCGGGTGCCGTCGCACCGGGACCCGTCCGTGCCGGAACGGCGGATCGACCGGGCGGCGGACCGCGCCCTGGCCCTGTCGGCGGCCTTCCCCACGGGCGACCCGTGGCCCGCGGAGGTCCGCAACCTGCTCGCGTACGTGCTGGTGGAGCGGGCGCGGTGGGAGGAGGCTCGGGTGGAGTTCGGCCGGATCGGGGTCCACGCGACCTCGTTCCCCTGGGGGGTGGCGACCGGCGCGGGGCGGGGCGCCGTACGGGAGGATCCACTGCGCCGTTTCCTCGCCGCGCGGGACCGGGTCGGCGTGGAGCTGGCCCGCCGGACGCCGCTGTGGGACACCGGACATGGACGGGCCGGACGGGGCGGGCCCGGCGGCCATTAGGCTTGGCCGCTGTGACCACCGCTCGCCTGCCTCTCTTCCCGCTCAACGCGGTGCTGTTCCCTGGCCTCGTGCTGCCGCTGAACGTCTTCGAGGAGCGTTATCGCGCCATGATGCGTGAGCTGCTCACGATCGACGACTCGGAGCCGCGCCGCTTCGCCGTCGTCGCCATCCGCGACGGCCGCGAGGTCGCGCCGACCGCTCCCGGCCTGCCGGACCAGACGGCGCTGCCGGAGAAGGGCCCGGCGGCCGGCTTCGGCTCCGATCCCGTCCAGGCCTTCCACCGGGTCGGCTGCGTCGCCGACGCGGCGTCGATCCGGGAGCGCTCGGACGGCAGCTTCGAGGTGATGGCGACCGGGACGACCCGGGTGAAGCTCCTCTCGGTCGACGCGAGCGGGCCGTTCCTGGTCGCCGAGGTCGGGGAGATCCCCGAGGAGCAGGGCGAGGAGGCCCCCGCACTCGCCGAAGGGGTGCTGCGGGCCTTCCGGAGCTACCAGAAGCGCCTCGCGGGGGCGCGGGAGCGTTCGCTGACGACGAGCGAGCTGCCGGACGACCCCTCGGTGGTGTCGTACCTGGTCGCGGCGGCCGCGGTGCTGGACACCCCGTCGAAGCAGCGGCTGCTCCAGGCCCCGGACACCGCTACCCGACTGCGCGAGGAGCTGACGCTGCTCCGCGCGGAGACGGCGGTGCTGCGGCACCTTCCGTCGCTGCCGGCGGTGGACCTGACGCAGACCCCGACGTACCCGAACTGATCGGGTCCGGCCCGGACCGATCCGGACCGGGGCCGGCCGAGCCGAGGAAGAGCGAGCGCGTGGCGAAGAAGCAGAAGACCAGCGGCGGGGGCACCCCGGCGACGGTGGCCCTGACGGCGGCCGGCACCCCGTTCACCGTGCACGCCTACGAGCACGACCCGGCCTCCGCCTCGTACGGCGAGGAGGCCGCGGAGGCCCTCGGGGTGTCCCCCGACCGGGTCTTCAAGACGTTGGTCGCGGACGTCGACGGCGAGCTGACGGTCGCTGTGGTCCCGGTGGCGGGCCAGCTCGATCTGAAGGCGCTGGCCTCGGCCGTCGGCGGGAAGCGGGCGTCGATGGCGGACCCGGCGGCCGCGGAGCGCGCCACGGGCTACGTCCGGGGCGGCATCTCACCCCTCGGCCAGCGCAAACGGCTCCGTACGGTCCTCGACGCCTCGGCCCGCGACCACGCGTCCATCTGCGTCTCCGCGGGCCGCCGCGGCCTCGAGGTGGAGCTCTCCCCCACGGACCTGGCCGCTCTCACCTCGGCGGTCGTGGCCCCGATCGGCCGCGCCTGACGGAGGTCCGCGCGGCCCCGGACCTCGGGGACGCTCAGTACGCCCCGGGCCGGTCCCACGGCTCCGGCTCCGGGTCGCGCGGCCCGAAGAGGGCCGTGAGCGCCAGGTACACGATCATCGCGGCGAGCGGCCAGGCCAGCATCGCGGCGGCCGCCAGGTTCAGTTCGAGCGGCGCCTCGAAGGTGACGCCGGGGCCGACCGCCTTGGCGTGGGCGACCACGTTCCGCATCGGGCCGAAGTACGTCCCCAGGCCCCAGGCGAGCAGCGAGCCCAGCAGGCCGCCGAGCGCCAGACCGAGGACCAGCGGAACCCCGCCCTTGCGGCGCAGCAGGAAGACGACGAGCGCGGCGACCGCCCCGAAGGCGAGGGCCAGAAGCACGAACGTGCCGTCCGAGCCGATCGCCGCCTCCCCCTCGGAGTTGCGGAGGTAGACCCCCTTGCCGTCCGAGATGAGCAGGACGCGCGGGGCCAGGTTCAGCCACAGCACTCCGAGCAGCGCCCCCGCGACCGCCGAGACGAGGGTCACCAGGACGCCCTGCACGACCTCGGCCGCCGTGATCGGGTCCCCGGCCGGGCCGAGCACCGGCGGGGGCGGCGGCGGCAGGTCGGGGTCGTGCGGCTGGGGCTGGTGAGGCGGAGTCAGAGGTGCGGTCACCCCGCCATCGTGCCAGGTGCGCCTGTGTCCCGCCTCAGCGGACGGCGGCCCGCCGGTACGCCCAGGTGGCGACCGCGAGGGAGACCACGCCGACCGTCGCGCACACGGCGAGGTCCAGGGCGACGGCCGCCCAGTCGGGGTGCGGCTCGAAGGTGCGGGCCAGGGCCTCCACGCCGTACGTCGACGGCAGCAGGTCACGCGCCCAGCCGATGGGCCCCGGGAGCCGCTCGGCCGGGAGGACGCCGAGGAGCAGGGCCGCCGACATGCCGAGCTGGCCGAGGAGGGTGGCCAGCTCCTGCCGGGGGGCGAGGAGTCCGAGGGCGGCACCGAGCCCGGCGAGCGCCGCTCCGGCGAGCGGGACGACGGCGGCGAGGATCCACAGGTTGCCGAGCGGCAGCCCGAAGAGCACGGATCCGGCGACGGCGGTGACGGCGGTCCCGGGCACGGTGAAGGAGGCGTACGCCCCGGCGGCGCCGAGCACGACGGCGGCGGGCGGCACGGGCAGGGTGGCGTAGTGGTCGAGTCCGCCGCCGGCCCGCAGCTGCCCGAAGTACTGGGCGAGGAGGTTGAGCGCGACGAAGGCGACGACGAGGACGGTGGAGCCGGCCACGACGGCGCGTGCCTCGGAGCCGCCGTCGACGACCCCGCGCATCAGGACCATGATCCCGACGGACTGGAAGGTGGCGACGAAGAGGAGCGGGATGCGGGCGACCCGGGCGCGGGAGAGCTGCGCCCGGTAGACGGCGGCCATGGCCGGCAGCAGCCGGGCGCGCGGGGCGAGGGGCGCCACGGCGCCCTCGTCGTCGCGGCCCCGGACGGAAGGCGCGCCGGTCGGCAGGACCTCGGCGGGCACGGTGCTCACTGCGTACAGCTCCTGACGGTCACGTACGGAACGCGGAGGCCACGGGGGGCGCGGGACACGGAGGGGCGCGCGCCGAGGGCCACGGACGGGCGCGCCGCAGGGCGCATGCCGGAGTCCACGGACGGGCGCGCCATCGGGCACACACCGAAACCCGGGGACCGGCGCGCCCCAGAGTGCACGCCGGAGGCCATGGTCCGGCGCGCCACAGGCCGCACGCCGAAGGCCACTGCCCGGGGCGCCCCAGAGTGCACGCCGAAGGCCACTGCCCGGCGCAGGGCGCGTGTCACGCCTTCACCAACCCCTCCGTCGCGCCGCCGAGGGCCAGGTACACGTCCTCCAGGCTGGGCGTGGCCAGGGTGAAGTCGTCGAGTGCGGCGAAGGCGGCGCCGCCGGTGACGGTGGCGACGGCCGCGCGGGCCGCGTCGGGGGCGAGCCGGAGGATCCAGCGCCTCCCGCTCTCCTGCGCGAGTCCGCGCAGCGCGGCGACCTCGGGCAGGTGGAGGGGGGCCGACTCGCGCCACACCAGCTCGACGCGGATCTCGCCGGCGACGCGTTCCTTGAGCCCGGCGGGGGTGTCGCAGGCGATGACCTTGCCGTGTTCGAGGACGGCGACCCGGTCGAGCACGGTCTCCGCCTCGATGACGTTGTGGGTGACGAGCAGCACGGTGGTGCCGTGCTCGGCGCGCCGCCGGTCGACGGCCGCCCAGACGGCGCGGCGGGCGACGGGGTCCATGCCGGTGGTCGGCTCGTCGAGGACGAGGACGGGGCGCCGGCCGACGAGCGCGGTGGCGAAGCAGGCGAGCCTGCGCTGTCCGCCGGAGAGCTTGCGGAGGGGCCGGGAGGCGAGCTCCCCGAGGCCGAGCTCCGCCAGGACGGCGTCGCTCTCGACGCGTGCGTCGTGGGCGGTGAGGCCGCGCAGCCGTCCGGTGGTCTCGGCGGCGAGGGCGACGGTCAGCTCGTCGAGGGCGGTGGACTCCTGGCCGAGGTACGCGAGGAGGCGGGCGGCCCGCTCGGGGTGGCGCACCAGGTCGTGGCCGAGGAGCGCGACGGTGCCGGAGTCGGGGCGCATGAGGCCGGTGAGCTGGCGGACGAGCGTGGACTTGCCGGCTCCGTTGGGGCCGAGCAGGCCGAAGATCTCGCCGCCGCGCACGTCGAGGCTGATCCCGTCGGTGGCCCGCACCTCGGGTGTCGCGGGCGCACCGCGCCTGCCGCGCGTGGCGGGGTACGTCTTGACCAGATCCCGCACCGCGCACACCGTACTCACGTGGGAAGAGCCTACGGGGTCGCCGGGCCGGCTCCGGGCGCGGGGGCGGGTTCGGCGGCGGCCCGGACGTCGATCTCGCGCCAGAATCCCGCCCGGATCGCGTACCGGTCGTGCTCGTCGATCTGGTCGTCCTTGTGGGCCAGCAGGCCGAATCGGGCGGCGTAGCGGAGGAGTTCGCCGTCGATGCGGTGCGGGATGCGGGGGTAGAGGGTGGAGAGCTTCTGGACGTGACTCTGCTCGGGGAGCCGTTCCATCCACCGGCGGGCGAACACCTGTCCGACCTCGAAGGGGTCGCCGCCGACGGTGGTGATGTCCTCCTCGCGGTCCGCCCAGCGCTGCTCGGCGCTGGTGAGGGTGGCGAGGGTGGGCAGGGAGGCGGTCTCCGCGGGTTCGCCGAGCGCGGGGGCGGGGCGCTCGACCCAGCCCCGGTCGGAGGACCAGCGGAGCGCGCTCGCGGCCTGCGACGCGGTGGCGGCGGCGGTGCCGGGGGCGCGCAGTCCCGCGAGGTCCTTGGGGGTGGGGACGCCCCTGCCCCCGGCCGGGGCGGGGGCGCCCGGTCCGTGGCCGTGCCCGTCGTCGCGGACGTGACCGCTGTCGTGGCCGTCGCCGTGCGCGTGACCGTCGCCGTGGCGGACGTGCCCGTTACCGCCGTGGTCCGTGGAGGTCTCCCCGGTGGTCCCGGTGTCGGCCGACGCTTCGGCGGCCCGTCCGGCGGAGGCGGCGAGGGCGGCTTCCGGCAGGGGCGCGGAGAGGATGGCGGCGATCTCGGGTCGCGGGGCGGGCGGGGGCGCGCAGATGCCGGTGAGGTCCTTGGCGCGGACGGCCCGGGTGATCCAGGCCCGGTCGAGGACCCGGCGTTCGTCGGCCTCCGCGACCAGGTCCTCGGACTGGTTGTAGTCGCCGTCGGCGGCCTGGACGGCCCAGAGGTGGACGGCGACGCCGTGCTCCTTGGCGGACATCAGTCCGGGCAGCAGGTCGCCGTCGCCGGTGACGAGCACGATGTCGGAGCAGGCCCTGTTCCTGGCGAGCTCGGTCAGCTCGGTGTGCATGGCCGCGTCGACGCCCTTCTGGGCCCAGCGTCCTTCGCTCCGGGTCAGGGCGCCGAGCCGGACGGTGACCCGGGGCATCACCCGCAGCCTGCGGTGCTCGGGCTGGGGCACCCGGTCGGGTGCGCCGTCGAACCAGTAGATCCGCAGGAGGGGCAGCGCGGTCTCGGCCTCGGCGCGCTGGCGCAGCTGCTGGATGAGCCCGGCGTGGTCGACGGTGATCCTGGAGCGGGACGGTTCCCCGGCGAGGAGACTGGCGGCGGCGCCCAGCAGATAGCCGGCGTCCACCAGGACGACGCAGCGGTCCACGTGTTCCACCCTCTTTCGGGAACCTCGGGATCGGAGTTGCTTCGGATTTCCTTCGAGTCTGCCCGAAGGCCGGGGGCTCGACAGTCGGAACTGGATCATCGGCGTGGCGGATGTCACTTCCCGGGCGCCTTACGCTCCGTAATGATCCAACATGCGACGGTTCGCGCGGTATGTGAGTCTGACAGCGGCCCTGGCACCCAGGACCCTTTGAGGAGGCATCCCCATGGCCAAGAACCGCAGTCAGAACCGCGATCAGAAGCAGCCGTCGCAGGCCGAGCGTGGCACCCAGCAGGCGAAGCAGTCGTCGATGGAGTCCCAGGCCGACCAGCGCTCCAGCCAGGTCACCCCGGGTGACATGGCGCGCAAGGGACGTCAGAAGCGCTTCGGCCACAACTGACGCTCAGCCGGAGCGAACCGACGGCAGGACCGGCCGGCGGCTGGACCGACGGCAAAGGGGCGCGCCCGTGACGACGGGCGCGCCCCTTGCGCGTGCGGGGAGAGGCCCTGAGCCCTAACCGGCCAGGCAGGACGGGCCGAGCAGGACCTTCAGGTCGCCGAAGAGCGCCGGGTCGGGCTGCACCCGGTGCCGGTCGAGGCGGAGCACCGTCGTCTTCCGGGGGCCCTGGAGCTTGATCCGCACCTCGGTGTTGCCCTTGTGGTGACCGAGGATCTCGCCGAGCCGGGTGACCATGGGCGGGGTCACCTTGACGGTGGGGATGGTGAGGATCACCGGCGCGTTGGTCCCGGCGTTCGACAGGTCGGGGACCATCAGCTCCATCGCGACGAGACGGGGCACGTCCTCGCGCTTGTCGAGCCGTCCCTTGACGAAGACGACCGTGTCCTCGACGAGCTGGGTGGAGACCAGCTGGTACGTGGCCGGGAAGAACATGCACTCGATGGAGCCGGCCAGGTCCTCGACGGTGGCGATCGCCCAGGCGTTGCCCTGCTTGGTCATCTTGCGCTGGAGGCCGGAGATGATGCCGCCGATGGTGACGACCGCGCCGTCGGAGTGCTCGCCGCCGGTGAGCTGGGAGATCGCCGCGTCCGTCTTGTCGGACAGGACGTGCTCGATGCCGAAGAGCGGGTGGTCGGAGACGTACAGACCGAGCATCTCGCGCTCCTGGGCGAGCAGGTACGACTTCTCCCACTCGACGTCGGAGAACTCGACGTCGAGGCCGAAGCCGGGCTCGTCGGTCGCCGCGTCGCCCATGCCGCCGAAGAGGTCGAACTGTCCCTCGGCCTCCTTGCGCTTGACCGCCACCACGTTGTCGATCATCGGTTCGTGGTGGGCGACCAGGCCCTTGCGGGTGTGGCCCATCTCGTCGAAGGCGCCGGCCTTGATCAGCGACTCGACGGTCCGCTTGTTGCAGACGACGGCCTCGACCTTGTCGAGGAAGTCCGGGAAGGAGGAGAACTTCCCCTTCGCCTTGCGCGACTTGATGATCGACTCGACGACGTTGGTGCCGACGTTGCGGACGGCGGAGAGGCCGAAGAGGATCACGTCGTCGCCCTGGGCGGCGAAGTTCGACTCGGACTCGTTCACGTTGGGCGGCAGCACCTTGATGCCCATGCGGCGGCACTCGTTGAGGTAGACCGCGGACTTGTCCTTGTCGTCCTTGACGGAGGTGAGCAGTCCCGCCATGTACTCGGCGGGATGGTTGGCCTTGAGGTAGGCGGTCCAGTAGGAGACCAGGCCGTACGCGGCCGAGTGGGCCTTGTTGAAGGCGTAGCCGGCGAAGGGGACGAGGACGTCCCACAGCGCCTTGATCGCCTCGTCGCTGAAGCCCTTGCTCTTCGCTCCGGCCTCGAAGATGACGAAGTTCTTCGCCAGTTCCTCGGGCTTCTTCTTGCCCATCACGCGGCGGAGGATGTCGGCCTCGCCGAGCGAGTAGCCGGCGATGATCTGGGCGGCCTTCTGCACCTGCTCCTGGTACACGATCAGGCCGTAGGTGACCGCGAGCACCTCTTCGAGCGGCTTCTCCAGCTCGGGGTGGATCGGGGTGATCTCCTGCTGGCCGTTCTTGCGCAGGGCGTAGTTGGTGTGCGAGTTCATGCCCATCGGGCCCGGCCGGTACAGGGCGGACACGGCGGAGATGTCTTCGAAGTTGTCGGGCTTCATCAGCCGGAGCAGCGAGCGCATGGGCCCGCCGTCGAACTGGAAGACGCCGAGGGTGTCACCGCGCTGGAGCAGTTCGAAGGTCTTCGGGTCGTCGAGCGGCAGGGCGAGCAGGTCGAGGTCGATGCCCTTGTTGGCCTTCACCATCTTGACGGCGTCGTCCATGATGGTGAGGTTGCGCAGGCCCAGGAAGTCCATCTTGAGCAGGCCGAGCGACTCGCACTGCGGGTAGTCCCACTGCGTGATGGTGACGCCGTCGGTGTGCCGGACCCAGATCGGCGCGTGGTCGACGATCGGCTCGCTGGACATGATCACGCCGGCCGCGTGGACGCCCATCTGGCGGACCAGGCCCTCGACGCCCCGGGCGGTGTCGATGACCTTCTTGACGTCCGGCTCGTTCTCGTACATCGCGCGGATCTCGCCGGCCTCGCTGTAGCGCGGGTGCGAGGGGTCGGTGATGCCGTTGAGGTCGATGCCCTTGCCGAGGACGTCGGCGGGCATGGCCTTGGTGAGCCGGTCGCCCATGGCGTAGGGGTAGCCGAGGACGCGCGCGGAGTCCTTGATCGCGTTCTTCGCCTTGATCTTGCCGTACGTGCCGATCATGGCGACCTTGTCGGAGCCGTACTTCTCCGTCACGTAGCGGATCACCTCGACGCGCCGGCGCTCGTCGAAGTCGATGTCGACATCGGGCATCGAGATGCGCTCGGGGTTGAGGAAGCGCTCGAAGATCAGGCCGTGCGGGATCGGGTCGAGGTCGGTGATGCCCATGGCGTACGCGACGATCGAGCCGGCCGCGGAGCCTCGGCCGGGACCGACGGCGATGCCCTGCTTCTTCGCCCACATGATGAAGTCGGCGACGACGAGGAAGTAGCCCGGGAAGCCCATCGAGATGATGGTGTCCATCTCGTACTCGACCTGCTTCATGCGGTCCTCGGGGATCCCGTCCGGGAACCGTCGGTGCATGCCCCGCATGGTCTCCTCGCGGAACCAGGTGACCTCGGTGTACCCCTCCGGGATGTCGAACTTCGGCATGAGGTTCTTCTCGACGAACATGCCGTCGGTGCTGACCTGCTCGGCGACCAGGAGGGTGTTGCGGCAGCCCTCCTGCCAGGCGTCCGAGGAGTCGATCGCGTACATCTCGTCCGTGGACTTGAGGTAGTAGCCGGTGCCGTCGAAGCGGAAGCGGTCCGGGTCGGAGAGGTTCTTGCCGGTCTGGATGCAGAGCAGGGCGTCGTGCGCGGTCGACTCGTGGGCGTACGTGTAGTGCGAGTCGTTGGTGACCAGCGGGGGGATGCCGAGCTTCTTGCCGATCTCCAGGAGCCCGTCGCGGACCCGGCGCTCGATCTCGATGCCGTGGTCCATCAGCTCCAGGAAGTACCGCTCCTTGCCGAAGATGTCCTGGTACTCGGAGGCCGACTTGAGGGCCTCGTCGAACTGGCCGAGGCGGAGCCTGGTCTGGAGCTCGCCCGACGGGCAGCCGGTGGAGGCGATGAGCCCCTCCGACCACTTCGAGATGGTCTCCTTGTCCATCCGGGGCCACTTCTGGAGCCAGCCCTCGGCGTACGCGTCGGAGGACAGCTTGAAGAGGTTGTGGAGCCCGGTGTCGTTCGCCGCCCAGATCGTCTTGTGGGTGTAGCCACCGGAACCGGAGACGTCGTCCCGCTTCTGGTGCGGCTGGCCCCACTGGATCTTCCGCTTGTTGCGCCGGGACTCGGGGGCGACGTACGCCTCGATGCCGATGATCGGCGTGACCCCCGCCTTCTTCGCCGAGTGGAAGAAGTCGTACGCCCCGTGCAGGTTGCCGTGGTCCGACATGGCGATATGGGTCATGCCCATCTCGTTGCACGCCTCGAACATGTCCTTGAGCCGCGCGGCACCGTCCAGCAGCGAGTACTGGGTGTGGACGTGGAGGTGCGTGAAGGGCGGCTTGGTCACGGCGGAAGGTCTCCGTAGCGGTCACAGGGGTGGCTGGGGGGACCGTGGAAGTCTACGTCGGGCCGATGACAGTCGAGGGGCACTCGGGACTAGGGTCGCGCGTGGGGAGACGGGGGAACACCTGTCCCTTTTGTCATGAACGGCCTGTCAGCACGTCCGGTACCAGGAGGCACCTCGCATGTCGGTCCCGCAGCCCACCGCAGCCGAGCGCGGTGAGCACATCCTCGCTGTCTTCGACACCGCCTTCGGCGAGCTCCTCGCCGCCGACCCGGCGGCCTTCCGCGTCAAGTTCCGGAAGATGGCCGGGTCCGCCTTCGCCTTCTACCGGGGCACCGCCTGCCTCTTCTACTCCGACCTGGAGCGGGAGGCCCACGGCGGCCCCTACCTGGACGAGCGCACCGGCCGGGTCTGGATCCACGGCGACCTGCACGCCGAGAACTTCGGCACCTACATGGACGCCAACGGGCGGCTGATCTTCAACGTCAACGACTTCGACGAGGCGTACGTGGGCCCCTTCACCTGGGACCTCAAGCGGCTCGCGGCCTCCCTGGCGCTCATCGGGTACGCGAAGGCGCTCGCCGACGAGCAGATCACCCACCTGGTCCGCATCTTCGCGGCGTCCTACCGGGAGCGGATCCACGCCCTCGCGACCGGCGCGAGGAACGACGAGCTGCCGCCGTTCACCCTGGACACGGCCGAGGGCGCGCTGCTCGACGCGCTGCGCACCGCCCGTTCCCTCACCCGGTTCGGGCTGCTCGACTCGATGACGGAGATCCGGGACTTCGAGCGCCGCTTCTCCGGGGGCGGCGGCGCGATCGATCTGGACGCGGCCGGCCGGTACAGGGTCCTCGCCGCCTTCGACGGCTATCTGGAGACCCTGCCGGAGTCCAGCCTGGCCCGCCCCGACTCGTACCGGGTCAAGGACGTCGTCGGGCGGCGCGGCATCGGCATCGGCTCGGCCGGCCTCCCCTCGTACAACATCCTCCTGGAGGGGAACAGCGACGCCCTGGAGAACGACGTCGTGATCTATCTGAAGCAGGCGCAGACCCCGGCGGTCTCCCGCCATGTGACGGACCCGGCGGTACGGGAGTACTTCCAGCACGAGGGGCACCGCACCGTGATCTCGCAGCGGGCGCTCCAGGCGCACGCCGACCCCTGGCTCGGCTGGACCGAACTCGACGGCTCCGGGCAGCTCGTCGCCGAGGTCTCGCCGTACGCCGTGGACCTGGACTGGTCGGACATCGACGACCTGGACGAGATCGCCGCGACCGTGGCGGACCTCGGCCGGGCGACGGCCACGATGCACGCGGCGGCGGACGAGTCCAGCGGTCACTCCCTGGTCCCGTTCTCGACGGAGCGGGCCATCGACGCGGCGATCGCCGCCGACGAGGAGGGGTTCGCGGAGCTCCTCGTGGACTTCGCGCACGACTACGGGGCGCGGGCGCGGGCCGACCACCAGATCTTCGTGGACCTCTTCCGCAACGGCCGGATCCCGGGCCTGTGAGGGGCCGCCTTCCGGCCGCCGTGGGGCCGGTGGGGCTTCCCACAGCTTCCCCTTAAGGACCCCTTACGGCCCGGCATGGCACACTCCACGACGATGGACATGGCAGGGACGCAGCTGAGGGCGCTGCGGGCGGCGTTCTTCACGGCGGTGGTCGTGACGCTGTCCGTGGCGTCCCACGTGCTGCTCTCGCGCGTGCCGCTGCCGCTCGGCACGGTCGTGCCGGTCGCGGTCGGGGTCTTCGCCGTGGCGTACGCGCTGGCCGGCCGCGAGCGCGGGCTCGGCCCCATCGCCGGGCTCCTGGTCCCGCTGCAGCTGGCGGCCGACACGCTCTTCACCAGCGGGCAGGCGCTCTGTTACGGCGCCGCGGGCGGCCCGGTCGCCGGTTCCCTGCGCACGGTGGGCGTGGAGGTGTTCTGCGGCGGCGCCGTGGGCTCCCCGCTGCCGGGCGTGGCTGCTCCCGAGAGCGGGACGGCCGCCGCCCTGCTCGACTCCCCCGACCCGGCGCTGCCGTGGCTGCTGCTCCTGGCGCACGTGGGCGTGGGCCTCTCGGCCGCGGTCTGGCTGCGCGGCGGGGAGCGGGCCCTTGCCCGGCTGCTCGGCGCGGTGGCGGCCCTCGCGTTCCGGCCGCTGCTGCTCGTGGCGGCCCTCGTCCGTACCGGTGGTCCGGCGCCGCGGCGCGCCGGACGGCCCGTGGGGCGGCCCCGGCCCTCCCGCACCCGGCTCCTCACGCACTCCGTGGGGCGGCGGGGACCGCCGTGCCCGGCCTTCGCTCTCGTCTGAGCGGCGCAGGCTCCCGGCACGCAGTCCCTTCTTCCTCACCTCACGGAGACCACGATCATGAGTGCACGCAACACCCAGGCCAACAAGGCTGCCGCCCGCGAGCGGCTGCGCGTCGAGCGCGAGCGCCAGGCGAAGAAGGACCGGGCGCGCCGGCAGCTCGTCGTCGGCGTCTCGGCGGTGGCCGTGCTCGCCGCCGCCGGCGGCATCGGCTACGCCGTGGTGCAGTCGAACAAGCCCTCCCGGTGGGAGTCGGCGGCGAAGGCCTCGACCGTGACGGCCCCGAAGAACACCTCGGGCACGAACGGCACGAACGTCGTCATCGGCAAGGAGTCCGCGAAGAAGACCCTGGAGCTGTACGAGGACTCGCGCTGCCCGGTCTGCGCGACCTTCGAGCAGTCCGTGGGCGCCACGGTCGAGAAGGACGTGGCGGCGGGCAAGTACAAGATCAAGTACGTGGGTGCCACCTTCATCGACGACGCCGCCACGGGAGAGGGCTCGAAGAACGCCCTCTCGGCGCTCGGCGCGGCCCTGGACGTGAGCCCCGAGGCCTTCCTGACGTACAAGGCGGCGCTGTACTCGTCGAAGTTCCACCCGGAGGAGAACGACGACAAGTTCGCCAAGGACTCCTACCTCATCGAGGTGGCGGACTCCGTCCCGGCCCTCAAGGGCAACGCCGCCTTCAGGAAGAACGTCGAGGACGGCACCTTCGACGCCTGGGCGATGAAGATGTCGAAGGCCTTCGACGACAGCGGGGTGACGGGCACGCCGACCCTGAAGATGGACGGCAAGCCGGTGACGGTGGCCGGCGGCGACAACCCGCCGATGACGGCGGACGAGTTCACCACGGCGATCGACGCGGCCCTCAAGGGCTGACCGGAACGGTCTCCTTCGCTCCCCGGCCCTCCCCCGCGGTCGGATCGGGGAGCGAAGGACAGCATGCGGGGGTGCGCGCCGGGCGTCGTCCCCGTCCGGGCTCGCGGGACCGTCAGGTGAGCGGCCCCCGAAGACGCCCGCCCGCCGCCGGGGGCGCGACCGGTGGGCGACCAGCCGGCGAACTTCCGGATATCGCCTGCCAGTCGGGCATACTCGCCAGTAATCTGACTGCCCGTGACCAGTCGTTTCATATCCTCAGCCCCCAGTCGGCGCACGGTCGTCAAGGCCGCCGCCGTCACCGCCGTCGCCGCGCCCGCCCTCCTCGGCGCGGCCGCCCAGGCCCAGGCGGCCTCCGGGGCCACCGCGTTCCTCCACGGCGTCGCCTCCGGCGACCCGCTGCCCGACGGCGTCCTCCTCTGGACGCGCGTCACCCCCACCCCCGAAGCCGTGCCCGGCTCGGGCCTCGGCGCCGACGTCCAGGTCGGCTGGGAGCTCGCCGAGGACCGGGCCTTCACCCGGATCGCGGCCTCCGGCACGACCACGGCGAGCGCCGCCACCGACCACACGGTGAAGGCGGACGTCCGCGGCCTGCGCCCGGCCACCACCTACTGGTTCCGCTTCACCGCGGACTCCGCCGTCTCCCCCGCCGCCCGCACCCGCACCGCGCCCGCCGTCGACGCCGCCGTGCCCGGCGTCCGCTTCGGTGTGGCCTCCTGCGCGAACTGGGAGGCCGGCCACTTCTCCGCGTACGGCCACCTCGCGGCCCGCCCCGACCTGGACGCGGTCCTCCACCTCGGCGACTACCTGTACGAGTACGGCAGCGGCACCTACCCGGAGGCGAAGTACACCGTCCGCCGGCACGAGCCGCGCCACGAGATCGTCTCGCTCGCCGACTACCGCGCCCGGCACGGCCACTACAAGACGGACCCGGACCTCCAGGCGCTGCACGCGGCCCACCCGGTGATCGCCATCTGGGACGACCACGAGTTCGCCAACGACGCCTGGACGGGCGGGGCCGAGAACCACACCCCCGGCGCCGAGGGCGACTGGGCGGCCCGGGTGGCCGCCGCCAAGCAGGCGTACTTCGAGTGGATGCCGGTCCGCACCTCCACGGAGGGCACGGTCTTCCGCCGTATCCGCTTCGGCAGGCTGGCCGATCTGCACCTGCTCGACCTGCGCTCCTTCCGCTCCACCCCGGCGAAGGCGGGCAGCGGCACGGTCGACGACCCGGAGCGGAGCATCACGGGCCGCGCCCAGCTGGACTGGCTCAAGTCGGGGCTCGCCGGCTCGGACGCGGCCTGGCAGCTCGTCGGCACCTCGGTGATGATCTCGCCGGTGGCCTTCGGCTCCCTGCCCGCCCACCTCCTGGAGCCGCTGGCCGAGTTGATGGGCCTGCCGAAGGAAGGGCTCGCGGTCAACGTCGACCAGTGGGACGGGTACACGGACGACCGCAAGGAGCTGCTCGCGCACCTGACCTCGCGCGGCATCCGCAACACGGTGTTCCTGACCGGTGACATCCACATGGCCTGGGCCAACGACGTACCGGTGAAGGCGGCGACGTATCCCTTCTCGGCGTCGGCGGCGACCGAGTTCGTCGTCACCTCGGTCACCTCGGACAACCTCGACGACCTGCTGCACGTGGCCCCGGGGACGCTCTCGGTGGTGGCCGCCGGCGCCGTGAAGGCCGCCAACCGGCATGTGAAGTGGGTGGACATGGACCACCACGGCTACGGCGTGCTCGACGTGACGGCCGAACGTTCGCAGATGGACTACTACACGGTCTCCGACAAGACGGATCCGGCGGCGACGACGGCCTGGGAGCGCTCCTACCGGACGCTGAGCGGAACGCAGCGTGTCGAGCGGGTGTACCAGCCGGTGCGCTGAGGTGTGACCGGCGGTCCTTCATGGTCGATTTTCAGCCATGATCCCTTCTGTTAACAGAAGATCACACCGCTACGGCGGGTGGCTGGTTTCGGAGATCGAATCCGGACACACCACCCGCCTCTGTCGCCCCGGCTGTTACGTCGACATCTCAAACTCCGGGACACGCACAAGATTTCCTTCCCGATGACCCGAATTGCCCCCTGGATGATTGGGCCTGATCACTGCTCAACAGCCTCTGACATGGACGCGTAATCTCCCCGCAGTGGCGAGGAAGTTCCTCCCACCACCCCCCGCGAGGAGTCACCGTGCGTGCTCTTGTCCGTATATCGCCGCGTATGTCACGTCGTATGCTCGGCACCGCCGTCATGGCCGGAACCCTGGCCCTGGCCCCCCTGTCCGCCCCGGTAGCCACCGGCGCCGCCACCACCACCCTGGCCGGCGCCACCGCCGAGGAGTGCGCGGACGACCACGACTCCCACTCCGGCGCCCGCAAGGCACGCGGCGCCGAGGGCCATGCCGGTGAGCCCAACGAGGTCACGGCCGCCCAGGCCAAGTCCATGGACGACGACTTCAAGAAGAAGCTGTCCGCCGCCCGCGCCGAGAGCCGCCTCAGCGCCTCGGCCGAGACCGGCGCCGCCGCCGTGGTGAACATCCCCGTCTACTTCCACGTCATCCACTCCGGCACGACGGGCAAGCTCTCCGCCACGGCGATCAACAACCAGATGGCGGTCCTGAACTCGGCCTACGCCGGCCAGGGCACCGGCAACGTGAACAGCAACTTCCAGTTCACCCTCGCCGCCACCGACTACACGGACAACGCCACCTGGTACAACCTGACCTCCGGCTCCACCGCCGAGAAGCAGATGAAGCAGACCCTCCGCAAGGGCGGCGCGGGCGCGCTGAACTTCTACACCGCAAAGCTGGGCGGCGGCCTCCTCGGCTGGGCGACCTTCCCGTCCTCGTACCAGTCCAACCCGTCCATGGACGGCGTCGTCGTCCTCGACGCCTCGCTCCCGGGCGGCTCCGCCGCCAACTACGCCGAGGGCGACACCGCCACCCACGAGGTCGGCCACTGGATGGGCCTCTACCACACCTTCCAGGGCGGCTGTAACGGCAACGGCGACTACGTCACCGACACCCCGGCCGAGAAGAGCCCGGCGTACGAGTGCCCGACCGGCCGTGACTCCTGCGCCTCCAAGTCCGGCGCGGACCCGATCCACAACTTCATGGACTACACGTACGACGCGTGCATGTACCAGTTCACCTCGGGCCAGGTGACCCGGATGAACGAGTACTGGACGGCGTACCGCGCCTGATCAGGCGTCCAGGACACAGGTGCGGCCCCCGGGGGGGACTCCCCGGGGGCCGCGCCCCGTTCACCACGGCCGTCCGAAGAGGGCCCTACAGGCTGTCCAGGAAGGACAGCGCCACCGACCAGGTCCGCTCGGCCGCCTCCGCGTCCCAGTCCGGCAGCTCCGGGTCCGTGTACACGTGCCCCGCGCCGCGATAGCGGTAGATCTCCACGTCCGCACCGGCCCTGCGCATCTGGAGGTACCAGGCGGACAGCCAGTCGTCCGTCTCGAAGGGGTCGGGCTCGGCCACGTGCAGCTGTACGGGAAGCTCGTCCACCGACACGTTCGGCGCGAGGTCCGACGTGCCGTGGAGCAGCAGCAGCCCGCGCGCCTTCTCGTCACCGAGGGCCAGGGTCTGCGCCACGGAGGCGCCGAAGGAGAAGCCGGCGTAGACCAGACCCCGCTCCGAGTACGGGGCGGCGGCCAGGATCGCGCGCTTGAGCAGCTCGTCCTTGCCGATCCCGTCCCGCTTCGCCATGCCCTCCTCCACCGAGTCGGTGGTCCAGCCGTCGAACAGGTCCGGCACCCACACCTGGTGCCCGGCGGCCCGCAGCCGGTCGGCCGCGGCCTGGACGGCCGGGCGCAGCCCGTGGACCGAGTGGAAAAGCATGATGTCCATACCCGCCATCCTGCCACCCGCCACCGACCGTCACCGAAACCCCCGGCGGCCAGGTGGGGGGCCCGCCGTCACCGCATGCTGCGGACGTCCAGTTGCCGCAGCACCCGGTCCACCACCTCCGGATCGGCGCCCGGTTCGCTGCGCGCCGCGAGGACCTCGTGCCGGGCGGCCGACATCAGCTCCCGCTGGATCCGCTGCACCGCCTTGAACCGTTTCGTCCGCTCGACGAACGCGGCCCTGCGCTCCTCGTCGATCATGTCCGGGCTGATCCGGGCCCCGATGTCGTACGCCCCGCGCAGCAGCCGCTCCTGGACCTCCTCGGGCAGCTCCTCGACCTCCTCGATCTCCTTGAGCCTGCGCTTGGCGGCCTTCGCGGCCCTGATCGCGAGGTCCCGTTCGAGCGCGCGTTCGGCGTCCGCGTCGGCCCGCACGCCGAGCCGTCTGACCAGCCAGGGCAGGGTGAGCCCCTGGACGACGAGGGTGGCGATGATCACACAGAAGGCGATGAAGACGATCTCGTCGCGGCCGGGGAAGGGCGAGCCGTCGTCGGTACGGAGCGGGATGGCGAGCGCGAGGGCCACCGAGGCCACCCCGCGCATCCCCGCCCACCACATGACGATGGTCTCCCGCCAGCTCGTCGGGATCTCCTCGTCGACGTCCCGGCGCGTGTGCAGCCGCTTCGCGAGCCAGGTGGCCGGAAGCAGCCAGAGCAGCCGGACCCCGACGACCACCGCGACGACGGCGGCGCCCCAGCCGAGCATCTCCAGGCCGTGCCCGTCCGCCACCCCGAAGACATGGACGAGTTCGAGACCGATGAGGCCGAAGGCGATACCGGTGACGAGGGTGTCGACGATCTGCCAGAAGGTCTGTCCGGCGAGGCGGCCCATGACGTCGTCGGCGTCGGTCGCGTGCTCGGCCAGGAAGAGGGCGGTGACCAGGACGGCGAGGACGCCGGAACCGTGCAGCTCCTCGGCGAGGACGTAGCTCACGAAGGGCACGAGGAGGGTCAGGCCGGTCTGGAGGGTGGCGTCCCCCAGGAGCCCGATCAGCTTGTGGGTGAGCCAGCCGAGCCCCAGGCCGACGACCATGGCGACCACGGCGGAGAGCACGAGCGCGCCGACCGCCTCGGGCCAGGAGAAGGAACCGCTGACGACGGCGCCGATCGCCACGTGGTAGAGCACGATCGCGGTGACGTCGTTGAAGAGGCCCTCGCCCTCCAGGATCGACACGAGACGGCGCGGCAGCCCCAGCGAGCCGGCCACGGCGGTCGCCGCGACCGGGTCGGGCGGCGCGACGAGGGCGCCGAGCGCGATCGCGGCGGCCAGCGGAAGGCCGGGCACGAGCGCGTTCGCGACCGCGCCGACGGCGGCCGTGGTGACGAAGACGAGGGCGACCGCGAGCAGGAAGATGGGCCGTCTGTTCGCCGCGAACTGGCGCCATGAGGTGCGCTGCACGGAGGCGTACAGCAGGGGCGGCAGCACCAGCGGGAGGATGAGCTCCGGCGGGATCTCGACGTTCGGCACGAAGGGCAGGAAGGCCAGCACGATCCCGATGAGGGTCATCAGGACGGGCGCGGGCAGTCCGAGCCGTTCACCGAGGGGGACGGTGAGCAGCGCGCCGAGCAGCAGCAAGAACAACAGGGCCAATTGATCCACGGCCCCACCCTGCCATGTATGCCCCTTTTAGCCGCCATTGCCCCCCGCCGGAGCATCGGCAGGAGGGGGCGGCCCGATACGGCTCCGCCTACAGGGCCTTGCGCATCGCCCGGTGCGGCATGCCGGCGTCCGGGAACTCGGGGCCGTACGCCTCGTAGCCGAGCCGCTCGTAGAAGCCGAGCGCGTGCGTCTGCGCGTGCAGGTCGACGGCGGTCAGGCCCCGCTCGCGCGCCACGTCCTCGACGGCCCCCACGAGCGCCGCGCCGACGCCGAGGCCGCGGGCCGCCTTGGCGACCGCCAGCCGGCCCAGCGAGCCGACCGAGGCGTCGCCACCGGTCTTCCCGAGCGCGTCCGCCCCGAACAGCAGACGTCCGGTGCCCAGCGGCGACCCGTCCTCGCGCCGCGCGAGCACATGCACCGCGGTGGCGTCGTACGCGTCGTACTCCAGCTCCCGCGGCACGCCCTGCTCCTCGACGAAGACCTCACGGCGCACCGAGAAGCAGGCCTCCCGGTCCTCGGCACCGAGCGCCTCGCGGACGGTGTACGCGGTGCTCACCGGCTCTCCGACGCGATCCGGTCGAGGGCCTTCTGCAGGTCCTCGGGATAGGTGCTGGCGAACTCGACCCACGAGCCGTCACCGGGGTGCTCGAAGCCCAGGCGGACGGCGTGCAGCCACTGCCGGGTCAGGCCGAGGCGCTTGCCCAGCGTCGGGTCGGCGCCGTAGGTGAGGTCGCCGACGCAGGGGTGGCGGTGGGCGGACATGTGCACCCGGATCTGGTGGGTGCGGCCCGTCTCCAGCTTGATGTCGAGCAGCGAGGCCGAGCGGTACGCCTCGATGAGGTCGTAGTGGGTGACCGAGGGCTTGCCCTCGGCGGTGACCGCCCACTTGTAGTCGTGGTTCGGGTGCCGGCCGATGGGCGCGTCGATGGTGCCGCTCATCGGGTCGGGGTGCCCCTGCACGAGCGCGTGGTAGCGCTTGTCGACCGTGCGCTCCTTGAACTGGCGCTTGAGCGAGGTGTACGCGTACTCCGACTTGGCGACCACCATCAGACCGGAGGTGCCGACGTCGAGGCGGTGCACGATGCCCTGGCGCTCGGCGGCGCCGGAGGTGGAGATGCGGTAGCCGGCGGCGGCGAGACCGCCGATGACCGTGGTGCCGGTCCAGCCGGGGCTGGGGTGCGCGGCCACACCGATCGGCTTCATGATCACGACGATGTCGTCGTCGTCATGGACGATCTCCATGCCCTCGACAGGCTCGGCGACGATCTGCACGGGCGCGGCGACGCCCGGCATCTCGACCTCGAGCCACGCGCCTCCGCTGACCCGCTCGGACTTGCCGACGACGGAGCCGTCGACCTGGACCTTCCCGGAGGCGGCCAGCTCGGCCGCCTTCGTACGGGAGAACCCGAACATTCGGGCGATGGCGGCGTCGACGCGCTCGCCCTCCAGGCCATCGGGAACGGGCAGTGTGCGGATCTCGGGACTCGTACTCACCCGTCGAGTATGCCTTGTGCGGGGAGCACTCCGTCCGGATCAGTCCTTGTGGACGGTCCCGTCCGGGTCCAGACCCCGGAACGAGAGGATCACGATGAGGATGCCGCCGCAGACGATCGCGGAGTCGGCGAGGTTGAAGACGGCGAAGTGCGCGGGGGCGATGAAGTCGACGACCGCGCCCTCGAACACGCCGGGCGAGCGGAAGATCCGGTCCGTGAGGTTGCCCAGCGCGCCACCGAGGAGCAGGCCGAGCGCGATCGCCCAGGGCAGGCTGTACAGCTTGCGCGCGAGCCGGATGATCACGACGATCACGGCGGCCGCGATGCAGGTGAAGATGACGGTGAAGGCCTCGCCCATGCCGAACGCGGCACCCGGGTTCCGGATGGCGTCGAAGCGCAGCACGTCGCCGATCACCCGGATCGGCTCGCGGCCCTCCAGCTTGGCGACCACCAGCATCTTGCTGCCGAGGTCGAGCAGGTAGGCCACGACCGCCACCACGAAGAGCGCGAGGATCCTGCGCCTGCCTCTGGGCCGCTCCTCGGGAGCGGCCGACCCGTCGGGCGTGGCCGATCCGTCGGCGGCCGCCGTCTCGTCGGAGGCGGCCGAATCGTCGGCTCCTGCTGAATCCGGCGTACCGATGATGCGCTCCGCCTCTGCCACGTGAGTGAGTCCCTCGACCTCGATGCCTGACCGTGCACCGAGGGTACGGCACAGGCGTGCGAGACCGGCAGCCGAGAGCGTCAGCCGCGCCGCTCCTGGCGCTGCTTGTCCTCGACGCAGAGCGTGGCCCGCGGGAAGGCCTGCATCCGGGCCTTGCCGATCGGCTTCCCGCACACCTCGCAGAGGCCGTACGTGCCGGCGTCGAGGCGCTCCAGGGCGTGCTCGGTCTGCTCCAGCATCTCCCGGGCGTTGGCGGCCAGGGCCAGCTCGTGCTCCCGGGTGATGTTCTTGGTGCCGGTGTCGGCCTGGTCGTCCCCGGCTCCGTCGCCGGAGTCCCGCATGAGGCCGGTGAGCTCCTCCTGGGAGTGCGCGAGCTCGCTGCGGAGTCTCACCACCTCCGTCTGGAGCACCGTGCGCGCCTCGGCGACCTCGTCGGGGGTCCAGGGGTCCTCGCCCGGCCGCACCGCGAGCTCGCCGGTACGGGCCGGCGGCACCGCGGTCTCGTCCCCGGCGGTCGTGACGCCACCCGCGATCTTCTTCGCTGCCACCGTACTGGCTCCTGTCTGCGTCGTGGCGGGCGCCTTCTTGGCGGCCGCCTTCTTCGCCACGGCCTTCTTGGCGGCCGTCTTCCTGGCGACCGTCTTCTTCCCGGCTGTCCTGGGGGCAGCCGTCTTCTTCCCGGCGGCCGTGTCGTGGACGTCCGTGTCGTGGACGTCCGTGTCCTCGGCGTCCGTCCTGCGGGCGGCCGTCTTCTTCACGGCGGGCTTCTTCCGCGCGACCGTCGGCGGCTCCGTGACCGTCGTCTTCTTGCCGGCCACGTCCTTGGCGCCCTCGGCCGCGCCGGTGGAACCGGCGGCCGAGGTCTTCTTCGCGGCGGTCTTCTTCGCCACCATGTCGCGGCCCCTTCACATTTTGTGATCTTGCTCGCGCATCGTGCTGGGACGATAAATCGGCCCAGGGCCCGCGGCAACGGGGCTCGCCGCCGTTCCCACCCGCCCCCGCGCTCCCCGGGGCGGGCCTTCCTCCGTTGTGCCCAGCTCCCCGCCGGGTTATCCGTCCCGGTCCTCCCCCACATGGCCGTACGTCAAGTCCCGCCTGACCCGTATGGCCATTCGGGTCACGGGAAAACCGGTCGGCCGCGGCGCACCCGGCCCCGTACACTGGGCCACAGCGAAAGGCTTGGATGGGGACGAGTAGCGTCGTACGCAGCCATGAGCGACCCGGGGACGGTGAGAGCCCGGGGGCGAGCCCGATGTGAAGCATCACCCCGGAGCCGTCGGAAGAAAGCCGCAGGACAGCGCGGTGACTAGACCCGACATCGCGACCCCAATGAGGGGGCTCAGGGCGTGCCGCCCCGGGCCAAGGAGGGTGGTACCGCGGGAGCAGTGCTCTCGTCCCTCCGGACGGAACGACGACAGTCCGCCGGAGGAACTCGATGACACCGCCGCAGTACCGCCAGGTGCCCGCCCAGGTCGACCTGCCCGCGATGGAGCACGCCGTGCTCGATCTCTGGCAGGAGAACAAGATCTTCGCCAAGACCCTCGAGCAGTCCGAAGGACGCCCCGAGTGGGTGTTCTACGAGGGACCTCCGACCGCCAACGGCATGCCCGGCGCGCACCACATCGAGGCCCGCGTCTTCAAGGACGTGTTCCCCCGCTTCCGGACCATGCGCGGCTACCACGTGGCCCGCAAGGCCGGCTGGGACTGCCACGGCCTGCCGGTCGAGCTCGCCGTCGAGAAGGAGCTCGGCTTCTCCGGCAAGAAGGACATCGAGGCGTACGGCATCGCCGAGTTCAACGACAAGTGCCGCGAGTCGGTGACCCGGCACACCGACGCGTTCGCCGAGCTGACGACCCGCATGGGTTACTGGGTCGACCTCGACGACGCGTACCGGACCATGGACCCCTCGTACATCGAGTCGGTGTGGTGGTCGCTGAAGCAGATCTTCGACAAGGACCTCCTCGTCCAGGACCACCGGGTCGCCCCCTGGTGCCCCCGCTGCGGCACCGGCCTCTCCGACCACGAGCTGGCCCAGGGCTACGAGACGGTCGTCGACCCCTCCGTCTACGTCCGCTTCCCCCTGACCTCCGGCCCGCTGGCCGGGAAGGCGGCGCTCCTCGTCTGGACGACGACCCCGTGGACCCTGGTGTCCAACACGGCGGTCGCCGCCCACCCCGAGGTCACCTACGTCGTCGCCACCGACGGCGACGAGCGGGTCGTCGTCGCGCAGCCGCTGCTCGAGAAGGCGCTCGGCGAGGGCTGGGTCACCACGGGCGAGTCCTTCACCGGCGCGGAGATGGAGCGCTGGACCTACCAGCGCCCCTTCGAGCTGGTCCCCTTCGACGCCCCGGCGCACTACGTCGTCAACGCCGAGTACGTCACGACCGAGGACGGTACGGGGCTGGTCCACCAGTCCCCCGCCTTCGGTGAGGACGACCTGAAGGTCTGCAAGGCGTACGGCCTGCCGGTCGTGAACCCGGTCCGCCCCGACGGCACCTTCGAGGAGGACGTGCCGCTGGTCGGCGGCGTCTTCTTCAAGAAGGCCGACGAGGCGCTCACCGCCGACCTGGACGCGCGCGGGCTGCTCTTCCGGCACATCGCGTACGAGCACAGCTACCCGCACTGCTGGCGCTGCCACACGGCCCTCCTGTACTACGCGCAGCCGTCCTGGTACATCCGGACGACCGCGGTCAAGGACCGCCTGCTCGCCGAGAACGAGAAGACGAACTGGTTCCCCGACTCGGTCAAGCACGGCCGCTTCGGCGACTGGCTCACCAACAACGTCGACTGGGCGCTCTCCCGCAACCGCTACTGGGGCACCCCGCTGCCGATCTGGCGCTGCGAGGACGGCCACCTGACGTGCGTGGGCTCGCGCGCCGAACTGACCGAACTGACCGGCACCGACCAGTCGGAGCTCGACCCGCACCGCCCCTACATCGACGCGGTCACCTTCCCGTGCCCGAGCTGCTCGAAGACGGCCACGCGCGTGCCGGAGGTCATCGACGCCTGGTACGACTCGGGCTCCATGCCGTTCGCGCAGTACGGCTACCCGTACGAGAACAAGGAACTGTTCGAGTCCAGGTACCCGGCGCAGTTCATCTCCGAGGCGATCGACCAGACCCGCGGGTGGTTCTACACCCTCATGGCGGTCGGCACCCTCGTCTTCGACAAGTCCTCGTACGAGAACGTGGTCTGCCTCGGCCACATCCTCGCCGAGGACGGCCGCAAGATGTCCAAGCACCTGGGGAACATCCTCCAGCCCATCCCGCTGATGGACCAGCACGGCGCCGACGCCGTCCGCTGGTTCATGGCGGCCGGCGGCTCGCCGTGGGCGGCGCGCCGGGTCGGCCACGGCACCATCCAGGAGGTCGTCCGCAAGACCCTCCTGACGTACTGGAACACCGTCGCCTTCCAGGCCCTGTACGCGCGGACCGCGGGTTGGGCCCCGAGCGCCGCGGACCCGGCCCCGGCCGACCGCCCGGTCCTCGACCGCTGGCTGCTGTCGGAGCTCCACACCCTGGTGGCCGACGTCACCGAGGCGATGGAGTCGTACGACACCCAGCGCACCGGCAAGCTGATCTCGTCCTTCGTCGACGACCTGTCCAACTGGTACGTGCGCCGCTCCCGCCGCCGCTTCTGGCAGGGCGACAAGGCGGCCCTGCGCACCCTCCACGACGTCGTCGAGACGGTCACCCGCCTGATGGCCCCGCTGACCCCGTTCATCACCGAGCGGGTCTGGCAGGACCTGGTGGTGCCCGTGACGCCCGAGGCCCCGGAGTCCGTGCACCTGGCCACCTGGCCCGAGGCGGACACGGCCCGGATCGACAAGACGCTCTCGGAGCAGATGCTCCTGGTCCGGCGCCTGGTCGAGCTGGGCCGGGCGACGCGGGCCGAGTCGGGCGTGAAGACCCGCCAGCCCCTCTCCCGGGCCCTGGTCGCGGCGACGGGCTTCACCGCCCTCTCCCCCGACCTCCAGGCCCAGATCACCGAGGAGCTGAACGTCAGCTCCCTGGCGTCCCTTTCGGAGGTGGGCGGCTCGCTCGTCGACACGACGGCGAAGGCGAACTTCCGCTCCCTCGGCAAGCGGTTCGGCAAGGGCGTCCAGGACGTCGCCAAGGCGGTCGCGGCGGCCGACGCGGCGGCGCTCTCCCTGGCCCTGCGCTCCGGCGAGGCGACCCTGGAGGTGAACGGCGAGACGATCACCGTCACCCCCGAGGAGGTCATCATCACGGAGACCCCGCGGGAAGGCTGGTCGGTCGCCTCCGACGCGGGCGCGACGGTCGCGCTGGACCTGGAGATCACCCCGGAGCTGCGCCGCGCCGGCCTCGCCCGTGACGCGATCCGCCTGATCCAGGAGGCCCGCAAGAACAGCGGCCTGGACGTGTCCGACCGGATCGCCCTGCGCTGGCAGGCCGACTCCCCGGAGACGACGGAGGCCCTGACGGCTCACGCGGAGCTGATCGCGGACGAGGTCCTGGCGACGGATCACGCGGAGGGCGAGGCGGACACCACGTACGGCGCCCCCTTCACGGACGACGTCCTGGGCCTGACGTTCCGCCTCCGCAAGGCGTAGGCACCACACGAAGGGCCCGGCACCCCTGGGGGCGCCGGGCCCTTCGCCGTATCCCCGTGGGGAGCACGCGGGGACGGAGCCCGGCGCACGGCAAAGGGCCGGTCCCCCGGAGGGAACCGGCCCTTCTAGCCTGCCGACGGCTACGCGCTCATCGCGCGACCACCCGCCGTCAGTTGTCGTCCTCGTCGATCAGGAAGCCCCGCATCGGCGCCGGCGCCTGCTGCATCGGCTGCGGTGCCTGCGGCCGGACCGGAGCCATCGGCTGGGTCATGGCCGGGGACATCTGCTGCTGACCGCCGTAGGAGGGGGCGCCACCCATGGACGGCGCACCACCCATCGAGCCGTTGCCGTAGGACGGGGCACCCGCGCCGGCCGAGGCCATCGACGGGGCCGGCGGCAGCGAGGCCGCGGCCGGGGTCCGCGGCGGAGCCAGCGAGTCGTCGGCCTGGGTCTCCAGCTGACGCAGCTGCGACTCCAGGTACGACTTCAGCCGCGTGCGGTACTCGCGCTCGAAGCCGCGCAGGTCCTCGACCTTGCGCTCGAGCGTGGCGCGGGCGGACTCCAGGGAGCCCATCGCGACGCGGTGCTTCTCCTGCGCGTCCCGCTCCAGCGCGTCCGCCTTGGCGCGGGCGTCCCGCTCCAGGCCCTCGGCGCGCGAACGCGCCTCGCCGACGATCTTGTTGGCCTCGGAGCGGGCCTCGGCGATCGCCTGGTCGGCGGTCTGCTGGGCCAGCGAGAGGACACGTGCGGCACTGTCGCCGCCGGGACCCTGGGCAGGCTGCTGCTGCTGCATCTGCGGGGGCATCTGCTGCTGCATCTGCTGCTGCTGCATCTGCTGCTGCATCTGCTGCTGCTGCGGGTGACCCATGGGGCCGCCCTGCATCGGGCCGGGACCCATCGGGCCGCCCTGCATGGGGCCCGCGGGAAGCTGCGGGGCACCGGACGGCAGCTGCGGCGGGCCCATCTGCGGCGGCTGCTGCTGGACCGGCGGTCCGGATATGGCGGCGGGCACGGGCGCACCGGGACCGACGGGACGATCCTGCTGCTCCGGGGGCTTGCGCATCCCCTGCTGCTGCTGGTTCTGCGCGGCGGCACGCGTCGCGGCGGCCAGCTTGGCGCGCAGGTCCTCGTTCTCGCGGAGCAGGCGGTTCAGCTCGGCCTCGACCTCGTCGAGGAAGGCATCGACCTCGTCCTCGTCATAGCCTTCTCGGAGGCGGACGGTCGTGAACTGCTTGTTCCGCACGTCCTCGGGGGTCAGCGGCATCTCTTCTTCACCTCTACGTAGTCGTCGGCAGTCGGCAAGACCGTATCGTCCACATTCACCTCGCGAAGCTGCTCACGATGGAGATCAGGATGTAGACAATGATCATCAGAACGAAGAAGGACAGGTCGAGTGCCACGCCCCCGAGACGCAGCGGCGGGATGAGTCGCCGCAGAAGCTTGAGCGGTGGATCGGTGACAGTGTAGGTGGCCTCAAGGACGACCACCATCGCCTTACCGGGTTGCCATGAACGGGCGAACTGGAAGACGTAGTCCATGACGAGTCGGACGATCAGGAGGACGAGGAAGCACATCAGAACGATGTAGACCACCTGTAGTGCGACGCCCATCCCGCGTTTCCCTCTCCCCTGTGTCCATGCTCTTGCTCGTCCGGCCGCTTCGCGGTCGGTCCGTCCGGTTCTCGTGTTCTCAGCTCTGGTTGAAGAATCCGCCCTCTGCGATCCGGGCCTTGTCCTCCGCCGTGACATCGACGTTAGCAGGCGACAACAGGAACACCTTCTGCGTCACGCGCTCAATGCTGCCATGGAGCCCGAAGACGAGTCCGGCGGCAAAGTCGACAAGTCGCTTCGCGTCCGTGTCGTCCATCTCCGTGAGGTTCATGATCACCGGGGTGCCCTCACGGAAGTGTTCCCCGATGGTACGGGCCTCGTTGTAGGTCCGCGGGTGCAATGTGGTGATGCGGTAGGGCTCCCGCTCGGACACGACCTTGGGCATGATCACCGGTGCGTTCTTCTCCATGCTCGGACGTTCGGGTGTGATGGATGCCACGGGGGCAATTCGGGCCGGACGTCCACTTTCGGCGAGTACCGGGACGGAATGGGCGAGCGGTTCCCGGGGAGCCGGGGGCTGCACCACTCGCACCGGTTCCTCACGCTCGACCTGCCGCGGAGGGGTGTGGCGCCGTTCACGCTCGGGTTCCGGCTCCAGCTCGGGTTCGAAGTCGTCGTCGGGGTCGAAGCCCCGGCCGTCGTACCCATCGTCCTCCACGAGGCCGAGGTAGACCGCCATCTTGCGCATCGCGCCGGCCATTCTCTGAGTCCTCCGCTCTGTGGTGGATCGCCCTACTGGCCAATGTCGCAGCGTCACCAAGTGCCCGCGATCCACGGGCCATTCCGCCGTTCTGCGAAATGACCATATTTTCTGCTGTGGTCCGACCTGCTTCGCGACGTTACCCGAGCTTCGGGCGGACGCCGAGTACCGCCGTACCGACGCGTACATGTGTCGCCCCGGCCGCGACGGCCTGCTCGAGGTCCGCGCTCATCCCTGCCGACACCATGTTCGCAGCCGGACGGGTCACGCGCAGGGCAGTCGACAAATCCATCAGCCGGTCGAACGCCGCGCGTTGCCTTCCGGCGTACGGGCCGGCCAGCGGGGCGACCGTCATCAGTCCGCCGAGCCGAAGGCCGGGGGCCGCCTCCACCGCGGCCGCCAACTCCTCGATCCCGTCCGGAGCGACACCGCCCCGGTCACCGCGCTCACCGGACCCGGCGTCGAGCGCGACCTGGAGGAGACAGCCGAGCTCGCGACCCTCCCTCTCCGCGGCCGCGGAGAGGGACGAAACGAGCTTCAAGCGATCGACGGACTGCACCACATCGGCATAACCCACCACGGATCTGACCTTGTTGGTCTGCAACTGACCCACGAAGTGCCAGGTCAGATCAAGGTCGGCACAGGCGGCCGCCTTGGGGGCGGCGTCCTGGTCCCGGTTCTCGGCCACGTTCCGCACGCCGAGACCGTGGAGGATTCTCACGTCGCTCGCGGGGTAGGTCTTGGTGACCACGATGAGCGTCACCTCTTCCCGCGCGCGCCCGGCCGCGGCGCAGGCCGCGCCGATGCGCTCCTCCACCCGGGCCAGGTTCTCGGCCAGTTCCGACGTGCGGTCCGTCATGTCTCTTCTCAGTCCAACCAGACATATCCCGCGAGTCGCCCCGTGGTGCGATCGCGGCGGTACGAGTAGTGGTCACCGGATTCCCGGGTGCAGACCGTACTGGCCTGCCGGTCCCCGACGCCGAGCCGTTCGAGCTGGGCGTGCACGCCGGCGACGACGTCGACGGCCGGGGTGCCCCAGCTCGTCTCGGCCCAGGCGGCGGGTTCGGTCTCGGCGACCTCGGCCCGCATGGCCTCCGGAACCTCGTAGCAGCGCCCGCAGACGGCGGGGCCGGTGCGGGCGACGATACGGGCGGGCTCGGCGCCCAGTTCGATCATGGCCGCGACCGCGGCCGGGACGATCCCCGCCACCATGCCGGGACGCCCCGCGTGGGCGGCGGCGACGACTTCGGCGACCGGGTCCGCGAGGAGGACCGGGACGCAGTCCGCGGTGAGGACGGCGAGGCCGAGCCCCGGCCGGGTGGTGACAAGCGCGTCCACGGCCGGGATCTCGGCGGTGGTCCACGGTCCGTCGACCTCGGCGACGTCCGCGCCGTGCACCTGGTTCATCCAGACCACCCGCGCGGGGTCGAGCCCGAGGGCGCCGGCCGCGCGCGCCCGGTTGGTGGTCACGGCCCCGGGGTCGTCCCCCACCGCGCCGCCCAGGTTGAGCTCCGCATACGGAACGGCGCTCACCCCGCCCCACCTGTCGGTGAAGGCGAAGTGCGCGCCGTTCGCGTCGAAGCGCTGTCCTATCACTTCAGGAAGTCCGGGACGTCCAGCTCTTCGGCCTGGCTGTCCCCGTACGGGCGGGCCGGCGGGACGACCGGCGGGGCCGGCGACAGCGGGATCTCGTTGACCGCAGGGGCGGGCTCGGCCGGAGCCGGGGCCGGCTCCTCGCGCGGGGCGACCGTGCCGAGGCCGCCGAGCGGGCGGGAGGTCTCGGTGTGGCGGGGTGCCGGGGCCGGCTCCTCGCGCTTGGCCGAGACCGAGCCGATGATGTTGTCCCGGCGGGCCGGCGGCTGTCCGCCGTCGAAGCCGGCCGCGATGACGGTGACCCGGACCTCGTCGCCCAGGGCGTCGTCGATGACGGCGCCGAAGATGATGTTGGCCTCGGGGTGGGCCGCCTCGCTGACCAGCTGCGCGGCCTCGTTGATCTCGAAGAGACCGAGGTCGCTGCCGCCGGAGATGGAGAGCAGCACGCCACGGGCGCCGTCGATGGAGGCCTCCAGGAGCGGCGAGGAGATCGCCATCTCCGCGGCGGCCACCGCGCGGTCGTCGCCGCGTGCGGATCCGATGCCCATGAGGGCCGAACCGGCCTCGGACATGACCGACTTGACGTCGGCGAAGTCGAGGTTGATCAGACCCGGGGTGGTGATGAGATCGGTGATGCCCTGGACACCGCTCAGCAGCACCTGGTCGGCCGACTTGAAGGCGTCGAGCACGGAGACCTGACGGTCCGAGATCGACAGGAGCCGGTCGTTGGGGATGACGATGAGGGTGTCGACCTCTTCGCGGAGCTCGGCGATGCCGTCCTCCGCCTGGTTGGCGCGACGGCGGCCCTCGAAGGTGAACGGCCGGGTGACCACACCGATCGTCAGGGCGCCGAGCGAGCGCGCGATGTTGGCGACGACGGGGGCGCCGCCGGTGCCGGTCCCGCCGCCTTCGCCTGCGGTGACGAAGACCATGTCGGCCCCCTTGAGGACCTCCTCGATCTCCTCACGGTGGTCCTCTGCCGCCTTGCGACCGACGGCCGGGTTCGCCCCGGCCCCGAGGCCGCGGGTGAGTTCACGGCCGACGTCGAGCTTGACGTCGGCGTCGCTCATCAACAGCGCTTGCGCGTCGGTGTTGATCGCGATGAACTCGACGCCCTTGAGACCGACCTCGATCATTCGGTTGATGGCATTGACACCACCGCCGCCGACACCGATGACCTTGATGACTGCGAGGTAGTTCTGCGGTGCTGCCACGTCGAAGGCCTCTCGCCTCGAGTTACGTGTCGTCGCGTGCGCGGTTGGTCGCGCCGCTCCGACGGATGCCGATTGGGACGGTCCGAAACGCCGACCCAAACCCTAACCTTGAAGTTTAGGGTTACCAGTGTCTCTGTTCGCTGGACTCTTCCGAACGAGACACTAAGTCGACAAGCGGCGCACGTTCAACGAACACGCCGAACCTCCCGTTTTTCTTTTCACCCTATGTGATCACCCGTAGCGCTGGCCAACCAGGGTGCTGGCCAGGGGTAATACCCGTCAACTCCCGGACGATGCGGGCGCGGTGGGGGCACTTACATCGAAGTGCCCCGCTTTGGGAGTGGCCTTCAGCAGCGCGGTGAGAACCCGGGCCTTGACCGGGCCGTGCTCGCCGCTGCCCCAGAAGACGGTGCGTCCGCCCGTCAGCTCCAGAGTGACGGAGTCGTACGAGGTGACGCGTACGACACGAGTGTCCCGGGCGATTTCCGCCGGGAGTTCACCCCGGACGCGGACGGCCTCCCGGAGCAGCCGGTCCGCGGGGAAGCGGCGCAGGCTCGGGGAGGAGGCACTGTCGAGGACGAGCCGGGGGACGCCTCGGGGGGCGGTGTCGACGGTGGCGAACCTGGCACCGGTCGCATCCACTTCGATGAACTTTCCGCCCTTTTCGATGAGGAGAACAGGCTTCCGTTCCGTCACGTTCAGCCCGATTCCGTGCGGCCAGGACCGCACGACGGTCACCGTCTCGATGCGGGTCAGCCGCTGCCGGAGCCGGACCTCGATGGCGTCGGTGTCGACCGAGACGAGCGGGGCGCCCACCGGGACGGCAGCGACCGCCTCGATCTCACGCGCCGTCAGGACCCCGGCGCCGGAAGTCTTCACATGTTCCACACGGAACCACGTCGATCCGTAGAGCGCCCAGACCCCGCCGGCCACGAGGACGAGGCACCCGAACGCGATCAGGAGCGCCCGGGTGCCGGGCACCCGGAACTTGCTGTTCCGGGTGCCCGCACGGGACGGACCCCGCGACGACCCCTTCGACGTGCTCGCACCGCTCTTCTCGGCGGTCGTCGGTCCGGCTGCCACGCTTCCCGCCTCTCGCCGCCGCTACGCCTGTCGGCGGGCGGCGATCGCCTCGTAGACCATGCCGACGAGCAGGTCGTCGGCGTCCCTGCGGCCGAACTCGGCGGCGGCACGGGACATCTCGTACAACCGGTGCGGATCGGCCAGTACGGGCAGGACGTTGGCCTGCACCCAGTGCGGCGTCAGCTCCGCGTCGTCGACGAGGAGTCCACCGCCGGCCTTGACCACCGGCTGCGCGTTGAGTCGCTGTTCGCCGTTGCCGATGGGCAGCGGGACATACGCGGCCGGCAGCCCGACGGCGGAGAGCTCGGCGACGGTCATCGCGCCCGCGCGGCAGAGCATCATGTCGGCCGCGGCGTACGCGAGGTCCATCCGGTCCACGTACGGTACCGGTACGTAGGGCGGCATTCCGGGCATGTTGTCGACGCGTGGCATCTCGTTCTTGGGGCCGACCGCGTGCAGGATCTGGATGCCCGAGCGCTGGAGCACCGGGGCGATCTGCTGGACGACCTCGTTGAGCCGCCGGGCACCCTGCGAGCCGCCGGACACGAGCAGTGTCGGCAGGTTCGGGTCGAGGCCGAAGGCCGCGCGCGCCTCGGGACGCACCCGCGCCCGGTCGAGGGTCGCGATGGTGTGCCGCAGCGGGATGCCGATGTAGCGGGCGTTGCGGAGCTTGCTGTCGGGGGTGGCGACGGCGACCCCGGCCGCGTACCGCGAACCGATCTTGTTGGCGAGACCGGGCCTGGCGTTGGCCTCGTGGACCACGATGGGCACCCCGAGCCGCTTGGCCGCGAGATAGCCGGGCAGCGCCACGTAGCCGCCGAAGCCGACCACGCAGTCCGCCTTGGTGCGCTCCAGGACCTGCTCGGCCGCCTTGATCGTGCCGCGCAGCCGTCCGGGGACGGTGATCAGCTCGGGGGTGGGCTTGCGGGGCAGCGGTACGGCGGGGATGAGGGCCAACTCGTAGCCCCGCTCGGGCACGAGCCGGGTCTCCAGACCCTTCTCCGTGCCGAGCGCCGTGATTCCCACGCTGGGGTCCTGCCTTCGCAGGGCGTCCGCGAGGGCCAGCGCGGGCTCGATGTGGCCGGCGGTCCCCCCGCCGGCGAGTACGACATGCACCGAAATTCACCGCTCTCCGGACGGGCGCTTCTTGACGCGCCGTCGCATCGACTTCCATCTCACCCCGGCCCGCTTACCCCAGCCGGGGCGGCGCATGGCCAGGGCCGCTTTCGCGGCGGGTTCCTGTCGCGCGAAGGCGATGAGGAGCCCGACGGCGAACATGGTCGGCAGCAGGGCCGACCCACCGTAGGAGAACAACGGGAGCGGGACCCCGGCGATCGGCAGCAGGCCGAGCACCGCACCCATGTTGATCACGGCCTGAGCCGTGATCCAGGTGGTCACACCTCCCGCGGCGAACCTCACGAAGGGGTCCTCCGTGCCTCCGGCCACGCGGATACCCGCATAGCCTAGAGCCGCGAACAGGGCGAGTACCGACAGCGTCCCCGCGAGACCCAGTTCCTCACCGGTGACCGCGAAGATGAAGTCGGTGTGCGCTTCCGGCAGTTGGCCCCATTTCTCGATGCTCGCACCGAGTCCGGAACCGAACCAGCCACCCGAGGCCAGAGCGTAGATTCCGTGCGCGGCCTGGAGGCAGGGGGCCCCCTCCCCGCCGGGGTCGGAGGCGCCGATGCAGTCGAAGCGCTTCATCCGGTTCGCGCTCGTCTTGATGAGCAGCACCCCGATCACGCCGGCCACCGTGAGCACGCCGACGAAGAGCCGGGTGGGCGCACCGGCGGTCCACAGCAGGCCGAACAGGATCGCCGTGAGAATGATCGCGGTGCCCATGTCGCCGCCGAGCATGATGAGCCCGAGGAGCATGAAGGCGCCGGGGACCAGCGGCACCAGCATGTGCTTCCACTGGGTGAGCAGCTTCATGTCCTGCTTGCGGGCGAGCAGGTCGGCGCCCCAGAGGATCAGCGCCAGCTTGCCGAACTCGCTCGGCTGGAGCATGAAGGGGCCGCCCAGCGAGATCCAGTTCTGGTTGCCGCCGACGGAGTGCCCTATCCCGGGGATCTGGACGAGCACCATCAGGAAGACCGCGCCGACCAGGATCGGATAGGCGAGGGCCCGGTGCAGCTTCACCGGCATCCGGGAGGCGACGAGCAGCAGCCCGGTGCCGAGCAGCGCGGCGAAGAACTGCTTGCGGAAGAAGTAGGACGGCACCAGTTCGTAGCGGAGTGCCGTGATCATCGAGGCGGAGTAGACCATCACCAGGCCGAGCATGGTGATGAGCAGCGCCGCGCCGATGATCACGTAGTACGCCGTGAGCGGCCGGTCCCAGGCCTTCAGCACCCGCTCCCGAAGGCCTCGTACGCCTCCCCCGCGCACCCGTCGCGGGGGCGCGGGTGCCCGCCCTCCGCCGCGTACGGCGGAAGGCCGGCGTGTCCCTGCGATCTTGCTCGGCATGGTCGCTGCCCCCTTTGGTCGAGCCCGGTCCTGCCGGACCTTCCCACTGGTCAGGTCAGGCGTCCCCGGTGGCGGCGAGGGCGCGGACCGCGTCCGCGAAGGCCTCGCCGCGCTTGTTGTAGTTGGTGTACATGTCCATCGAGGCGCAGGCCGGGGCGAGGAGCACCGTGTCTCCCGGGCGGGCCAGCCGGGCCGCCTCGCGGACCGCCTCGGACATCGCCCCAGTGTCGGTCCGGTCGAGGTCCACCACCGGGACCTCCGGGGCGTGTCGCGCCAGGGCTTCGCGGACGAGGGCGCGGTCGGCGCCGATCAGGACGGCGCCGCGCAAGCGCTTCGCCGACTTCTGGACGAGCTCGTCGAAGGTCGCGCCCTTGGCGAGTCCGCCGGCGATCCAGACGATCGGGTCGTAGGCCGCCAACGAGGCTTCCGCCGCGTGGGTGTTGGTGGCCTTGGAGTCGTCGACGTACGTGACTCCCTGGACCTCCTCGACCAGTTCGATGCGGTGGGGGTCGGGCCGGAAGGCCTTCAGCCCGTCCCGTACGGCCTTCGCGTCGACGCCGAAGGCGCGGGCGAGGGCGGCGGCCGCGAGCGCGTTGGCGATGTTGTGCGGGGCCGGCGGCTGCACGTCGGCGACCTCGGCCAGTTCCTGGGCGTTCTTCTGCCGGTTCTCGACGAAGGCCCGGTCGACGAGGATGCCCTCGACGACGCCCAGTTCGGACGGGCCGGGCGTGCCGAGGGTGAAGCCGATGGCCCGGCAGCCCTCCTCGACGTCGGCCTCGCGGACCAGGTCCTCGGTCGCCTTGTCCGCGACGTTGTAGACGCAGGCGACCTGGTTGCCCTCGTAGATCCGGCCCTTGTCGGCGGCGTACGCCTCCATGGAGCCGTGCCAGTCGAGGTGGTCGGGCGCCAGGTTGAGCACGGCGGCCGAGTGGACGCGGACGGACGGCGCCCAGTGGAGCTGGTAGCTGGAGAGTTCGACGGCGAGCACGTCGTACGGCTCCTCACCGAGGACGGCGTCGAGGAGCGAGACCCCGATGTTGCCGACGGCGGCGGTCCGCAGTCCGGCCGCCTCCAGGATCGAGGCGAGCATCCGCACGGTCGTGGTCTTGCCGTTGGTGCCGGTGACCGCCAGCCAGGGGGCCGCGTCGGCGCCCCTGAGCCGCCAGGCGAGTTCGACGTCGCCCCAGACCTCCACGCCCGCCTCGGCGGCGGCCGTGAACAGCGGCTTGTCGGGACGCCAGCCGGGGGTGGTGACGATCAGCTCGGTGCCGGCCGGCAGGGTCGCCCCGTCGCCGAGGCGGACGGTGATGCCCTCCGCCTCCAGCTCGGCGGCCTGCGCCCGGGAGCGCTCGTCGTCGCCGTCGTTGACGACGGTCACCCGCGCGCCGAGCCCGCGCAGGACACGGGCGGCCGGGATGCCGGACACCCCGAGCCCCGCGACGGTGACGTTCCTGCCGTTCCAGTCGAGCTGTTCTGTCACTTCGACGATGCCCATCCCGCGTAGAAGAGGCCCAGGCCCACGATCACGCACATGCCCTGGATGATCCAGAACCGGACGACCACAAGGACCTCGGACCACCCCTTGAGTTCGAAGTGGTGCTGGAGGGGTGCCATCCGGAAGACGCGCTTGCCGGTCATCTTGAACGAGCCGACCTGGATGACCACGGACATCGTGATCAGCACGAACAGGCCGCCGAGCAGGGCGATCAGCAGCTCCGTGCGGGAGCAGATGGCGAGACCGGCGAGGGCGCCGCCGAGGGCGAGCGAGCCGGTGTCACCCATGAAGATCTTGGCGGGTGAGGTGTTCCACCAGAGGAAGCCGAAGCAGGAGCCCATCAGCGCGGAGGCGACCACCGCGAGGTCGAGCGGATCGCGCACCTCGAAGCAGGCGTTGGGGTTGGTCAGGGTGAGGGCGTTCGCACAGGACTCCTGGAACTGCCAGAGCCCGATGAAGGTGTACGCGCCGAAGACCATCACCGAGGCGCCGGTGGCCAGACCGTCCAGACCGTCCGTCAGGTTCACGCCGTTGGACATGGCCAGGATCATGAAGAGCGCCCAGACCACGAAGAGCACCGGGCCGATGGACCAGCCGAAGTCCGTGATGAAGGAGAGCTTCATGGAGGCCGGGGCGAGACCGCGCGAGTCGGAGAACTGGAGCGCGAGCACCGCGAAGGCGATGCCCACGATCAGCTGTCCGGCCATCTTCGCCTTGGCCCGCAGGCCGAGCGACCGCTGCTTGACGATCTTGATGTAGTCGTCGAGGAAGCCGACCAGACCCATGCCGGCCATCAGGAAGAGGACCAGGATCCCGGAGTACGAGACGGGCTCGCCGGTGATGACCTTGGCCAGGGCGTACGCGATGAGCGTGGCCAGGATGAAGGAGATGCCGCCCATGGTGGGCGTGCCCTTCTTCCCGGCGTGGCCGCGCGGGCCGTCGTCCCGGATGAACTGCCCGTACCCCTTGCGCGCGAGGAGCTTGATGAGCAGCGGGGTGCCGATCAGGGTCAGGAAGAGCCCTATGGCCCCCGCGAAGAGGATCTGCCTCATCGGCCGGTGACCTCACCCTCGGTGTCGAGGAGAGCCAGGGCGACCTGTTCCAGACCGACCGACCTGGAAGCCTTCACAAGGACGACGTCCCCCGGGCGCAGCTCACTGCGCAACAGGTCGACAGCCGCCTGCGCGTCGGACACGTGCACCGACTCCTCACCCCACGAACCCTCGTTATATGCGCCCAGTTGCAGCCAGGACGCTTCCCTGTCCCCGACCGCGACGAGCTTGCTGACGTTGAGCCGGACGGCGAGCCGTCCGACCGCGTCGTGCTCGACGAGCGATGCGTCACCGAGCTCGGCCATCTTGCCGAGCACCGCCCACGTACGAGCCCCTCGGGCCTGTGCGGCCCTGCCCATGGACGCGAGCGCGCGCAGGGCGGCTCGCATGGACTCGGGGTTCGCGTTGTAGGCGTCGTTGACGATCGTCACGCCGTCCGGACGCTCGGTGACCTCCATGCGCCAGCGCGACAGGGTGCCGGCCTCGGAGAGCGCGGTGGCGATCTCCTCGACAGGCATGCCCAACTCGTGCGCGACGGCGGCCGCTGCGAGCGCGTTCGACACGTGGTGCTCACCGTACAGGCGCAAGGTCACGTCACTGCACCCGGTGGGTGTGTGAAGCAGGAAAGAGGGCTGCCCGGTCGCTGTGAGGCGGACGTTCTCGGCCCGTACGGCCGCTTCGTCCGCTTCGCCGAACAGGATCACGCGGGCCTTGGTGCGGCTCGCCATCGCGCGGACGAGCGGGTCGTCGGCGTTGAGGACCGCCACCCCGCCCTCCTCGGCCGACGGCAGCGCCTCGACGAGTTCGCCCTTGGCCTGGGCGATCTGCTCCCGGCCGCCGAACTCGCCGATGTGGGCGGTGCCCACGTTGAGGACGAGTCCGATCCGCGGCGGGGTGAGGCCGGTGAGGTAGCGGATGTGCCCGATGCCACGGGCACCCATCTCCAGGACCAGGTGCCGGGTCTCGTCGGTCGCCTTCAGCGCGGTCAGCGGCAGGCCGATCTCGTTGTTGAGCGAACCGGGCGTCCACACCGTGGGCGCGTGCCGTTCGAGGACCTGCGCGATCAGGTCCTTGGTGGACGTCTTGCCCGCCGAGCCGGTGAGGGCGACGACATCGGTGCCGAGCCGTTCGACGACCGCCCGGGCGAGGGCCCCGAGCGCGGTCTGGACATCGTCCACGACGAGGGCGGGGACACCGACGGGGCGGGCGGCCAGGACGGCCGTCGCACCCGCGGCGACGGCCCGCTCCGCGTAGTCGTGGCCGTCGACGTTCTCACCGGCGAAGGCCACGAAGAGGCTGCCGGCCCGCACCTCGCGGGAGTCGATGACGACGGGCCCGGTGATCCGGGCGGCCGGATCCGGTATGTCGTGCGCCTGCCCGCCGACGATTTCGGCGATCTCGGCGAGGGAGAGGGCGATCACTGCTTCATCCCTGACTGTTCTGGTGGCTGGCTTCGGCCCGGCCGCCGGAGGGGGCGGCCGGGGCGTTCTGTTCGAGGATCGCCGCGCGCAGGACCTCGCGGTCGTCGAAGGGGCGGACCACTCCGGCGATCTCCTGGCCCTGTTCGTGGCCCTTGCCGGCGACCAGGACGGTGTCGCCGGGGCGCGCGCGGGCGACGGCCGCCGCGATGGCGGCGGCCCGGTCGGGTTCGACCAGGACGTCGCCGCGCTCCCCCGCCGGCACGTCCGCGGCCCCCGCGAGCATGGCGGTGAGGATCACGAGGGGGTCCTCGGAGCGGGGGTTGTCGGAGGTCAGGACGGCGGTGTCGGCGAGCCGGGCCGTGGCGGCGCCCATCGGGCCGCGCTTGGTGGTGTCCCGGTCGCCGCCGCAGCCGATGACCACGTGGAGCCTGCCCTCGGTGACCTCGCGCAGGGAGCGCAGGACCGATTCGACGGCGTCCGTCTTGTGGGCGTAGTCGACGACCGCGAGGTACGGCTGGCCCGCGTCGACCCGCTCCAGGCGGCCCGGTACGCCGGGGACGGCCGCGACGCCCTCGGCGGCGCTCTTGGGGTCGACGCCCGCGACGGCGAGGGTGACGATCGCGGCGAGGGAGTTGGCGACGTTGAACGGGCCGGGCAGCGGCGCGGTGGCCGGGATCCGTACGCCCTCGGGTCCGACGACGGTGAACGTCGAGTCGTGCGAGCCGAGGACGAGGTCCTCGGCTCGCCAGTCGGCGTCGGCGCGGCCCTCGGCGGAGAAGGTGACGACCGGGACGGTCGCGTCCGTCACGAGCCTGCGGCCGTAGGCGTCGTCGAGGTTGACCACGCCGAGGCGGCTGCGCTCGGGCGTGAAGAGCCCGGCCTTCGCCCGGTAGTAGTCGTCCATGTCGGAGTGGAACTCCATGTGCTCCGGGCTGAGGTTGTTGAAGACGGCGACGTCGAAGACGCAGCCGTCGACCCGGCCGAGCACGAGGGCGTGGCTGGAGACCTCCATGGCGACCGCGTCGACGCCCTGCTCGCGCATGACGGCGAAGAGCGCCTGGAGGTCGGTGGCCTCGGGGGTGGTCCGCTCCGACTTGATGCGCTCGTCGCCGATCCGCATCTCGACGGTGCCGACGAGTCCGGTGTGGTGTCCGGAGCCGCGCAGTCCGCCCTCGACGAGGTAGGCGGTGGTGGTCTTGCCCGAGGTGCCGGTGATGCCGATCTGGAGGAGGTCGGCGCCGGGCCGCCCGTAGATCTCGGCGGCGAGTTCGCCCATCCGGCCGCGCGGGTTCTCGACGACCAGGACCGGCAGGCCGGTCGCGGCGGCGCGCTCGGCGCCCGCCGGGTCGGTGAGGATCGCGGCGGCGCCGAGTCCCGCGGCCTGGGCGACGAAGTCGGCGCCGTGGGCGCGTGCGCCCGGCAGGGCCGCGTACACGTCGCCGGGGCGCACGGCCCGCGAGTCGTGGGTGATGCCCGAGATCTCGGCGGCCTGGGGGGCGTCGACCCCCAGTTGCGCGGCCAGGTCGCCCAGGGGTGTCGGGCGGGCCTGCTGCGGCCGGGGCGGGGCGGTTCGGTACTGATCAGCGTGTGGCACGGCGGTGAGCGTACCGGGCGCACCCTGTGGGGGGCCAAAACGGCCCGGGGCCTCGCCGGAGTTCGATTTCCGGTTCCCGGAATGGGGGGTGATCGTTGTCACTGGTGCTCCCGGAGTGTCACGGGGTGGGTTCGAAGGTGACCGGCAGTCGGGCGGGTTCACTGCCCGTGGGTGCGACGTGGAGGGTCTTGAGGGCGAACTCCATGACCTTCTTGTAGATGGGTCCGCAGATCTGGCCGCCGAAGTAGCTTCCCCTGGTGGGGTTCTGGATGGCGCAGTAGACGGTGATCTGCGGGTCGTCCGCCGGGGCGAAGCCGGCGAAGGACGCGGTGTAGCCCTTGTAGCGGCCGAGTTCGGGGTCGACGCGGTTGGCGGTGCCGGTCTTGCCGGCGACGCGGTAGCCGGGGATCGCGGCCCTGGTGCCGGTGCCCTCCCGGTCGTCGACGACGGACTCGAGCATCTGGGCGAGGGTCTTGGCGGTCTTCTCGCTGACGACCCGGTTCTCCTTGGGCTTGGGCGCGGGGGTGAAGCGGCCGTCGGGGCCCTTGGTGCCGCGGACCAGGGTCGGCTCGACGCGTACGCCTCCGTTGGCGATGGTCGAGTAGACGGAGGCGGCCTGCATGGCGTTGACGGAGAGGCCCTGACCGAAGGGGATCGTGTACTGCTGCGAGGTGGACCAGTTCTGGGGCTTGGCGAGGATGCCGGAGGTCTCGCCGGGGTAGTCCAGGCCGGTGGGGCTGCCCATGCCGAACTTGCGCAGGTACGAGTCGAGGATCCGGTTGGACTCGGCCTGGGTGTCGCCGAGCCGGCCGGTGGCGAGGATCGTGCCGATGTTGCTGGACTTGGCGAGGACGCCGTTGAGGGTCAGGTACCAGGTCGGGTGGTCGATGTCGTCCTTGAAGAGCCGGTCGCCGCGGTGGAGCCGGTTGGGGACGGTGACATGGGTGCCGGGGGCCGCCTTGCCCTCCTCCAGGACCGCGGCCATGGACATGACCTTGCTGGTGGATCCGGGCTCGTAGGCGTCCTGGAGGGCGGCGTTGCCCATGGCGGCGGAGTTCGCGGCGGAGAGGTCGTTGGGGTCGAAGCCGGGGGCGTTGGCCATGGCGAGGACCTCGCCGGTCCTGGCGTTCTGCACGATGACGTAACCCCGGTCGGCCCTGGACCTGCTCACCTGCTCGGTGATGGCCTGCTGGGCGGCCCACTGGATGTCCCGGTCGATCGTCAGCTCGATGTCGGAGCCGGGGACGGCGGGGGAGCCCTGGGAGCCCGCTGTGGGCACCTGGCGGCCGCCGGACTGGGTGAAGCGGATCTTGCCGTCCTTGCCGGCGAGCTCCGGGTCGAGCATGGACTCCACGCCGCCGGCGCCCCGGCCCTCGGCGTTGACGTAGCCCAGTATCCCGGCGGCGAGCTCGCCGTTCGGGTACACGCGCTTGGTGCTGGGCTCGCTGAGGATGCCGCCGAGGAGGTTGATCCCGTTGCCGCCGGCGGAGACCTGGGCCTTCTGCCCGTAGACCTTCCTGAGGTCCTTGATCTGGTTCCAGACCTGCGGGGTCTGCTTGCGGGCCAGCAGGGTGTAGCGGGACTTGGGGGTACGGAGCTTCTTCGCCAGCTCCGCGGGCTCCTTGCCGAGGAGGGGGGCGAGGAGGGCGGCGGCCTGCTCGGGCGCGTCGGGGACCTTGGACTCCTCGGGCGTGAAGAGCTTGGGGTCGGCCGTGATGTCGTACGCGTCGACGCTGGCGGCGAGCGCGATGCCGTTGCGGTCGGTGATCTCGCCCCGCTCGGCGGAGAGCGTGTACTCCTGGAAGCGGTACTTGTCGGCCTTGGCGGCGTACGCGCTGGCGTCGACGGCCTGGACCTGGAGCAGCCGCACCACGAAGGCCAGCATGACGAGGGTCAGACCGAGCGAGATCAGCCGCAGCCGGGGCCGCGGGCTGCCGAGCCGGATGGTGCGGGGCGGCCTGGCCGGGGGCCGGGGCGCGGTCCGCTTCGTGGCCGGGCGGCGCGGGGCGGGGCGGGGCGGGCGGGCTCCCGCGGAGGCGGGCCGGGGGCGCGCGGGCCGGGCGGGGCCGGGGACGCGGCGGCGCGGGGGCTCCTTCGAGGGCACTGCTCGGTCACCTGCCGGAGGTCGTGGGGGCGGTTTCTGCGGGGCCGGGTGCGGTGTCCGCGAGCGCCGGCGCGGGCACGGTCCGGCCGGTCGTGCCGTCGGCCGCGGTGTCGGTCGTGGAGACCTCGGTGGCGGGCCGGTGGCCGGACTGGGGGGTGTGGGGCTGGACGGTGCCGGTGGTGGGGCCGGTGCCGGTCTGGGCGGTGCCGGTCTGGGCGGCCCCGGTCTGCGTGCCCTCGGTCAGCGGGTCGTTCGCGGGGGCCGCGGCGGCGCCGGGCGTGTCGGGCCCCGGGGCGGTGCCCGTGTCCGTGGCGGTGCCCGTGTCCGTCGCGGTAGCCGTGCCCGTGGCCGACGCGCTCGGCGTGGGGCTCGGCTTCGGCGGCGCCACCGCCACCGAGGGCTCGCCGAGCACCTTGCCGTCCGGGCCGAGGAAGGCGGGGCTGCCGCCCGGGACCATGCCGAGCCGACGGGCCCGCTGCTCCAGCGCGTCGGGCGCCACGTGGGCGTCGACGTCCCGCTGGAGCGCCTGCTCCTCGTCGGTGAGCTCGGTGGTCCTGTCCTTGAGCTCGTTGAGCTTGAAGGAACCCTGGTTGAGGGCGGAGTTCAGCAGGAGCAGGCTGATCAGACCGCCGCCGAGCAGCACCACGACGAGCAGGACGAAGGGGGTGCGGGCGGCCGAGCTCGGTCCCGACGGCATGAGCCGTCCGAGCCGCGCGGCCCGCCCCTTGAGCGGCCCCTTCGCCGTACTCACAGGACGTCTTCCCGGATCCGCTCGGCGCCCCGGAGACGGGCAGGGGCGGCGCGCCGGTTCTCGGCGACCTCCTCCTCGGTGGGCAGCTCGGCGCCCCGGGTGAGCAGCTTCAGACGGGGCTGGTACTTCTCCGGGACGACCGGCAGGCCGGGCGGGGCGGTGGTCGCGGCGCCGGCCGCGAAGACCTGCTTGACCAGCCGGTCCTCCAGCGAGTGGTACGAGAGGACGGCGATCCGGCCGCCGACGCCGAGGGCCTTCACGGCCGCCGGGATCGCCCGCTCCAGGACGGTCAGCTCGCCGTTGACCTCGATGCGCAGGGCCTGGAAGGTGCGCTTGGCCGGGTTGCCGCCGGTCCGCTTGGCGGCCTGCGGCAGGGAGTCGCGGATGAGCTCGACGAGCCGGGCGCTGTTGCTGAACGGCTCCTTGTCACGCTCGCGCACGACCGCGGAGACGATCCGCTTGGCCTGCTTCTCCTCGCCGTACGCGCGGAGGATACGGACCAGTTCGCCGGGCGGGTAGGTGTTGAGGACCTCGGCCGCGCTGATCCCGGTCGTCTGGTCCATGCGCATGTCGAGCGGGGCGTCCTGGGCGTAGGCGAAGCCGCGGTCGGCCTCGTCCAGCTGCATGGAGGAGACGCCCAGGTCGAAGAGGACGCCTTCGACCGTCGGGATGCCGAGCCGGTCGAGGACCTCGGGCAGCTCGTCGTACACGGCGTGGACGAGGGTGGCGCGCTCCCCGTACGGGGCGAGCCGTTCACCGGAGAGCCGCAGGGCCTCCTTGTCCCGGTCGAGGGCGACGAGCCGCGCCTCGGGGAACCGCTTCAGGAGTGCCTCGCTGTGACCGCCGAGGCCCAGGGTGCAGTCGACGACGACCGCACCGGGGCGTTCCAGGGCGGGGGCCAACATGTCCAGGCACCGCTGGAGCATGACCGGGACGTGTCGGTCGTTGCTCAATGCGCCCTCTCAGATCCGGCGCGGAGGTACGGGCGAGCGGAAGGAGGCCGAGCCGTAGGTACCGCCGCACACACGGGGGGAGAAACCGCGGGAATCGCTCGTTGTCTCCGTGAACTTCGCGTCACTTTAGTCCACGGGACCCGCCGGTCAATCAACCGGCTGGCGCGTCGCACGGCGCCGGGGCCCGGCCGGACATTCCGGACGGCCGGGCTGTCGGGGGCTCCGTCCTCGACGTGACGCCGGGGCCTCCGCGCACGATCGGCCCGGCGACCGACCCGGCGTAAACACCCATAGCCCGGCATATCCCTCGCACTTGTCCACAGGCGAGTGACACGACCCGGCCACGCGAACAAGAATGCTCAGGTGACACCCCCCGACGTTTCCACCGGGGGCAGGTGTCCGTGTTCCGGAAGGCCGAGGAGGGCCGGGTGACGACCTATGACGATCGAGCGAGCCTCGCTGATCTGACCACCACTGTGGAGCGAGTCCGCAGATCGGTGGAGAGTGTGATCGAGGGCAAGCCCGAGGTCGTACGGCTTTCGCTGACCGTGCTGCTCGCCGAGGGGCACCTCCTCATCGAGGATGTCCCCGGCGTCGGCAAGACCATGCTCGCCAAGACCCTGGCCCGGTCCATCGACTGCTCGGTGCGCCGCATCCAGTTCACCCCCGACCTGCTGCCCTCGGACGTCACCGGCGTGTCGATCTTCGACCAGCAGCGCCGGGACTTCGAGTTCAAGCCGGGCGCGATCTTCGCGCAGATCGTGATCGGCGACGAGATCAACCGCGCCTCGCCCAAGACCCAGTCCGCGCTCCTGGAGTCCATGGAGGAGCGCCAGGTCACCGTCGACGGCCAGACCTACGAGCTGCCCAGCCCGTTCATGGTGGTCGCCACGCAGAACCCGGTCGAGATGGAGGGCACCTACCCGCTGCCCGAGGCCCAGCGCGACCGCTTCATGGCCCGGGTCTCCATCGGCTACCCGAGCCCCGAGGCCGAGCTCCAGATGCTCGACGTGCACGGCTCGGTCTCCCCGCTCGACGACCTCCAGCCGGTCGCCCACGCCCACGACATCCTGAAGCTGATCGAGGCGGTGCGCGCGGTCCACGTCGCCGACGCCGTACGCCGGTACGCGGTCGACATCGTCTCCGCCACCCGCACCCACACCGACCTGCGGCTCGGCGCCTCCCCGCGGGCCACGCTCCACCTGCTGCGGGCCGCCAAGGCCTCCGCCGCGCTCAGCGGACGCGAGTACGTGCTGCCCGACGACCTGCAGGCCCTCGCCGCGCCCGTGCTCGCCCACCGGCTCCTTCCCACAGCGCAGGCCCAGCTGAACCGCCGTACCGCCGAGCAGGTCGTCCAGGACATCCTGCAGCGCACCCCCGTCCCGGCCGCGGCCCCGCCCGCCGGACCGCTCTACGGCCAGCAGCCCGGCGCCCGGCGGCTGTGATGGGAGGCGCCGCCGTGCCGGACGGACAGCGGGACGGCGAGGACGACCGGGGCGGTCTGCGGACCGCCTTCGGCGGTCTCACCACCCGTGGCCGCTCCTTCCTCGCCGCCGGGGTGGCCGCCGCGGGCTGCGCGTACGTCCTCGGCCAGGCCGACCTGCTGCGCGTCGGGCTGCTGCTCGCCACGCTGCCGCTGATCTGCGTCCTCGTGCTGCACCGCACCCGTTACCGGGTGGCGGCCTCCCGCCGGCTCACCCCCCAGCGGGTGGAGGCGGGCACCGAGGCCCGGGTCCAGCTGCGGATGGAGAACGTCTCCAAGCTGCCCACCGGGCTGCTCATGCTCCAGGACCACGTGCCGTACCTGCTGGGGCCCCGCCCCCGCTTCGTCCTCGACCGGGTCGAGGCGGGCGGGCGGCGCGAGGTGTCCTACCGGGTCCGTTCCGACCTGCGCGGCCGCTTCCCGCTCGGCCCGCTCCAGCTGCGGCTCAACGACCCGTTCGGGATGTGCGAGCTGACCCGTTCCTTCAGCGCGTACGACACCCTCACCGTGGTGCCGAGGACCGAGAGCCTGCCGTCGGTGAAGCTCGTCGGCGAGACCTCGGGCTACGGCGACGGACAGCAGCGCTCGCTCGCCCTCGCCGGTGACGACGACATCATCCCGCGTGCCTACCGGCACGGTGACGACCTGCGCCGGGTGCACTGGCGCTCCACCGCCCGCTACGGCGAGCTGATGGTCCGCCGCGAGGAGCAGCCGCAGCGGGCCCGCTGCACGGTGCTCCTCGACACCCGCCGGGTCGCCTACCAGGGCTCCGGTCCGGACTCCGCCTTCGAGTGGGCGGTCTCGGGGGCCGCGTCCTCGCTGGTCCACATGCTGGAGCGCGGCTACGCGGTCCGGCTCGTCACCGACACCGGCAGCGCGGTGCCCGGCGAGGGCACCGACGGCTTCGCCGCCTCGGCGCAGGACTCGGCCGAGTCCGCCGGTCTCCTCATGGACACCCTCGCGGTCGTCGACCACTCCGAGGGCGGCGGCCTGTCCCGGGCGTCCGACGTCCTTCGGGGCGGCGACGAAGGACTGCTCATCGCCTTCGTCGGCGACCTCGACCGGGAACAGGCGGCCCTGACCGCCCGGATGCGCGGCCGCGCCGGGGCGGCCGTCGCCTTCGTCATGGACTCCGGGACGTGGCTGACCGGCGGCTCGGTCACCGGGGCCGTCGAGGACCGCGTACGGCAGCTGCGCGAGGCCGGCTGGACGGCGCTGGCCGTACCGCCCGGGGCGCGGCTCGCCGACCTGTGGCAGCAGGCGGCCGGAGTCCGCGCGGAGTCCGCCTCCGCCGACACCTACGGAGGATGGTCATGAGCGGGCGCGCACGGCTGACCCTGGCGGCCTGGGCCGCCACCCTGATGGGGGCCGGAGCACTGCTGCCCCTGGTGAAGCCGGCGACCTGGATCTTCACGGCGGCCTTCGTCCTCGCCCTGGTGAGCGGAGCGGGCACGCTGGCCAGGCGGGCGCCGCTCGCCCGGCCGCTGACCGTGCTCGCCCAGATCGCCGTCGCGCTGATCGCGCTGACCGTGATCTTCGCCCGGGAGCAGGCTGTCCTCTGGTTCCTCCCCGGCCCGCAGGTCTGGGCGCACGCCGCCGACCTGTTCCGGGCGGGAGCCGACGACGTGGGCCGGTTCGCGGTCCCCGCGCCGGACACCGAGGGCATCCGGCTCATGCTGGTCGGCGGGGTGGTCATGATCGGGCTCCTCGTGGACACCCTGTCGGTCACCTTCCGCAGGGCGGCCCCGGCGGGTCTTCCGCTGCTCGCCCTGTACTCGGTGGCGGCCGGGCTCTCCGGCGGTGGCGCGGGCTGGCTCTGGTTCCTCCTCGCGGCCTCCGGCTATCTGCTGCTGCTCCTCGCGGAGGGCCGCGACCGGCTCTCCCAGTGGGGGCGGGTCTTCGGCGGCTCCCAGCGATCCGGCCGGCCCGGTTCCCCCGTCGGTGGCGGCGGCCCCACCTTCGCCCCGGCCCGCACGGGCCGCCGGATCGGCGCCGTGGCCATGGGCGTCGCCCTGGTGGTCCCGCTGGCGCTGCCCGGCTTCTCCGGCGGTCTCTTCGGCCGGGGTGACGGCGAGGGCACGGGGGGTGTCGGCAAGGGCGGCACCATCGCGGCCGTGAACCCGCTGGTCTCCCTCCAGGACAATCTGCGCCAGCAGGAGGACCGGGAGGTCCTGCGGTACCGGACCAACGCCCGCGACACCTCCGGCATGTATCTGCGGCTCGTCGCGCTCGACCAGTTCGACGGCACGTCGTGGAAGTCCTCGGTCCGTCCGATCGAGGACGTCCCCGAGCAGCTGCCGTGGCCGCAGGGGCTCTCCCAGGACGTCCAGATCACCGAGGTGACCAGCAACTTCGTCGCCTCCGAGGGTTACGAGCAGAAGTGGCTGCCGATGCCGTACCCGGCCGGCCGCGTCGACATCGAAGGACGCTGGCGGTACGAGCCGGCCGGCCGGATGCTCGTCGGTGACGACAAGCAGACCACCCGGGGCGCCCGCTACCAGGTCTCCAGCCTGGACGTACGGCCGACGCCGGACCAGCTGGCAGCGGCCGGGCCCGCCCCGGAGAAGCTGCTCCGCGAGTACACCAAGGTCCCGGCCTCGCTCCCGGCCGATGTGCGGGCGACCGCGCTACGGGTCACCCAGGGCGCGAGCGACGACTACGAGCAGGCGGTGAAGCTCCAGAACTGGTTCGCCCGGGACGGCGGCTTCCGCTACGACGTCGAGGTGGAGTCCGGCACCGGGGTGCAGGCGATCTCCCGGTTCCTGAAGGACAAGGAGGGCTTCTGCGTCCACTTCTCCTTCTCCATGGCGGCGATGGCCCGCTCGCTCGGCATCCCGGCCCGGGTCGCCGTGGGCTTCATGCCGGGCACCACGCAGACCGACGGTTCGGTCTCGGTGGGCATCCGGGACGCGCACGCCTGGCCGGAGCTGTACTTCGAGGGCGCCGGCTGGACCCGGTTCGAGCCGACCCCCTCGCGGGGCTCCACCCCCGAGTACACCCGCGAGCGCACGCCCTCCGGTACGGCCACCGGTCCCACGCAGCCCCAGCAGAGCGCCTCGGCGCAGCCGTCCGCCGCGCCGAGCGCCCCGGAGAGCTGCACCCCGCAGATGCGGCGGCTCGGCGACTGCGGTCCGGACGCGGCGGTGGGCGGTGCGTCCTCGGACGGCTCCGGCTCCGATCACCTGACGGTGGTCCTGCTGACGCTCGCGGCCCTGGTCGTGCTCGGCCTTCCCTTCCTTCCCCTGTTCTGGCGGACCCGTCTCCGGGCCCGCCGGATCGGTTCGGAAGGGGTACGCGGTCCCGAGGAGACGGCGGCGCGGACGCTCGCGGTCTGGCGGGAGATCAACGACACCGCCTGGGACTACGGGGTCGAACCCGACGAGTCGCTGTCCCCGCGGAGCACGGCGGCTCGGATCGTCCGGCTCGGTGAGCTGCGGGACGAGGCGGCGGACGCGGTGCACCGGGTGGCGGGGGCGGTGGAGGAGGTGCTGTACGCGCCTCGTCCCCGTCCGGCGGCGGGCCTCGCGGAGGAGGCCGCGCGGGTGCGTGCGGGCCTCCACGCCTCCTCGGACCGGCGCGCCAGGCTCCGCGCGAGCCTGGCGCCGAGGTCGGCGGCGCGGCTCCGCTGGGCTGCGGCGGCCCGCTGGTCGGAGTGGTCGACGAACTGGGCGCTCCGCCGCCACACGGCCCTGTCCCGTCTCCGCCGCACCCGCCCGAAGCCGGGCTGAGGGGGGGCGGGACCGGGGCGTCGCCCGTATGGGCAGTCTCGTCCCGCTGGGCGTGGGGCCCCCGGACGGGAGTCTGGGGCGACCCCCACGCCCAGCGGGACAGTTGCCCACAGCGGGGGGGGCTGGGTGTCGGCCCAGCGGAACGCGTGCCCCCGACGGGTGGGTGAGTGTCGGCCCAGCGGAACGGGTGCCCCCGACGGGGCAGGCCCGGGCGCGGGCATGGCTGAGCCCCGTGGGGGCGCGGGGTGCGCGCCGGGCACGGGGCTCGGGTCGTGCGGGAGGGTGCGGGGCCGCCGCTCAGGGGGCCGTCAGTGGCCGCCACCCTGCTGCTCGTCGCGGCGGCGCTGCCACCGCTCTTCGATCCGGTTCATCATGGAGCGTCGCTGCCGGGTCTGATGGCCACCGGCCGTCACACCACCCTTGGCCTGCTGCTCCCCCGGCTTCGGCGCCTTGCGCCATCCGGTGACCGCCAGGACCGCGCAGCCCAGCATGACGAGGAATCCCACCACGCTGATCCAGATCTGCTGTGCGACCATGCCGGCCATGAGGAGCGCGATACCCACCAGGAAGCCGGCGACTGCCTGGTAGACCCGTCGCCGGGTGTACGTACGCAGTCCGCTTCCCTCGAGCGCTGTCGCGAACTTGGGATCTTCGGCGTACAGCGCTCGCTCCATCTGCTCGAGCATTCGCTGCTCGTGCTCCGAGAGCGGCACGGAGTCCTCCTAGTCGTCGGTCGCGGGGGCGACCGGTTTGCGGCCCTTTCAGGATAGGCAGGGAATCGCCCCCGTGAAACCCGCCCTCAGTGCCGAATAGCCAAGCCGGGCCGCCATGCGGATCGGTTGCTGAGGCGTTGATTCCCCAGCCCCTCGCCTGTCATGCCGGATGCTGTCCCCCGATCATACGGGGCGGACGCCGTTACCGGGCAGGCTGTGGCGTACTCCATGGAGTGCCGTCGCCCGTAGCGCCGAACGGGTGGCCGTCCTGCTCAGGCCCGCTTCTCGCCCAGCACGTGCAGTTGGGTGGCGATCGCGTGGAAGGAGGGCAGCTCGGCGGCGGCCGCCTCCAGCTTCAGCAGGGCCTCCGCCGCACCGGGCTCGGTGTCCACGAGGACACCGGGGACGAGGTCGGCGAAGACCCGGACGCCGTGCACGGCGCCGACCGCGAGGCCGGCCCCGCCGGCGAGGTCGGTGAGCTGTTCGGCGGTGAAGCGCCGGGGCACGGGGTCGCCGGCGCCCCAGCGGCCCGCCGGGTCGTCGAGCGCGTGCCGGGCCTCGGTGAAGTGTCCGGCGAGCGCGCGGGCGAGGACCGCGCCGCCGACCCCGGCGGCGAGCAGGCTGAGGCTGCCGCCGGCCCGGAGGGCCGCGACCGCGTTCCGTACGCCCTCGGCGGGGTCGTCGACGTACTCCAGGACCCCGTGGCAGAGCACGGTGTCGTAGCTCTCGCGCCCGACCACGTCGAAGAGGCCGCTGATGTCGCCCTGGACGCCGGTCACCAGGTCGGCGACCCCGGCCTCGGCGGCCCGGCGCTCCAGCGCAAAGAGCGCGTTGGGGCTGGGGTCGACGACGGTGACCCGGTGGCCGAGACGGGCGACCGGTACCGCGAAGTTCCCTGAGCCGCCGCCCGTGTCGAGGACGTCGAGGCTGTCCTTGCCGGCGGCCTCGACCCGGCGGTCGAGGGCCTCCTTGAGGACGTCCCAGACGACGGCGGTACGCAGGGAGGCGCGCGACGGGCGCGACGACGTCTCTCGACCGAAGGCGGGGGAAGGGTCCGGCACGGCTGTTGACTCCTCGGTGACGGGTACGGACGCTCTCCCCACCCTATGGCCTCGGCCTCGCCTTTCGGATCATCCTCCGGCCCCGTCCGCCCCCGGCCCACGCGGCGGGTCCGGCCGGAGGGCGAGGAGCCGTTCGACCAGGCGCAGGAAGAAGGAGGCGTCCCTGAGGAGGTCGTCGGCCTCGCGCCGGGTGGCCGCGCCGGCGATGCCCGCCTCGGCGCGGGCCCTGCGCTCGGCGCCCGAGGCGAACAGGGCGCTCCACTCGGTCAGCTCGGGCGCCAGCTCGGCGAGGAGCTCCCAGGCGCTCCGTATCCGCTGGCGGCGGCGTGGGCCGGTCTCGGGTCGGGCGCGGGCGGCGAGCACCGCGGCGGCGGCCCGCAGGGCGGCGAGGTGGGCGGCGGCGTACCGCTCGTGGGGACGGTCGAGGGTCATGGCCTCGGCCAGCCCGGCACGGGCCTTGGCGAGGAGGTCGAGGGCGGCGGGCGGGGCTGCGGACCGGCGCGGGACGGGATGGATGTCGGACGCGGGTCCGGACTGCGCGGGGACGGCGCGGCCCCCGGGGTGGCGGCGGGGCGCGGCTGCTGCGGAAGGGCTTGCCATGACGAGTCCTCCTGTCGTCGCGTGACGGCGCTGTGGCCGTATGTGTCCATCGTGCCCCGCCCCACTGACAACGCCGTCCACCTGGGCTTTTGCCGGAGAACCGGGTCCGGGGGTAGTTTTTGCACTGACCAGTCAGTTCAAAGGGGAAGTGGGGGTGGATCCGTGGGAGCGGAAGCCGAGGAGCGGCCGCACGGTGCCGCCGTCGTCGCGGACGGCCTGGGTCTGAAGGGCCCGCGCGGCTGGGCCTTCCGGGAGGTCTCGTTCCGGGCGGCGCCGGGCTCGCTGGTGGCGATCGAAGGGCCGTCCGGATCGGGACGCACCTGTCTGCTGCTGGCGCTCACCGGCCGGATGAAGACGAAGGAGGGCACCGCCGAGGTGGGCGGTCTCCCCCTGCCCCGGAAGATGGCCGCGGTCCGCCGGATCAGCGCCCTCGGACAGGTGCCCGGCGTCAGCGAGCTGGATCCCGCCTTCACGGTCGCGGAGCACCTGCGCGAGCGGGCCCTGCTCCAGCGCCGCTACGACGGCTCCCTCCGGTCCCTGCTGCGGCGCCCGTCCGAACGGGCCGCGTCGACCCGGGCCCGTATCGAGGAGGCCGTGGCGGCCGCCGGGCTCGACCTGTCCACGCTGCCGAAGGGCGAGCGGACCTCCGTACGGGATCTGGAACGGCTCGAAGCGCTGCGGCTCTCGACCGCCCTGGCGCTGATCGGCCGCCCCCGGTTGCTCGCCGTGGACGACACGGACCTGAAGCTCTCGGGCGCCGACCGGGCCGAGGTCTGGGGGCTGCTGCGTTCGGTGGCCGCCGCCGGGACGACCGTGCTCGCCGTCTGCAGCGAGGCTCCCGCGGACGCCCTGCGGATCACCACGCTCGCGGACGCGGCGGAACCGGAGACGCCCACCGGGGAGGGCGCACCGGAAGCCGCCGAGCCGGAGGCCGCCGACGCCGACAGGGCCGCCGAGCCGGACACCGCCGGACCGGGGGCCGCCGAACCGGAGGCCGCCGGACCAGAGGCCGCCGGACCAGAGGCCGCCGAACCGGAGGGCGACGCCGACAGGGCCGCCGAACCGGCCGCCCGGACGGCCCCGGCGGACGTCGCCGACACCGGGAACGACACCGACCACACGACCGAGGAGGGGGCGGCCGATGCGCTCGCCGAAACTGGCCGCGCTTGAGCTGAGGCGCTTCGGCAGGGGAAAGCTGCCGCGCGCCGCGCTCGTCGCGATCCTGCTGCTGCCGCTGCTGTACGGCGCCCTGTACCTGTACTCGTTCTGGGACCCGTACAGCAGGCTCGACAAGATCCCCGTGGCCCTCGTCAACGAGGACCGGGGCGCCACCGCCGACGGCAGGAGGATCAACGCCGGCGACGACCTCACCAAGGGGCTCCTGGAGAGCGACACCTTCGCCTGGCACCGGGTGAGCGACGCCGAGGCGCGCCAGGGCGTCGAGGACGGGAAGTACTACCTGTCCCTGACCGTGCCCGGCGACTTCAGCTCGCGGATCGCCTCCAGCTCCGGCGACTCCCCCGAGACCGGCGCCCTCCGCGTGCGGACGAACGACGCCAACAACTACATCGTGGGGCAGATCTCCCGGACGGTCTTCTCCGAGGTGCGCACCGCGGCCTCCACCAAGTCCTCGCGGTCCTTCCTCGACAAGATCTTCATCTCCTTCTCCGACATCCACGACGCCACCGCGAAGGCCGCCAAGGGCGCGAACGACCTCAAGCAGGGCGTCGACAAGGCAAAGAAGGGCTCCAAGGACCTGGCGGACGGCCTCACGACCGCCAAGACCGGCAGCGGAGACCTGGCGGCCGGCCTGAGGAAGCTCGACAAGGGCGCGAAGGACCTGGAGAGCGGCTCCCGCAAGGTCGCGAACGGCACGCAGTCGCTCGCCGACAAGGTCAACGGCACCGCCGACAAGGTCCGCCCCTACCTGGCGAACAACGGCAGCTCGATCCGCGACACCGCCCGGCTCGTCTCCGACTCCGCCACCGCCGTCCGCCACCGGCTCGACGACCTGGTCGAGCGCGCCCCCGTGCTCCGTACGGCCGCGCACAAGGCCGACGACGGCCTCGCCGCGATCCACCGGGAGGAGTGCGAGCTGAAGCCCGAGGCCGACGAGCGGATCTGCGCCCGGCTCAAGGAGGCCTCGGTCACCGCCGACGACGTGGCCACCGTCGCGGACGACGTGCACGAGCTGACCAAGGACAGCAAGGGCGACCTCAAGACCCTGGACGCCCGGCTCGTCACGCTCACGAAGCAGGCCGACGAGCTGGCCGCCCGCGCCCCGCACCTCGACGAGGACGTCGAGGACGCCATCAGGAAGATCAACGAGCTCAACGCGGGCGCGAAGAAGGTCGCGGACGGCGCCGACAAGCTCCACTCCGGCATCACCGAGGCCAAGACCGGTTCCGTCAGCCTCGACACCGGCGTCGGCAAGCTCAAGAAGGGCGCGGGCGCCCTCGACGGCGGCCTGTTCAAGCTGGCCGACGGCTCCGGAGAGCTGGCCGGCGGGCTGCGCGACGGCGTCGAGCGGATCCCGGACTACGACGAGCAGGACCGTGACCGGCGTACGGAGGTCATGGCCGACCCCGTACGGCTGGCCTCCCAGTCCCTGCACAAGGCGCCGAACTACGGCACCGGGTTCGCCCCGTACTTCATCCCGCTCTCCCTCTGGGTCGGCGCGATGGTCGCGTACATGATCATCCTGCCGTTGAACCGGCGCGCCCTGGCCGCAGGCGCCTCCGCCTGGCGGATCGCGCTCGCCGGCTGGTTCCCGGTGGCGGCGATCGGCGTCCTCCAGGTCGCGGCCCTCATGGCGGTCCTGCACTGGGGACTCGGCCTCCAGATGGCCCGGGCCGGGGGCACGGTCGGCTTCCTCACCCTGGTCACCTGCTGCTTCGCGGCGATCATCCAGTGGCTCAACGCCCGCTTCGGCGCGGCCGGCCGCATCCTGGTCCTCGCGGTCCTGATGCTCCAGCTGACCTCGGCGGGCGGCACGTACCCCGTCCAGACCAGCCCGGGCTTCTTCAACGCCGTCCACCCCTTCCTGCCGATGACCTACGTGGTCGAGGCGCTGCGCCGGCTGATCACCGGCGGCGGGACCGGGCCCGTCTGGCAGGCCTGCGCGGTCCTGACCGCGTTCACCGTGGGCGCCCTCGCCCTGACCGCGATCTCGGCACGCAGGCGGCAGGTATGGACGCTCGACCGGCTCCACCCCGAACTGACCCTGTGAGACGGGGCCGGTGACACCCGCGACACCTGTGAGAATCGACCCCATGGACAGCAGCAGCACCCGACGCCAGGCCACGCGCGCGAAGCTCTACGAAGCGGCCGTCACCCTCATCGCGGAGCAGGGCTTCTCCGCGACCACGGTGGACGAGATCGCCGAGCGCGCCGGCGTGGCCAAGGGCACGGTCTACTACAACTTCAAGAGCAAGACCGAGCTCTTCGAGGAGCTGCTGCGCCACGGCGTGTCGCTGCTCACGGCCTCGCTGCGCACGGCGGCCGAGGACACCGCCGAGCGCGGCGGGAGCAGGGTCGACGCGCTCGACGCGATGATCCGCGCGGGCCTCGTCTTCATCGACCGCTACCCGGCCTTCACCCAGCTGTACGTGGCCGAGCTGTGGCGCACCAACCGGGCCTGGAACTCGACGCTCCTGGTGGTCCGCCAGCAGGCGGTCGCGGTCGTCGAGGGGGTGCTGCGCGAGGGCGTCGAGGCCGGGGAGCTGAGCGACGACATCGACGTCCAGCTGACGGCGGCGGCGCTGGTCGGGATGGTGCTGGTGGCGGCGCTCGACTGGCAGGCCTTCCAGAGCGAGCGTTCGCTCGACGACGTGCACGCGGCGCTCTCCCGGCTGCTGCACGGGCGGGTGGGCGGTCGCTGACCACGCGCCCGCGTGGATCACGGAAACGATGACCACGCGCCCGCGTGGACCACGAGAAGGACCGGTGCGGCGAGGCTCGATCCCCCCGAGGGGCGGGCGGGCGGGGGCTCGCCCGGGGAGCCCCGGGCCGGGGGGGTGGCGGGCC